>JBDTLV010000092.1:0-19804 GCA_039934615.1 Tahibacter sp.
GCTCACTCGACCACCGACACATCCGGATCGGCGTATCGCTGAGTTGCTGCCGCATCGCTGGTAACCCGCAGCGCAATCCCGCACATCTCCACATCGTGTGATCGAGTTGGCGCGGCCGAGCGCTTACGCTTGACCAGAGTTCGCCTCGATGTTGGACGGTGCCAAGCGTGAGCTGGCGGACCTGTTCTGGCTGAGCTCTTAGATCATTCCCACGACGGTCGACATCGTTCGCTTGCTGCTTGTCACAGGCGCCGAACGCCAAGCTCGCTCGCGTTTCCCCGAGTACCATCAAAGTCGTTGCGCAGACCGATCATCGAAGCAGCGCCGCATCGAATCCATCTTTAAACAATTCCGGGACGACGCGGATCGAACCGGCCATGCCCTGCGCGTAGTGGACGTCGCAAAAAAAGGGAAACTCGCCGATCTCGATAAGCAGCCGGTCGGCTTCGTTGCCCAGACCGTTGGAACCAATCGGGCTGGTGGGGTCGATCGTTGCGACGCCGCCGCTGACCGCGCCGCCGTATAGGGGATGCATGCCGAAATTCGGAACGGCCCTGAATACCACATGGGTGCCTTCGCTGACGGTTACGCACCGCGGTCGGTAGCGGAATGGATTGGTCGGGTCATCGTTGGCGACCTGAATCTGCGCAAGTCCGCGTCGGTCGACGAAATCCGCCATGAGGCAGCCATTCAGCGCATTCGCTGGAAAAATGGCAAACGCCGCATAGCCGGCGAATGCCAAGTGCCAAATGTGTCGCAAGGGTCGATTCACGTTGTGACAGGTCTCTCATTGAAGCGCGTGCATTGCGCCTAGTCTTATCAGCCGGGGGCGTACCGTCAACGAAGGGATCTCAGATGAGCAGGATTCTCCGTCGCTGCGCATGGGCAGTGGCGATGACCGCCCAGTCGTCCATCGTACTGGCCGGTGGCCATGTATTCGACTCTGGGTTCGAGGATCACGTTGAAGGCCCCTGGTCGGACGCGCAGTCCGCGCGCTTCCTGACCCAGGCGACATTCGGTCCGGACCTGGCGGAAATCTCCCGCGTGCGCCGCATGGGCTACAACGCGTGGGTGACCGAGCAACTGGCCCTGCCGGCGTCCCTGCACCGACCGTACCTTGATGCGCAGGCTGCTGCGGGGTTGGATGTCTACCAAAACAGCCGGCAAGAAGCCTGGTGGCTGCGCGCGATCACAGCACCCGATCAACTGCGCCAGCGAGTGGCTTTTGCCCTGAGCGAATTATTCGTGGTTTCCGATCGCAACGGCACGATCGAGAACGAACCGATCGCGATGGCCGCCTACTACGACGTGTTGGTCAACGGCGCATTCGGCAGCTATCGCACGCTGCTGGAAAACGTCACGCTCAATCCAGTGATGGGTCACTACCTGTCGATGTTCAAGAACCAGAAGCCGGAGGGAAATATCCGGCCGGACGAAAACTACGCGCGGGAGATCATGCAATTGTTTTCGGTCGGTCTGGTACGACTGGCGTCGGATGGCAGCGTGATGCTCACTGGTGGTCAGCCGATCCCTACCTACAACCAGGATACGATCCGGGGCTTCGCGCACGTGTTTACCGGCTGGAACTGGCACGCCTGCCCGGTCCCACAAGGTGGACAACCGTGGGAATGGGAATATTGTCCGAGCGGAACCAATGGCTGGGTTCTGCCGATGGAAGCCTGGGAGAGCTATCATGCCAGCGCGGGCAGCAAGCAACTGCTGGCCTATACCGGTGCGGTCGGCGCGAACACTGGCGTGCTGCCTGGCGGTGGAACCGCCGTCGGTGACCTCCACGCGGCGCTCGACAATATTTTCAATCACCCCAACGTACCGCCGTTTGTCGCACGGCATCTCATCAAGCGCCTGGTCACAGGAAATCCGAGCGCAGCCTATGTTGGTCGCGTCGCGGCAATATTTGTTAACAATGGGTCCGGCGTGCGCGGCGATCTGGGTGCCACAGTGCGCGCGGTGCTGATGGATTCCGAAGCACGCACCTTGCCAACGCTGGCGAGCAACGCCGGCAAACTGCGCGAGCCCCTGCTGCGCCAGAGCCAGGTGTGGCGGGCGTTTCATGCGCGCGCGGACGATGGCCGTTATCGCGAGTGGAATCCTGAAGGCTATCTGGCACAGGCGTCGTTGCGTTCGCCGACGGTATTCAATTTCTTCCTGCCGGACTATCGCCCACCCGGTGAATTGTCCACCTTGAATCTGGATGCGGCGGAGTTCCAGATCACCACCGATACGTCGATCGCCAGCGTTGCAAATGGTCTCGGCAGCAAGGTGTTTTATGCGTGGCGAGGATTTGCATTTCAGGAGCCCGAGGACGTCGTCGTCGATCTGGAACCGGAGTTGGCTTTTGCCACTGATGCGGCACGCTTGGTCGACCGTTACGATCTCCTGTTCATGAATCGGACCATGTCCAATTTCATGTACCAAACGCTGGTGGCTTATGTGCAGAGCATGCCGGCCGGCTCCACGCAGCAACGCCGGCAGCGCGTACAGGATGCCGTGTGGCTGATCCAGAGCTCCCCCGAATATGCGATCGAGCGGTGATGCATGAAACGACGCGACTTTATACAACGTGCTTTGTGCGCAACGGCTTCCTCGGCGCTGTTCAGCCAGTTTGCCGGCAAGATGTCGATCGCGCATGCCGCAGCGACGGCCGAACCGCGCCTGCTCGGCGAAGACTATCGCGCGCTGGTGTGCGTATATCTTTACGGTGGAAACGATGCGTTCAACATGATCGTGCCAACCAGCACCACGGAGTACGCGCAATACCAGGCGGCGCGAGGCGCGTTGGCTCTGCCGAGCGCTGAATTGTTGCCGCTGACCCCAAGTGTCGCGCCGACCGGCGGCGGCAGCTATGGGTTGCACGCGTCGATGCCCTTGCTGCGCGGATTGTTCAACCGCATCGCAACACCATCGCCGCTCGCGATCGCGGCGAATGTGGGCCCGCTCGTGTATCCGATCACCAAGTCCGAATACCAGGCGGGCAGCGTGCCGGTGCCCGCGCAATTGTTCTCGCACAGCGACCAAAGTGTCGTCTGGCAGCGGCCCGCTGCTGACGCGATCACGCGGCGCGGCTGGGGCGGCCGTCTGGCCGATCTGTTCCACGCGAGCAATACGAACCAGCAGTTGTCGATGAACATTTCCATTGATGGCGAAAATGTTTTCCAGGCCGGCGACGATGTGGTGCCGTATTTTGTCGGCGAAAACGGCGCGCAGGGCGTGGCAAATGTCCATCCCGAATATGATGTTGCGCGCCGCGCCGCGTTCATCGCGCTGCGTGACGCCGCACAGGGCAATGCGCTGCAGCGTCAGTACGCGACCGTGATGCGGCGCTCGATGAACAACGAAGTGATGATCACCGGCGCGCTGGCAGGTGGAGGGAACCTGACGACCGCGTTCCCCGATACCGGTTTGGGTCGCGAGCTGCGCATGGTGGCGCGCCTGATCAAGGTGCGTGCGACCCTGCAGATGAAGCGGCAGATTTTCTTCGTCGGCCTCGGCGGCTTTGATACGCACGACAATCAGCTCGATGACCAGGCTACGCAGCTGGCGCAACTGGACGGGGCGCTATCGGCCTTCTATGCGGCTACCGTCGAAATGGGCGTGGCGAACAGCGTGACCACGTTCACCGCATCGGAGTTTGGTCGCAGCACCAGCGTCAATGGCGACGGCACCGACCACGGTTGGGGCGGTCACCACCTGATTCTCGGCGGCGCCGTCAATGGTCGGCGCATTTACGGACGCATGCCCAGTCTGGTCGTCGGCGGTGCCGACGACGCCGGATATGGCCAGATCATCCCGACCGCATCGGTCGATCAATACGCCGCAACGATCGCGCGTTGGTATGGCGTTGCGCCGGCTGACATGGCCACCGTATTCCCGAACATCGGTCGATTCGCGACACCCGACCTCGGTTTCATGAGCGCAAGCTGAGTCGTGCGGGCGTAGCCAAGATCATCGCCAGAGGCCTGGCGATGCTGTTCGCGTCCATTTGTTTATATGTTGCCCAATATGTGCAATGCACTCTTCGCAGGCAAACGGTGAATGGTGGCGTTGCCGCTCGGCGCGTGCACCGAAATCTGCAATTCCCTAACGGCTCTTCGCATCGACCGTGCATGGCGGGCGAGCATCGTCTTCGGCGCAGACGGCGCGCCGATTCGATGCTTGCTCAGCAACAGCGCGGCACCGGAAACGGCGGGCACGGAGCCCACCGTGTGCAGCGACCGATCAATCGAACACATTGACTCCGAACTGGCGCGATCAATCCGCATCCTGCGCCGACGTGCGGCCCAACTCGATGCCAAAGGTCTTTCCATCCGCATGCCGCTGCCAGTAGAACACCGGCGCGGGCCGCTGCTTGCCGCCGACTTCGGCCATGTCAGCGCTGACGTCGAACAGGCGGCCGTTGACCATCACGTAGTGCGTGTCGATCGTCGCGCGGATGTTGTCGAGCGGATTGCTGTTGAGCACGACGAGGTCGGCGCGCTTGCCGGCTTCGATTGACCCGGTTTCCTTCGACAGGCCGAGATAGTCGGCGCCATCGATGGTTGCGGCGCGCAGCGCTTCCCAGGCGGAAAATCCACCTTGCATCAATAACCAGATTTCCCAATTGGCAGAAAGCCCCTGCAGCTGACCGTGCCCACCAACCTGGATACGCACGCCGGCATCGCGCAGTCGCTTCGCGCTCTTTGCTACTTCAACGTGCCAGTAGTCCCAATCCGGTGCCGTTTCGCGACGGATGGAGCGTGCGCCCAGTTGCTCTTGTGGGTAGAAACGCTTCAAACGCGCGTCTTCCCAGACATTGTCGCGGGCGTACCACCAGTACTCGCCGCTGAGACCGCCATAGGAGACGATCAGCGTAGGCGTGTTGCGCACGTCGGTCGCTTTCCACAAATTGATCATGTCGGCATACAGTGGCGCCACGGGCAGGTTGTGTTCAACGCCGGTCGCACCATCGACGACCATCGGCAGGTTGAAGTTGATCGTGCTGCCGCCTTCCTCGACGACGAGCATGCCGAGTTCACGCGCTGCCTGATTGACCATCTGGTGCTGTTCGCGGCGCGGCTGGTTGTAGCTTTTTACACTGAACGCCCCTGCGGCCTGCTGCCGGCGCAGGTGCGCGCGCGCGTCGTCGAGAGAATTGATCACGGCCTTGAAGTCGCCGTCGGCGCCATACAGGATCGTTCCCGTCGAGAGCACGCGCGGGCCAACCAAGTCGCCGGTCTTGACCAGCTCGGCCTCGGAGAACACGGTTTCGGTAGTTGCCGATGGATCGTGCATCGTCGTGATGCCGAAGGCCAGATTGGTGTAGTACGCCCAGTTCTGCTGCGGAATCACGCCGGTGCCGAAATGATTCGCGTGGGCGTGCACGTCGACCGTGCCGGGCTTGATCGTCTTGCCCGTCGCGTCGATCACCCGCGTGCTGGCCGGTATCGCCACGTCTTTGCCGACCGCCTGGATATGGTCGCCATCGACCAGCACGGTGGCGTCTTCCAGCACTTCCTGCTGATGTTCGGCATCGCGCATGGTGATCACACGGGCGTGCGTGAAGGCCACGCGGTCGGTTGGTTTGTCGGTGGCCAGGCTGAGCCCCACCGATACATGCGTCGCTGCATCGCGGCCGGCGAAGGCTTCCGCGGCGGTGGCGTCCGCGTCGGTCTTCATGCGCGCCGTGTAGTAGTCATGGCCGACCATCCAATGCAGGGCCTGGCTGTCCCCGCTCCAGTGCAGGTATGCGCCGGCGTCGCCGGACAATCGCGTCACCGGTATGGCTTTTGTCTCTTTGTTCAACTCTATTGATTTTCCGGTTTGCGGCATCGGCGCGACATACGCGTTGAACAGCTCGGTGAATCCGACCCACTGTCCGTCCGGGCTGACGCGCACGCTGTCCACGTATTTGAGATCGAACACTTCGCGCGGCTCCTCGCCGTGCAGGCCGACCGACATCAGCTTCTTCTTGAGTCCGTCGCCGGTCAGGTAATAGACGCGCGTGCCGGTTGCGTCGAACTGCGGTTCGATGCCTTCGTGCGCGATGCGCAGTGCCTCTCCGCCATTCACTGGCATCACATAGATGCCCGTATCGAAACTGTTGAGCGAACCGGTCAACGAACCGCCGGACTGCTTGGACCAGACCAGCCAGCGCCCGTCGCGGGAATAGCGCGGCGCGTAGTAGAAGCCGGGTTGCGCACTGATCACGCGGTCGGTGCCGTTCGCGAGCGTGCGCTCGTGGATTGAGGTTTGCGCAGCGTCGGTCCAGGTGGTGTAGAGCAGCTTGCCGCCGTCTGCACTGAAGCTCGGCGTGTATTCAAAACCGCTGTCGACCTGGGTCAGGCGTACCGGCTTGCCGTCAGGCAGTGATTTTGTCCACAAATGGCCAACCGCGTGAAACACCAGGGTCTTGCCGTCCGGACTGGTTGCGATGTCGCGGATCATCTGCGCGGAGAACTGTGCACCGGGCAGTTTCTGCTCGAAGCGCAATGCATTGGTCACGCTGAGGTTCACGTCGGCCTTGAACGGAATCGCCGCCGGCTTGCCGCTTGTTGCGTCGACACGCCACAGCTTGCCCTGCGCCCAGATCACGATCGACTTCGCGTCCGGCGTCCAGGCGTAGTTCGAATACGGTCCGAAGATCGCCCAGGCTTCCTGCATGTCGTGCGACAAGCCATCCCACACGGGGCGCACGTCACCGGTCGTCAGGTTGAGCAAATGCAGCACGGTCTTGTCGCGCACACGCTTGACGAAGGCGAGCTGCTTGCCGTCCGGCGATGGCTGCGGACGCACCGCGCCGCCGGCCGAATCGACCAGCGTCTCGGTTTCGCCGGTCGTGCGATCCAGGCGTTTGATCGCGTAGATCGTGCCGTGCACATTCTTGTTGTATTCGAAGTTCGGTCCCGGCGTGACATCCTCAGAAAAGTACACAAAGCGCCCATCCGGCGAAACGGCTGGTTCGCCCAGGTCCTGCTGATCGTTCTTGCGCTTGGTCAGCTGCAGGCCTTCTCCGCCGCTGACGTGGTAGAGCCACAGTTCGCCGGCGCCGAGCGAGCGCTCGGAGGTGAAATGCTTGCGCCCGATCAGATACTTGCCATCGGGCGTCCAGACCGGATTGTTGAGCAGGCGGAAGTCTTCCTTGCTGACCTGCGTCGCCTTCGTGCCATCGGTGTGAATGCGCCACAGATTGTTGCCGCCGCCGCGATCAGAGGTGTACGCCACCTCCTTGCCGTCCGGTGAGAAACGCGGCTGCACATCCCAGGCGGCGCCCGACGTCAGGCGCTTCGCGGTACCGCCATCGATCGGCAGCAGATACAGGTCGCCCAGCAGGGTAAACACGATGGACTTGCCGTCGGGGCTGACATCCAGATCCATCCAGGTGCCTTCGTCGACGCTGAAGTTCACGGACTTGGTAGGGCCGTGTGCGGCGTTGACGTCCCACGCAGGCTCCTTCTTCTTGTCTTTTCCCGAGTCCTTGTCGGCGGCATACGCCGGCACGGCGAGCAAGAAGGCAACGGCAAGCACGAGCGGGCGACGCAGCATAGGATTTCCCCGGAGACAAGACTGCTCGATCCTAGTGGAAGCGCCGATCGCGCGCGTAGGGCGAAAGTCCTGCCAATGTCGCATCGCTGGTCGGAACAGCCGAGGCGATCCGGGTCACCGTTGTGACTTTTTGCGCAATCGGACAAGACGCGACCGACGTTTGCGGCCATGATGGGCGCATGCTGAGGCGGATCCGCCCGAGGTCGAAGATCGATGACCAGTACGCAACGTTTTCGCGAACGCTACCGACGCGAAATCCTGCCATCCCGCTATTCGGGACTGGCGCATGCGCTGGGCGTCTTCGTCGTCGGCCTGGGGGTGGTTCTGATCGCCTTGGTGTTGGCATCGCGGCAATGGCGCGCGGTCGATTTCTGGATCGTACCGATCACCTTGCTCATCGCGAACCTCGTGGAATACACGGCGCATCGCGGCCCGATGCACCATCGCGTTACCGTTCTGTCGGCCCTGTTTGTCCGGCACACCTGCCGGCATCACCGTTATTTCCGCGCCGACGAGATGCACTTCGAATCGACGCGCGATTTCCATGCGGTGCTTTTCCCGCCGGTGCTATTGCTGTTCTTCGGCGGAACGGCGGTGTTGCTGGGTTTGATTGCCGCGCTGTTCCTGTCGCGATCTGCCGCCGCCTTGTTCGTGGCGACGTCGATGAGCTATTACCTGTGCTACGAGGTGCTGCACTTTCTGTATCACGTGCCGCCAGACTGGCGCGCCGGACGTCTGCCCGGTGTGGTCTGGCTCGCGCGACTGCACCGCACCCACCATTCGCATCATGGCATGCGGGCCCACAACTACAACCTCGTGTTCCCGTTGTGTGACTGGATTCTGGGAACTCTGGAGAATGGTAAGACGGTACGTTTGCCAGGTAACCGGGGCAGTGCCGAATCGCTGACTCTGGCGCATCCGGACAAGAGCTTGCCGGAGTCGCAGCGCTAGAGCGCCACGGCGCGGATCCGCCAAGCGACGCGTCCACCGGGCATGATTCCGGCGTGACTCCTTGCACGTTCGTATCGGAAATTCGATCGGGTAGATCCGTCACCACCGAGGTTCGGTCGCGTCCGTGTTGCCGTCAATCCGCGGCACGCTATTTGTTCGGTATTTGTGGCGCGCCGCGTTTGTATGGCTCGGAACCCTCGCGGAGCGGAGCTCATGAAACGAACCAGCATTCGCTGCATCTGTCGCGCCCTGCGCCGTGGCGCTGTGATCGGGCTGGCGCTTGCCGCCATGGGACTCGGCAGCGCACACGCCGACACTTGGCTGCCACGCCCTCAGCTGTGGCTTGGCCAGCAGGGATGGCATCTTGGCACCAGCATCGCGGTTCGTTCGGTACTCGATACGGGGGGACGTGTCGTTACGCGAGTCTACGTGGGCGCTCCCAACGAGCCGGCAGGTGCCATGGCCAACGCCGGTGCTGTGCAGATCTACGGGCCTGGTGCTGGCGGGTGGCAACCCGTGGGGACGCTTTTCTCGGCACAGCCGCAGGCCGGCGCGCACTTCGGCGCAAGCCTCGCCTTCAGCAGCGGCAATCTCGTGGTCGGCTCGCCGGACTACAACGACGTTGGCGGTGTCGGCGCGAACGCGGGGCGTGTGGAATTCTTTTCGGACAGCGGCATCACGCCGCCGAATATCGTGTCGACCGGTTTCCGCAACGGTAACGGCGGCAACTTTGGCAGCGCCGTCGCCGTCGACGGCAACATGGCCGCGGGTAGCGTTGTCAATGCCGGCGGCGGCAGCGGCTGCGTCGCAGGATACAAGTATACGCCCGGTAGCGGCTGGGCCAATTTGCCAGCGATCGGCGACATCGTATGCGGCAGCAGCGGTTCGACTCTCGGTTCGTCCATCGCGATCCGGCAGACCAGCAGCACATCGTATCTGCTCGCGGCCGGCGCTCCGGGCGAATCCCAGAATGGCAACCTGTTGGCCGGCGCGGCGCACATCTACATTCCGAATCCCAACACGGGTGTCGGCGGCCTGATCGAGGTGGGCACCCTCGCTGCGGACAGCCCCACAGCGTTCGATTTCTTCGGCACCAGTATCGGCATCACGGATAACTTTGTATACGTTGGCGCAACCGGCCGCGATAACGGCGTCGGGCGTGTCGGATCGGTGACCGTCTTCAAACCGGCGGCGGTCTTTGGCTACAACTATGTGAATGAATATTTCCCATCACCGCCGGCCACCGTTGGTGGCCATTGCGGCGCTTCGCTCAGCGTCGACCCCAATTACAACCAATTCATCCTCGGTTGTCCCGACAGCACCGGCACCTTGGCCCACGAAGGTACTGCGCGCGTCTATCGGCAATTTGAACTTGCCGGTCAGCCGGTGTGGTCTGAAAGTGTTCTGAGTATCGGCAACGCCCTGCACGGTGCGGACAATTGGGGCAGCAGCGTGGTGATGTCGGGCGACCGCGCCTTCGTGGGCGCGCCGAATATTAATTTTCCGTCGCCGCAGACCGGCAACGGCGGTTGGAAGGAATTTTCACAGGATGTGATTTTTCGCAATGGGTTTCAGTGAGGCGAGCCCGGCGCTGCTACCCGGCGGCCGATGGTCTGCGGCGCGGGAACGTATGAGGGGCCTGGTTTCGCGTTGCCTATGGCCTCACCGGCGTATCGGCCGATCTGAGTTGGCACGCTCGCCGCCGCTCGCGGCGCAAGGGCAGGTTTGCGTTCGCTCATGTGCTCGCGGGCTTCCGTCGTGATCGGATCGCGCTGCCATCGGTATCTCGGCCCCGGCTCGGGCAACTTCTGACTTTTCCATGGCATTGCCGCTTTCCGCGCCGTACGGTGAGCACGCAGCGCCTGGAACGCGCTAGATTCCGTGCATGAATCGACGACAGTTCATTCGGCAGAGTGGTTTGGTCGGGGCATCGCTGGTGGCGGCCCCGCTCGCACTGCTCAACGGTTGCGCGAGTCGCGGTGGTCTGCATCGCAGCGACGCCGGCGCCGATGCCCCGCTGCCGATCTCGTCGTGTGGCTTGCCGCCGGTGCGCATCAGGGAAGATCGCGAAATCCGTACCGTGGTGGGGTTGCGACCGTATCGGCCGTCTGGATTTGTCGTGCGCGCAGAGCGCCTCGGCGATACGCTCGTTGTGCACAATTACGGACACGGCGGCGGCGGGATCACGCTGTCGTGGGGTACGGGCAAGCTCGCGGTCGATCTCGGCGCGCCGGGCCATGCAGGCCCCGTCGCCGTGCTCGGCTGTGGTGCGGTCGGCCTGGCCAACGCGCGGCTGCTGCAGGAAGCCGGTTTCGCCGTGACGATCTACGCCAAGGCGCTGCCGCCGGAAACGACGTCGAACATCGCGGGCGGGCAATGGTTTCCATTTTCCGTTTCCGAGCGCAACCGACGCAGCGCGGCATTCGACGAACAACTGATCGCTGCGGCCGAATACGCTTACCGGCGCTACCAGATCATGGTCGGACCGCGCTTCGGCGTGCGCTGGATCCGCAACTACTTTTTGCGTGACAAGGAAATTCTGGAAAATGGCTATCTCGGCACGAACAGCCCGCTGCGCGGGATGATGCCGGAATTCCGCGATCTGGGTCCGCATGAGCATCCGTTTGGCGGTCACCGCTACGTGCGTCAGGTCGACACGATGCTGATAGAACCGCCGGTCTATCTCGCTGCCATGCTCGATGAGTTCCTGCTCGCCTCGGGCAAACTGGTGGTGCGCGAACTGAACGACCGCGCGGCGATCCAGGCCCTGCCGGAAAAGCTCGTGTTCAATTGCACCGGCCTCGGCGCCAAGTCCCTGTTCGATGACGCCGAACTGACGCCCGTCAAGGGCCAGCTCACGATCCTGTTGCCGCAGCCCGAAGTGCAGTACACGGTCGGAACGGAAGACCTATACATGTTCCCGCGCTCCGACGGGATCTTGCTCGGCGGCACTTTTGAACACGATCAGTGGTCGTTGGAACCGGATCTTGAGGCCAAGCAGCGCATCGTCGCAGGACACAAGGCGCTGTTTGATTCGTTCCGACGTTGCTGAGCGGACCCGAGGTTTGTGCGAAATGCGGTCAGCACAGCGCCACCGCACTGCCATGATTTCGCCAGAACGGCGTCCTAGCCTTGCGCGATTTGGTGGAGAGTGCCGATGACAGCCGAATCCTTGTCCCGCCGCGCGCTGCTGCGCGCCCTGCTCGCCGCGACCGTCGCGGGCGGCGTCGGCAGCATGGTCCCGCGCAGTGCGCGCGCTGAATCCTGGGCCGACCAGCTACAGGCATTGGAAAAAGCCAGTGGTGGGCGTCTGGGTGTGCATGCTTTCGATAGCGCCACGCAACGCTCCATCGCGTGGCGTGCGGAAGAGCGCTTCGGCATGTGTTCCACCTTTAAACTATTGCTCGTGGCGGCGGTCCTGCGCGAAGCCGATGCGCGCCGGCTTGCGCTGGATCGCGTGTTGCACTACACGCAAAAGGACATGGTCTCGCATGCACCGGTGACTGGAAAACATCTGGCCGAAGGCGGCATGCGCATCGACGCACTCGCTGAAGCGGCGCAGACCACCAGCGACAATGTCGCCGCGAACCTGCTGATTCGCCACCTCGGCGGACCCGCCAAAGTCACCAATCTGATTCGTGCCATGGGCGACACCCAAACGCGTCTGGATCGCTACGAAACCACCTTGAACCTGGTGCCCGACGGCGAAATGCGTGATACGACCACACCGCTGGCAATGGCCAGTACTGTCACCCGGCTGATGACTGGAAATCTGTTGTCCCGCCAAGCACGCGCGCGTCTGCGCAGCTGGATGATTGCCACCGAAACGGGCAAACACCGCATCCGCGCGGGCCTTCCCGCCGACTGGATTGCCGGTGACAAGACCGGTACGGCAAGCGCCGACTCGATGCCGGACAAGCACAACGATGTCGCGGTGATCTGGTCGGCGGACCGCGCACCGGTCATCGTCGCTGCGTACCTGGACGCCAGCGGTCATTTCGAATCACCGCGACCCGAAGACGACGAAGTGCTCGCGAATGTCGGTCGTATCGTCGCCCGCTGGATGGTGCAATGATGCTGAACGATCGCGCACGGAATCACCCGCCGTCTCTGTTTGCGTGATCAATTCCGGGACGGAAGTGTATTAAAGGAATCCGCTACCATGGTGGGCCTACGCCTACTGCTGGAGTTGCCATGTCTGGTCCCGCTCGCGCCGGCCTCTTCGTGTATGCCAAGGATCTTGCGCGTCTGGCGCATTTTTACGAATCCGTCCTGGACATGCGCCGCTTGCATGAAACCGCCGAACTGGTGGTTCTCCAGTCGCCCGACATGCAGATCCTCGTGCACCAGATTCCGGCGCCTATCGCCGCCGATATCACCATTCAGTCCCCACCGCAGCGTCGCGAAAACACAGCCCTCAAGTTCTTTTTCACGGTGCCCGCCATCGACGCCGCGCGTAGTGCCGCCGCCACGCTCGGTGGCGAAGTGTTTCAGGAAAACTGGCAAGGCCCCGGATTTGTCGTGTGCAATGCCTGCGATCCCGAAGGCAATGTGTTCCAGGTTCGGGAAAATGTGGATTGACGCGTCGCCGAGCGTGTAGGTTCACCCTTCCGCGAAAGCGCGCACCCGATTTCTGCCTTCATGCTTGGCCCGGTACAGCGCAGTGTCCGCCTCGCGCAGCAGGCGATGCGCGTTTGCGCCATTGGCAAGAAGTCCACAACTTACCCCGGCGTGATGGGCAGCCCGCAGTGCCGCCCATCCACGGTCGTGGTTGTCGCGTGGATCACGCCTCGGCGTGATGGCAGACAAATTCAATATTGTGGCCATCCGGATCGCGCACGAATCCTGCGTAGTAATTCGGATGGATCTGCGGCATCAGCCCCGGCGCGCGGTTGTCCGTACCGTTGGCGGCGAGTGCCGCGTGATAGGCGGCATCCACCGTCGCCCGGTTTGCGCAGTTGAATGCAACATGGGGTCGTGGCGAAGAGGGCCCACCCTCGCGCACCCAGAAGTCCAGTGAATCGGGCGCGGCGCCGAATCCGTTGCTCGCACCTTCGACGTGCAGCGCGTAGCCGAGCGGCGCCAGTGCCGCAGAAAAAAAATGCATGGCGGGTGCCGGATCGGCGACATACAGTTCGACATGATCAATCATGGAAGAGTCCTCAATAGCCATTGTTGGATTTGTTCATTGGTTAAATTGCCGCCACACAGCACGGTAGCGACGGTTTGCCCGGCAAGGGTGGCGCGCGCGTCGAGCATCGCCGCGAGGCCCGCCGCACCAGCAGGTTCGACCACGATGCCGGCGTGCTGATGCGCCAGACGCATCGCCTCGATCAGGGTGGTGTCGTCGACTTCCACCACGTCGTCGACCAGTCCGTGCATGTCCGCAATCGCCTCCGCAATCGGAATGCGCACCGCAATGCCGTCGGCGATGGTGTCAATCCGGGTTGACGCCGCGACAGGTGCATCGGGACCTCTGCGCCAGCTCAGCGCCATCGCTGGCGCGCCGCGGCTCACCACGCCGATCACCCGGGTCACCGGCGAGCGAGCCTTGATCCAGCGAGCCACGCCGCTCAACAAGGCGCCATTGCCGAGCGGCAGGTAAACCGCATCGATCACGGGATCGCCGCTCAGCAACTCGACACCGATCGTGCCTGCGCCCTCGCTGATCGCAGCATTCAATCCGTCCTCGACCATTTCGACGTCATGCCTTTCCGCGTGACGGCGCGCGGCCGCCTTGGCTGCGTCGAAATCCTCGCCGTCCAGCCGCACCTGCGCACCGAGGGCGCGCATGCGCTGCAGCTTGAGAGGGTTCGCGTTGCGCGCCGCAAAAACCTGCAACGCGACGCCATGCTTGCGGCACGCATAGGCCAGCGCCTGGCCGAAATTGCCGGCGCTCGCGCAGACCAGCGCCGTGCGCTCGCCGCGCGCCATCCGCTGCAGCATGAAGAATTCGGCACCGCGTCCCTTGAAGCATCGGATCGGATTGAGCGTTTCCACTTTCAGCAAAACGCGACATCCGAGCACGCCGGACAACGAATCGCTGACGAATTGCGGGCTATGCAGGAACACCGGATCGATGCTCTGTGCCGCGTCGGCGATCCGCGCCAGCGACAGGCGATGCGTGCGGCGGCGCGCAACGACGCAGCGCCCGCGATCCGCGATCGGACGCACGGCGTCGTCACCAAGCGCGTGATCCGTCATCAGCACGCCATCGAGGTGATCGATCTCGTGTTGCAGCAACTCCGCCAAGTCTGGTGGCAGTCGTTGCCACTCGCGCCGGCGAAACTGCGCGTCGCGGTAGCTCACCGAAATTGAACAATGCCGCCGGACGCGCACCAGTCGATCCGGCACGCTGAAGCAATCGTCCCAGACCTCGAACCGCTCGGCCGAACGCCAGGTGATGAGTGGGTTGATCAGGGCGATGGGCCCGGCACCGAGGTCGAGTACGACAATACGTCGCAAAATACCCAATTGCGGGGCGGCAATGCCGCGACCGAAACCAGACTCGTGCCGAAACGCGAGCAGACTCGCGCCGAGCGCGTTGATCGCTGCGTGTGCTTCGGCATCGATCTCCGTCAGCGCAGCGGCGACGTGCTGCAGTCGCGGATCGCCCAGGATCAGTATCGGCGGTGTGCTTTGCGAGTCCATGACGTATTCCGGTGGCCGGTGACGTAGCCTACGTCGGCGACGGCGCGGTGCTGCCGCATTTTGCGCGGCGCATTTGCGCCCGAACCGCACGGAGTCCCGGATCCATGCACAAAAAAAACGCGGTCGTGATCGATGCCCTCGACCTCAGGATTCTTGCCCTGCATCAAGGCGATACGCGCCTGCCCGCCAAGACTATCGGCGACGCCGTCGGACTCTCAACCGCGGCCGTGCAGCGACGCCTGAAAAGCTTGCGTGAGCACGGCGTGATCGAACGCGAAGTTGCCCAGCTGCAGCCACGCCTGCTCGGTCTGCCCGTGACTTGCATCGTCAATGTCGACCTCGATCGCGAACGTGCGCACGATCTCGATCGCTTTCGCCGCGCCATGCTCGCCAGCCCCGAAGTGCAGCAGTGTTATTACGTCACCGGCCAGGCTGACTTCGTTCTCGTCGTCCTCGCGGCGGACATGGAATCCTACGAAGCGTTTACCCGCCGCGCCTTGCTCGACGATCCGAACGTGCGCAGCTTCACGACGCATGTGGTGCTGGAACGCGTGAAGGTAGGGCTTGAGGTGCCCGTTGCAGGGACGTTGCCGAGCGACGCGTGATCCCCTCTCGGGAGCTCGGGCCCGGCGCAAGGCCGGGTATCAGGCGCGCCGGCGTCGACCGATCACAGCGGATCAAACGCCCCGACAAAGATGCGATCGATGATCGAGCCATATTCGAATGCGCCCACATCGCAGCGTGCACCGGCGATGCGCGGGTGGCCGCGCTGGTCGTCCGACAACGCGTTGCCGGTTTCGTCGATGCAGCCAAGATCATTGTCGGTCGTGTCGATCGCGCGGCTGCCCGGCAGCAAGGCGTGGGTCAGCGTGGGCCCGCCATTGTCCTGCAATGGGCCGAGCGAGCTGCGTGCAAGGAATCCCCAGGCTGCACCGTTGGGAATACTGCAATCGGATACATTGCCAAAAAGATTCCACCCGTACGCGGTGATGGTGCCGAAGCAATCGTCGGCCTCGAAGGTATCGCGCTGGGTATTGCCCGTAACCAGCGTGTTCACCAGGCCGAAGCTGGCGCCTGCCGCATTGTAGATGCCGCCGCCGATTCCACCGTTTTCGTCATGGTCGTGATCGGCATCGTTGTCGACCACCGATGTGTTGTAGAGGATGACGTTGCCGTTGTTGAAGAGGCCGCCGCCATTCAGATTGGCGCTGTTGAAACTGATCGTGGTGTTGACGGCGTACAGCGTCGAATTGTTCGCGATGGCGCCACCGGTGGCCGCAGCATTGGCGTAGAAGGTGCTGTCGTGAATGATCGTCGGCCCGTACGACAGGAGACCTGCGCCAAATGTCCCGACGTTCGAGCGAACGGTAGTGCCAATCAGGGTCAAGGTATTGAGATTGACGAGACCTGCACCGGTTCCGGGATTCGCGCGATTGGCCTCGATCACGCAGCGGGTCATGGTGAGCGTGCCGCGATTGTCGACGCCGCCGCCACTGGTGGGTGCACTGCCTTGCCGGAAGCCGTTGCGGATCGTTGCGTCGCGGATTTCCAGGATGCGGTTCTGCGCAACGGACATCACACCATCGAGTTGATTGCCATCGATGATCGTCGTGCTCGCGGCGACTCCCTTGATCAGGGTCTTCTGGTTCGTGGAGGCGGAGGCAGTCAGATTCAGATCGCCGCTGCTCTCGTCATTTCCCGCAACCGGCGCGATCGTCAGACGATACGTGCCCGCCGGAATATTGATGATCACCTGTCCGTTGGTGCTGGTGTGATTGGACTGCATGACCGCTGCGCGCAGCGAACACACGTTGGCGGTCGTGTGACAAACGCCGTCGTTGATGTTGTCGTCGATCTGATCCAGTGACGTCGTCACGCTGAAAATCACCGTGGCGTCGATCGCTGATGCGGACCATGGAAGGCAGCTCAGAGCAGCGAGCGCGAGAGCAAGAAAGTGGTTGCGACAGATCATCCGCGCGTTCCTTCAGTAGCTGATGGCGATGACGAAAACGCGATCCGCGTGCGCGTCACTCGAACCCGTCCTCGAAAATCAGTTCGCTCGATGCGAGGACGACGCGGCACGCGGAGTACTCGGACACGACGACGACGCCGGGTGTTGCCGAGTTGGCAGATGGACGGCGCGCTTGCGCGGTGATGAATTTATTCAGCGGAAGGGACGGCGCGTTGCGCACGAAGCTCACGTTGCCCTGGGCATCCGGGATCACCGCAACAGGAACACCGTCGTTGAATGCGGTCTGCGCACCGCCGTAGCCGCTCGGGTCGCAGTGGTCGCTGAAGAAGAAGACGAGGTCGGTGTGCACGCCCGGAGTGGAGTTGAACGTGCCAGTGATGGTTCCGGTCGAGGTCGCCGTGTTCAGCACCGCGCTTGTGATCACCGGATAGTTCAGTCGTTCGTTGGGGCCAGCATCGGCATCGAGCGGATCGTTGGGGTTGACGCCTGCGGGTGCCACGTCCAGTTCGAGTCCGGCGTTTTGCGAGACCGATGCGGCGGCGGTATCGACCATCGCTGCATCGTCCACAAATATCCCGGCGCCGCCGTTGTTGGCGATGCTCGCCGTGACAAATGGGCTGAGGGCGTAGCGTCGCGAGATCGTGACCGCCGATGCCGTCCCGCCAACATGCACGCCAGCGCCCGCATTGCCGAGGGCGATGCCGTTTTCACCGATGCCGATGCCGTTGCGCACGATGTTCGCGAACAGGCTGTTCGCCAGCATGCGTACGCCGTCACCGCTGTTTCCGGAAATTAAATTGTCCTGGATTTGCGTGGCTTCGCTGCCGAGGTCGGCGAATACGCCATGGCGACCGTTCGGCAGGGCCGTCGTGCCCGACGCGCTGAGACCGATCGCGTTGTTGCGGATGCGGTGATCCAGGGCAGACTCGCGGCCAGGACTTGATCCCAGATAAATACCGTCCAGCGCATTCGCCGAAATTACATTGCGGTTCGATGGCGTCAGTGTGGACCCGCCACCGGACTCGACGATCTCGTCGCCGACGATGTTTCGCGTGCTGTTCGCTCCGAACACCACGCCCGGTTGTGGAATTGTACCGAATCCATTGCCCAGCGGGAGGCTGCCGGTCACATCGGTACCGATGAAATTGCCGATGATGCGAATGCCGCCAACCTGGCAAACCGCGGGCGGCAGGCAGGGACTCTCGACGCGGATTGCAGCGCCCTGAAATCGGTTGATGACCAGACCGGTGACGACGGACAGATTGCCGCGGCAGCCGGGCATTCCGGGCATCACCGCAGAAAAGCGCAGACCGTCCGCAACTCCGGCCTGCGAGCCATCGAGTTCAATCTTGAGCGCCGCATTGTTGCCCTGCGGGATGCTGTTCGGTGTGGCGCCCGCCTGGCTGTAGCCATCGAAGGTGATCGTGATGAGTACCGGTGGCAGTGCGGACAACGGACGTATCGTGTGCGGCCCCGCGCCGGGAATGTTGAAATGGATCTCATGCGGTGCGCAGGCCGAACCGCCGGTGACGATTTGTGCGTTGGCGTCCAGCATGGCCTGACGCAGGCTGCCGGGTCCCGTGTCGGCGGTACTGTTGACGACGAACACGGTCGATTGCGCCGCCGTTGCGGCGAGCATCATCAGCGTCATGACGAATCCGCGGCCGAGCGTGAACCGACCGCGTGGTCGCGGGTCCATGGATACCTTGCAAAACATGCCACGCCGATTCGACATGCCGCCTCCGTTGCAGTTGGAACGATTCCGGCACAGCTGCATGACGGCTTGAAGGAAGTCGCCTGCAAAATTCTCAAAGTACCGAGGATGTGCGGGCATTGGCCCGCCGGACACGCGTCCGCCGCAGAAATCGATCGCTCGCGTCAGCTGTGCCTCGCATGCATTACCGGAAAGTTCGGCGAATCCGGCCATCGGGTGGGCGTCGACGCGGACGCGTGCCGCAGCGGGAAACACCATTGACCGGGTATGATCGACGGATGAGCGACAGAAACGAGGACGTTCAGCCAGACCGTGTCGCCTCCTGGGAGGGTTCGTTGCCGCCCACGGTACGCACGCTGGCCGATCAGCTGCTGCCACTCTTCTACGACGATCTCAAACGCCTGGCACATCGCGAACGCAGTCGCGTCGGCGCCGGTGTGACGCTGCAGACCACAGCATTGGTCAACGAGGCGTACCTCAAGTTGCGCGGTACCGCCGGTTGGAATACCGATGTGCATTTCTTGCGTGCCGCCGCGCTCGCGATGCGCCATGCCTTGGTCAATCATGCGCTGGCGCGACTGACGAGCAAACGTGGCGATGGCGTGGTTCCCTTGCCGATTACCGCGGCGCTGGACGTGCCGATCGAAGAAGACTCGACATTGCTTGCGCTGAATGAAGCCCTGGAGCGGCTGTCGCGCGAATCGCAGCGCCTCGCACAGGTGGTCGAGTGCCGCTATTTTGCCGGATACGACGATGCGGAAACGGCGCTGGCATTGGGTATCTCGGAACGTACCGTGCGACGCGACTGGACGATCGCACGGGCATGGCTGCATCGGGAACTGGAGAGCGGCGCGTCGTAGGGACGGGCACCACGATCTCAGCGTGCCCACCCCAGAAATGCAAAACGCAAGGAATCCCGTTTTCTCCCGTGCCGGCGCGACGACATGCCGGTCAGTCGTGCGGCAATAGCGTGCGGC
>JBDTLV010000093.1:0-19729 GCA_039934615.1 Tahibacter sp.
AAAACAGACGTTCAACAGCCTGATCGAGTGTCTCTGCGATGACGGCGTTCATGAGCTGCTCCCGATCAGATCGCGAACTGCCGCGACAAAGTCGAGGCCGCGCAACTTCATGTGATAGCCGAGCAAATCGCCGCCGCCACAACCGGCAAAGCAACGCCAGGCGCCGCGATCATGTGCAACATCGACGCTCAGTGACGCGTTGCGATCGGTGTGGAAAGGGCAGGCTCCCTGCGCCCAGCCTGAATGATTCGGGCCGCTGATCCTTTCCACATTTTTCGCGTAGTAGTCCGCGGGAGAGGGCAGCCGGTCGCGCCAATTCACGGGCAGCCGTGGTGCGGGCTTGCCATAGAGCGCGCTATACTCGGATTGCCAGCCCTGCCCGGATTGGTGTCCCGCGAAAGCCCGGTGGCCACCGGGCTTTTTCTTTGTGGAATAGTTCATGCGGCCACCTGCGCCGTGTTTTGCGCGGTGATCCAGTCGTCGAAGCGGTCCGTATCGATGTAGACACGACGTCCGATCTTGACGATTGCGCCAACTGCGGCAAGCCCATTGCGGGATGCCTCGAAAATCCACCAGCGCAGTTGCGCTTCAGTGAAGGGACTTGCAGCGGCAAGCTGCATTACAGATTGAAGATTGCGTTTCATGGTGCCCTCGCTTCGGCCGTTATTGGCCGTTGTGGGCACCGAAACTATGCTCAGATCCGGGAGGTAGGCACACGCCCCCCGGATTGCTACCTACTGCGACTTCGGCCGCGCCTTGCGTATTGCCCCTTTTTCCGTAGCGCGAGAATTTTCTGCTTTATGGCGTCGGCGGTCTTGCCGCGGGCAGCGCCAAGTCGACGGTGCGCTTCCGCTTGCTTCAAAGGGTTGCGATCACGTTTCGTCAAGTAGTCGAACTCCACCAGAAGCCAATAGTCGGATTCCTGCGCATCGGCTGATGCGTTCCCCTCTCCGCTGGCATGCAGTGGATTTGAGCAGCGTATCGCTTGCGCCGCGGACACCGGGCCATCGGCGTGCACCAGTCGCTTTGCGCATTCATCCAGGTATGGCAAAAACACACGCATGATTTCCGGCGTCAATTCTCCGAGCAGGCGCGCGACACGCCATGCTCGCCAGACAAATATCCCGTTTCGCGTCAACTTGAACTGCGCAACGTGCTCGCGAATTTCTTCGAAGACACTCTCGCGAAAGAAGGAATCCTCACGCAGCGATTCGACCTCAGCAGGATGCGTTTCGTACAGGCGTTGTCCAGTCATTCGTCGCCCCCCAGGAACTTGTCAGCCATGCGCGCCATCACGTCGCGGGCGTGATCGCCGCTCAAGTGCGAGTAGCGCTTTGCCATTACAAGCGTGCGATGCCCCAATACCTCGGCGACTTCCGCCAGTCCCGCGCCAGCCATCGTCAGATAGCTCGCCGTCGTATGGCGAAGATCGTGCCAGCGGAACGCCTTCAATCCTGCCGCGATGCGCACGGCGTTCCAGGCCTTGTAGAAGTCGCCGGGGACTTTATCGCGCGCACCCTTGAATACCCAGCCCTTGCCAGTCGGATCGCGGTCGTGCTGATCCTGCAATACGCGCTGCGCCGTACCGACCACGGGAACCCGGCACGCCGTTCCGTTTTTTGTGTCTGCGAATAACAGCGTCCACCGCTCAAAGTCGACATCGGACCACTGAAGGAATCGAATGTTTGTGTATCGCGATCCCGTTGCTAGCGACAATACAACGGCGCAATAGATGTTCGTGTCGTCGCTGGCCAAACAAGCGGCCAGCAGCGCTTTGCGTTCGTCATCACTCAGGAACCGGACCACGCCGGCACCCTCCTTGCGCTTGGTGACTGCTAGGACCGGGTTCGCCGGCAGCCAACCGAGTTCCTTCCAAGCCCACTTGCAGACGGCGCTCAGGGCTGCGATGTGGCGATTGACCGTGGCGCCTGCCAGCGGCTTGCCACCTCGCTTGCTCTTCTGCGCGGATAGTTCGTTTCGAAAGTCCGCGATGACAGCCGGTTTAAGTTTGTCGAGCGTCACGAACCCAGCCTGATCCTTCCACCAGTCGAGATATGAAATCAGCTTGTCCGCAGACTTGTTGTTCGGCTTGTGCGGCAGATACTCAGTTGTGAACTTGTCGATAAGTTCCGCCAGAGTACGTCGACGGTCTGCAGTCACTGGCACATAAACGCCGTGACCTAAGTCGGACTCGGATTTGTCAGCCCAGGCTTTCGCATCGGCCTTGCGCTTGAATGTGCGTGTTCGCGGCGCTTCACCGCGCAGGCGAATCTTGACGCGGTAACTGACAGTCCCGTCGCTGGAAACTCTGCGCTCAATAGCTGCCATTGTTGGTTCGCCTTGGCTGTCGTGTCCCGTCAGTGTCCCACGGGTTTTCGGCAGAATCAAAACGACGCGCTAACTATTTGATTTTACTGGTGCCCCGGGCCGGACTCGAACCGGCATGACCTTGCGGTCGAGAGATTTTAAGTCTCTTGCGTCTACCGGTTTCGCCACCGGGGCCAAACGCGATCAGCGCCATGCGAGGAATTCGCGAACGCGCTGCAGATGCGAAGAATGACGGGGATTTGCCATGAAAGAAAGATGGAGGCCTGAGCCGGAATCGAACCGGCGTACACGGCTTTGCAGGCCGTTACATAACCACTCTGCCATCAGGCCTCAATTCCGCAGCGTCAGAATAACGACGAACCCCGGAAAAGACAAAACCTCGGTGACCCGAGGTTTTGTGGAAAACGTGGAGCGGGAAACGAGACTCGAACTCGCGACCCCGACCTTGGCAAGGTCGTGCTCTACCAACTGAGCTATTCCCGCACCGGAGACCGCGCATTGTAGGGATCGCGGCAGGGATGTCAACACTTGCGCAGCGAAATTATCCGCTGTCGCGCAAAGTCGGCCACGCCGCGCGCACGTAGATCATTGCGGACCAGATCGTCAATACCGCCGCGAAGCCAAGCATCACTTCGCCCACATGAAACAAGCCATATCCGTCCAGATCTTTCTGATACAGCAATACGACCAGCGCCACCATCTGAACGGTGGTTTTGATCTTGCCGATGCCGGCCACATGCACGCGCGCGCGCTCACCGATGATGGCCATCCATTCACGCAAAGCCGAGATGCTGATTTCGCGACCGACGATGATCGCGGAAATCACGGCCAGCGGAATGGTGTGATTATCCTGCACGAGCAGAAACAAGGTGACCGCCACCATCAATTTGTCGGCGACCGGATCGAGAAAAGCGCCGAAGGCGGACGTGAGTCCGTAGCGACGCGCGATCCAGCCGTCGAGCCAGTCAGTCAGCGCCGCGGCGATGAAAATCACCGACGCAACGATGTTCGCCCCTTCGAACGGCAGATAGAAAGCCGCCACCATCACGGGCAACAGCAAGATGCGGAACAAGGTCAGGATCGTGGGCAGAGTCAGGCGCATAGGCGGGGCAGACAACATCCTTGAATTGCCGACAAGTCGGAGTGTGACACGAGCCGCTCGCGCTGGCGCTCAGCCATGCAAGTTGGCGTAAATACGTTCGGCCAGTTCCCTGCTGACTCCTTTTACCTGCATGAGTTCCTCGATTCCCGCGGCAACCACTCCGCCGAGACCCCCAAAATACTTCAATAATGCCGAGCGCCGTTTCGCACCGACGCCACCAATTTCTTCCAGGCTGCTCTTTTCGCGCGCCTTTTCGCGACGCTGCCGATGGCCGGTGATCGCAAAACGGTGGGCCTCATCGCGAATCGACTGAATCAGATGCGAAGCCGGCGACTCAGGTCCTGGCCAGAGGGTGCGGCCGGAGTCGCCGAGGATCAAGGTCTCGTGGCCGGCTTTGCGCTCCTCGCCCTTGGCGACGCCGATGATCTGGACACCACTGATGCCAAGTTCGCCGAGCACTGCAATCGCCTGCGCGACCTGCCCCTTTCCGCCGTCGATCAGCAGAATGTCGGGCAGCATGCCCTCTCCAGCGGCGATCCGCTTGTAGCGCCGTTCCAGCGCCTGATGCATCGCCGCGTAATCATCGCCCGGTTCGATGCCGCTGATGTTGAAGCGTCGGTACAGGGATTTTTCCGCACCTTCGGGTCCGAACACGACACAGGAGGCGACGGTCGCCTCCCCCATGGTATGGCTGATATCGAAACATTCGAGGCGCTGCGGCAGCTCGTCCAGATCGAGCAACTCGCGCAAGGATTCGAAACGATCGCGCAGGGTCTGGTGGCTCGCCAGTCGCGCCCCAAGGGCGGCATCGGCATTCTTCTGCGCCAACTCCAGAAAGCGCGCGCGATCGGAGCGCACGCTGGATTTGATCTCGACGGTGCGCCCCGCCTGCGCGGTCAGGACTTCAGCCAGTAACAATGCATCGGTCGGCGCATGACTGACGATGATTTCCTCAGGCAATGGTCGATCCAGGTAGTACTGCGCGATGAACTGCGCGAGCACGTCGGACGCGGTTGCTGCCAATGGCAACTTGGGAAAAAAGTCCCGCGAACCAAGGCTGATGCCGTTGCGGAAAAACAGCACGGAGACGCAGGACAGCCCACCTTCGATACGGCAGGCGAGCACGTCGAGTTCCGCGCTGGCTCCCTGCACGTAGTGGCGCGCCTGGATACGCTTGAGCGATGCAACCTGGTCACGCAGCTGTGCCGCACGTTCAAAATCAAGTCCGATGCTGGCCTGCTCCATGCGCGTGATCAGCTCATCGACCACCACGTTGCTCTTACCTTCGAGGAACATTGCCGCGTGGCGAACGCTCTCGGCATAGTCATCGCGCGCGACCAATCCGACGCAGGGCGCACTGCAACGCTTGATCTGATGCTGCAGACAGGGCCGCGAACGATTGCGGAAATAGCTGTCTTCGCACTGGCGTACAAGGAACAGCTTCTGCATCAGATTGAGGCTTTCGCGCACCGCGAAAGCGCTGGGAAAAGGCCCGAAATAGCGCCCTTTTCCGCTACGTGCGCCGCGATGGAAGGCCATGCGCGGGTATTCGTCGTCAAGGCCGGAAATATAAATATACGGATAGCTTTTGTCATCGCGCAGCAGGATGTTGTAGCGCGGTTTGAGGGACTTGATCAGCTGCGCTTCGAGCAGCAGCGCCTCCCCTTCGGTGCGCGTCAGCGTGGTCTCGATACGCGCGATCTGCGTCACCATCGCAGCGATACGGGCTTCCAGCGCCTTGGTGAAATAGCTGCCGACGCGTTTGGCCAGATTGCCGGCCTTGCCCACATAGAGAAGGTCGCCAACCGCATCGAACATGCGATATACGCCCGGCGATGCAGTCAGGCTGCGGACAAAGCTGCGCGGGTCAAACGGCGGTGCAGGAATCAGACTGTCGGATTGGGGCATCGGCACATTGTAAACGCGGCGCGGCGCCCGCCGCGCCGTTATTCACCGACCGGAATGCGCTGGCAGGCGCCAGTGCCCAGGTCCACCCGGACGATTTCATGCAGGTTGGTGTTCGCGACCCACAGCGCACCGGCGCCGATGCTGACCCCTTCGGGCTGACTGAACCGATACTTCAGATTGAACGCGCGCACCTCGCCGGACTTCAGGTTGAGCGCCTTGAGCTTGTCGTTGTAGCTGTCCGCGACGAAAACCAAGCCACGCGGATCGACGCACAGGCCGAGCGGATGCTGCAGACGCACGGTGTCGCGCTTGCCGCCGGCATCGCCGAATTCAAAGGGTCCGACACCCAGCAGCGTGGTGACCTTGCGATCGGAGAGGCGGATCGCCCGCACCGCGCCGGCGGCGGCGTCGGCCACCAGCAAGATGCCCGCAAGCACGGCAATCGCCGCAGGCTGGGCGAAACTGGCATAGGCCGCCTCGCCGTCTTCCAGGCCGAACTTGCCGGATCCTGCCAGGACGCCGATCTGATTGCGTGCGAGGTCCAGGTGCCAGATCTGATTCTGCGCCGCGACGGCGATGTACAGATTTTCATTATTCACCGCGACATCGACGGGCGCGCAAAGATTGACGGTTCTCGGCTCGGGGTGTTCCTGTGGCCGGTCGCGGCCCGCCTTGCCCGTTCCAACGATCGTCTCCACGTCACCGCTGGCCAGACGGATGCGCCGCACGCAATGATTGCCGGTATCGGCAAAGTAAAGAATGTCTCTGGACAAGGCCAAGCCCTGCGGCGAGGAGAGACCGCTGTCCAGGCTGCGTCCATCCCAGTATCCGGCGTTGCCAGATCCGAATTGGCGCAGGATGCGTCCTTCATGATTGGTTTCAAGGATCCGGTGGTGCCCAGTATCGGCAATGTATAAATGTTGATCGGTGGCCAGTACGCGTGAAGGAAATGCCAGGGGCATGCGCAATTCCGCGCGCAGCGCATCCGGACCTGTCTCATACACGCGTCGATCGTGGGCAGTGGCGTCGTCGAGCAATTCAACGATGCGTTTCTCGATTTCCTGCCGCCGCCCCTCACCGGTGTAGATGCCGGCCAACTGGCCTTGCGCATCCAGCAGCACCGCCGTAGGCCAAGCCACCAAGCCGAGTTCGCGCCACAGCAGGAATTCCGGGTCGTTCGCGATCGGATGACGGAGATTGTGCCGATTGACCGCCTTCAGCAGTGACGCCCCCTGGGCCGGGTATTTCGGGGTGTGAATGCCTATGACCGCAAGTCCGTCATGGTGCCGGTTTTCCAGAAACAGCACGTCGGCGAGAAAATTCACGCAATTGACGCTGTCAAAAGTCCAGAAATACAGGAGTACCACGCGCCCGTGCAATCCACCCAGGCGCGGTGGCGCATCGGTGTTGACCCAGTCGAGGCCGGATGGAAGTTCCAGCCGTTCCAGCGCATTCTCGGTATTCACGTCAGGCCATCCTCTCACTCAATGCAGCGTCGTGGCGATGACGTCGCACCACGGCATCGGCAACGCGCTCGGCCAGAACCACGACACGATCGAAATCCGCGTCGTCCCCATAATACGGATCGGCGACGTCGCGGGGATGCAGAATATCCGCATATGCCAGTGCAAGCGACAGCCGGGCGGATGCGCCGGCCGGCCGGCGGCGGCCCAACTCGACAAGATTGGCCGCATCGGCGGCGAGCAGCCAATCGTGATCGGTGTAGTCCCCAGGCGCCAACTGACGCGCGCGATGTGCTTCCAGCTGATAACCCCGCCGTGCACAAGCCGCGACCGCTCGCGCATCGGCCGGGGCGCCCACGTGCCAGTTGCCCGTGCCGACGGATGCGACAGTGCAGACCAACCCAGCCCGGGCGGCACGTTCGCGAAGTACGGCTTCCAGGATCGGCGAGCGGCAGATATTGCCGAGACAGACGAATAAGATTCTCATCTCGTCACGCTCGCGAACGACGCTTCCACGCGGATCAGATCTTCGGCGGTATCGACGCCGGCGGGAAACGCCTCCGGAGCCAGTCGGACAGCGATCCGGTGCGCATGCTCCAGTGCGCGCAGCTGCTCCAGCGATTCCACTGCCTCCAGCTGCCCGCGCGGCAGTCCGCTGAAGGTGCGCAGAAACCCGGCACGATAGGCATAGATGCCGATATGCCGCAGAAATGGCACGTCCTGCGGCAATTGCGTGCGTTGCGTGGAAAATGCATCGCGCGGCCATGGTACTGGAGCCCGGCTGAAGTAAATCGCATGGCCCTGAACATCAAGGACGAGTTTTACACAATTGGGATTGAACAACTCTTCCACATCGAGAATCGGCGTGGCAAGCGTCGCCATGGGCGCTGCAGAACCGTGCAGACATGCCGCGACCGCACGTATCCCACTTGCGGGAGCCAATGGTTCGTCGCCCTGTAGATTCACCACGATCGCGTCGTCTGGCCAGCCGAGCAGATCCGCGCATTCGGCCAGACGATCCGTGCCCGAGGCATGGTCAGCACGGGTCATGCTGACCCGTACCGGATGGTCGCGCAGTGCGTCGGCAATGCGTTGATCATCGGTTGCGACTATCACGTCAGCCGCGCCGGCTTCAAACGCGCGACGCGCCACATGCACGATCATTGGAGTTCCAGCAATCAGGCGCAGCGGCTTGCCCGGCAGGCGCGTAGAGCCGTACCGCGCGGGAATGGCGACGACGAAAGGCGGTGAATCGGACATGGCAGGAACCGTTGCGCAACAGGACATGAGCCTACGCCAACGCGCACGCGATTGAACAGGCACGGCCCTGCACTTGCGCCGCGGATTGGCTCTGGATGATCAGTGCGTACGGGCGTAACCTTGGGGTCCGCTTCCTTCCCGAAGTCTGCATTGAACGCAACCCCAGAGGCCTTGGCTACCGCTCAAGCGCCCTCCGCTAGTCCACTGCTGGTGCGTGCCGCGCTGTTGATGATCGCCAGCGCAGTGCTGTTTGGATTCATGGCGATCACCATCCGCTACGCGTCGCATCAGTTGCACGCGTTCGAAATCGCCTTCTTCCGCAATGCCTTCGGTTTCCTGTTTGCCACGCCGCTGTTGCTGCGCCATGGCATGGGGCTGCTGCGCACCACGAAACTGAGCTTCTATCTGATGCGTTGCTGCATCGGCATGGTGTCGATGCTGGCCGGCTTCTGGGCGATCGTGAATCTGCCGATGGCCCAGGCAATTTCACTTTCGTATTCGACGCCACTGTTTGTCACGATTGGTGCGGTGTTGTTTCTCGGCGAAATCGTGCGTATGCGTCGCTGGAGCGCCGTCGCAATAGGCTTCATTGGTGTGCTCGTCATCATGCGACCCGGTGCCAACACGTTTACCGCGGGTTCGTTGATCGCGCTCCTTGCGGCAGCAGCCAGCGGCACGACCGCGATCAGCATCAAATATCTGTCTCGTACCGAATCGGCCGATGCCATTGTGCTGCTCACCACCCTGCTGTGGGTACCACTTTCGTTCCTCCCGGCGTTAGCGGTGTGGCAGTGGCCGAGCCCCACATCCTGGTGTTGGGTGGCCCTAGCAGGATTCTTCGGCACAAGTGCGCACATGTTCTGGACTCGCGCGATCAAACTGGGAGACGTTTCAGCACTGACGCCGTTGAGCTTTCTCCAATTGCCCGTCGTGGTAGTCGCCGCGTGGTGGTTTTTTGGCGAAAGACTCGACCTGTGGACCGCCGCAGGCGCGACCATCATCGTGACAAGCAATGTATACATTACCCACCGAGAGGCGCGCCTGGCCCGCCCGCAAGCCAGTGATCCGCAGGTAGCGGTTGAGGCGCCGGGTCGCTGAACCGCTAAGGCGCTTCCAAGGCCTCGAACAGTAGCTGCAGGTACTGCTCGTAGGGAAGCCAGTCCGGTGCACGCGGGCCCAGGATTCCCTGCCGGACCTTGACACTGCTCGCTGTATTGACCGCACCGCCTCCCCGCTCGATCTTCAACATCGAGGGTTCGAATTCCAGCCCGAGGAATTGCGCGATTCGGCGCACCTCGGTTTCGGGGTCCCGGACCAGATCGGCGTAGCGCACATTGAGCAGCCGGTCCGGCAGGACGCGCCGCCAGTGCGCCATCAATTCTTCGTACCCGCGCATGTATGCCGCGAGCTCGGCCTGGTCGTAGGCATAGCCGACCACGTGCGAAAAAAGGGTACGCAAATTGGAAAATGCCGTATCGCGCGGGTCGCGCACGAGGTTGATGAAACGCGTATGTGGCAGCGCCTTCGCGATATATCCCAGGTACAGAAAATTTGACGGCAACTTCTCGGTCCACCAGGACGTTGTCCGCGCATGACGGCGGGACAGTCGGCGGTACTCGGTCGCTAGCGCGCCAAAATCGGCTGTCGCGGCGCGATGTACTTGTTCTTCATCCGGCACGATCGTGCGGCGATCCAGAGTCCAGTTCAGACTCGACGCAAAGTCCTGCGACTCACCGCCGGCTGTCACTTGACTGTGACCCGCCAGAATCTGCTCCAGCAAGGTCGTACCCGAGCGAAACAGGCCGACGATAAACAGCGGCTCGGGTCCGCCTGCAGGCGCGGACACTGCATCGTCAATGAATTCCTTTGTACACAAGGCGTGAATCGCGGCGAACGTCCGTGCAGTGGCCGGAGCGTCGAAGCGCACCCGGCTACGCATCACCCGACAACCGCGCTGCAATGCATCCCAGGCTTGGTCATGACGGCCAAGTTCGTGCAATTCCGAGTGCAAGGCGTAAGCAAGCTGCGCTTCGTTTTCGCTGCCGGGTTGCGCACGCGCCACGGCGGCACTCAGGCGCTCGACATGATGGTGCGCATCGCTGACCTTGGCCAGTCCGGACAGGCTCCAGTGAGCCGGTGCAGCATCCGGCGCGAGTCCGATGCAGGTTTCGAAATCCTCAGCGGCTTCTTTCATTCGACCGTGAAATACGTGGACGCGGCCGCGCATGTAGAACGCCGGCGCGAAGCTCGGATCCTTGGCGACCGCGGCCTCTGCAAACCTGTGCGCCTGCGCATGCGCATCCACGGACGCAAGCATGTCGGCGGCTTGCACGCATTGCTCGGCGGAAAGATCGCCTTGCACACCGGACAATGCCTGCAACAGGGCATCGACGTCGCCGAAGTAGCGCAATCCCAACGCCCATTCCAAACGCAATTCGGTTCGCATCGGCGCATCGTACGGAACCGAGAGTGCCTGCTCGCGCGCAGCGCGATAGCGCCCCAGGCGCGAAAACGCCTTGGACAACTCGATGCTCCCCTGCACATCTCCGGGGAGCAGGGCCAGCAGTGCCTCCCAACGATCGACGGCCGGCAGCCACTGTCCTGCCGCAGCACACGCGAGTCCCTGACGTCGCAGCGCCTCGACACGCGTCGTCAAGAGCAGCGACTCCGCTGATCTCCGGGCGCGGCCCAGGGAATCACCGCATCATGCACTTTTGGAAATGTACTTTCGCGCGACATAATCTTCGATCACCTGGACAAAGTCCTGAGCAATCTGTTCGCCACGCAAGGTCTGCGCCTTGACTCCGTCGATGAATACCGGCGCAGCCGGAGCCTCGCCGGTTCCGGGGAGCGAGATGCCGATATTGGCGTGCTTGGATTCGCCCGGACCGTTGACGATGCACCCCATCACGGCCAAGGTGAGGTTTTCGACGCCGTCATACTGGATGCGCCATTCCGGCATGCGCGCGCGGACATGGTCCTGCACGGTCTTGGCCAGTTCCTGGAAAAAGGTGCTGGTGGTCCTGCCACAGCCGGGGCACGCCGTGACCATCGGTGTGAATGCGCGCAAGCCCATCGTCTGCAGCAATTCCTGCGCCACCACGACTTCGCGGGTGCGTGACTCCTGCGGTTCGGGCGTCAGGGAAATGCGGATGGTGTCGCCAATACCCTCCTGCAGCAGCACCGCGAGTGCTGCGCTGGAGGCCACGATGCCCTTCGATCCAATGCCGGCTTCGGTAAGCCCCAGATGAAGCGCATAGTCGCATCGGGCGCCAAGATCGCGATACACCGCGATCAGTTCCTGCACGCCCGAAACCTTGCAGGACAATATGATGCGATCACGCGCCAGGCCCAATTCCTCGGCACGCGCCGCCGAATCGAGCGCTGAGCGGATCAGCGCCTCGCGCATCACCCGCGTCGCTTCCCAGGGTTCGGCGCGAAGGTGGTTTTCGTCCATCATGCGCGCAAGCAAGCCTTGGTCAAGTGAGCCCCAGTTGGCACCGATACGCACCGGCTTGCCATGCCGGATCGCCATTTCCACAATCGTGGAAAACTGGATATCTCGCTTCTTTCCGAAACCTACATTGCCGGGATTGATGCGGTATTTTGCCAGCGCCACGGCACAGGCCGGTTCGTCGCTGAGCAGTGTATGGCCGTTGTAGTGGAAATCCCCGATCAACGGCACGCCAATGCCCATCATGTCCAGGCGTTCCCGGATGCGCGGAACCGCGGCAGCCGCTTCGGCAGAGTTCACGGTGATTCGCACCAGCTCGGAACCCGCGCGCCACAGCTCAGCGACCTGGCGCGTGGTGCCCGCCACATCGGCAGTGTCGGTATTTGTCATCGACTGGACCACGATTGGCGCAGATCCACCCACGCGAATCGCGTCGACGGCTACCGCCACACTGTTACGGCGTGCGGAAGTAGTCGCCGCGCGCAAGATTTCCTGAACTTCCATGCATCATCCCAGCGCCGTGGCGTGCTCCGCGAATTCGGCACGCATGGGCAGCATTGTCTCACCGAGACTGCCACTCCGGGCATGTTCTGTTCCAATGACGAGTCGCTGAAAGGTGCCGCTCATCTCGACGACCCGTACGCCATCCAGGCGAACCACCATTGCCTCGCCTTCCCAGTCCAATGGATCTGGCGGTCGGGTCAATTCCAGTTCGTCTTGGCGTGCGTCGAACGCCTGAGGCGCGAGTACGGTCAGCGCGTCGCCGGTGGCCTCGATATCCATCAGCAGTACACCGCGCGCCGGAGCGCGAACCGCGCCGCGCTCGTCAAAACTCGCAACGCCGACAGGCTGCGCGCGCCGGGCCAGCAATTCAACGCCGGCATCGACCGCGCCGTTCTGCTTCACGCGGATCCAACGGATCACTCCCACCATCCAGTCCTGCTCTTCGTCTGTCTCCGCCGGCGGCGCCAGCCCGACCAGTTCGCCCACTTTGGCGCGCAACTGATCGCCTTGCTCCCATATCAGGTGGTAACCGCCAAGGCTCTGATCGAGCACTTTTGCGCTTTGCACGGGCGGCTTGATGTCGCTCTGGTTGGCCCAGGACGCCATCGAGTCTCGCTCACTCATACTGATCACCTGGCCACGGACGCGACGCATGAAACTGTCGAAATCCTCATTGCCGGACAGCACATAGTGCAAACCGTGCAATCCGATCACGCTGTCAAGAAGATGACCCGCAGTCAACCGGGCGTGGCTGCGTTCCGCACTGCCGCTCCAGCCGTGAATCAGGCGTTCGACCACTTGATGCCTGGCCTGCACATTCGGTCCGCCCTTGAGGCGAAATGTCAACAAATCCATACCCGGCGGCAGGTGGTGGACATGCCCTTCGATCATGCGCTGCACCGGTATTGGATCGATCGCGAGCAACTCGCGCGTCGCAGCGGCACGCTCGCCGGGCACGTATCCCGGTCCGCGATCGGCATCGGTATCCACGCCGAAGGCTTCGCCGGTATCGGCTCCAGGGGCGATGCCCACATACGGCGCCCAGGCGCGCGTCAATGCAAATACGTCAGCCATATCGCGCTGGTTGTAGCGATAGGGATTGCTCAACGCGAGCAGAACAGCATGCGCATAGGCCTGACGCGGGGTGATTTCGGCGCCGTCCAGCAGCGGATCAGCCACGCCGCGGTCGTCAATACGCAAAAAGCTGGCAGCCAGAAACACGTCATGCAGGCGCAACCAGATGCCCGCTGGCGGCGTGTGATACAGCATGTACACCTTCGTAAGGCATTGTCCGAAATGCTGCAACGCACGCGTGGCGGCTGTAGCCACCGGACGTCCTTTCAGAAATGGAACCTTCCCGGCCGGCATGCAGAAGTCGTGCAGCGCCTGCGCATATCCCGAGGCCAGTTCGCGCTCGAAATCGCGCACCATGTGGGTCCACTGCATCTTGGCCAGCGGCAGTGGCAGACTTTCCGCAAGAATCTGGCGATCCAGCGTTGCCACCACCTGCTCGACAGGCGCGCGCAGGATTTCCAGCGCGTCGAGGCGCTCCTGCGGATCAATCCTGAAATGATTCATCGCGACCAGCGCATCCAGCAGCTGCCGCGAGGTCGCGGCCGGATTGGCCAGCGGCAGATGATTCAGCCACGTGCGCAACGACTTCGCATCCGTGGCGAAATCATCCCTGTAGGGCGCATGCCTTTCCGGCCAGTCGCGCATCAGCCGATTCAGGATCTCGTTCACCGGCTACTCCTGTCCATGCGGGTAGTTTAGCCGCCGCGTCGCCATCAACACAGTTACAAGGTGTCAGCTGTGAGTTCGACGAAGTGCGAGCCGCAACAGACGCCGTTGCAAAAACTCGGCCAGATTTCGGGTGTGTTCAAATCCCATGCGCTGCAAAGCGGCGCGCTCTTCGGCGATCGCGGTCGCCGGCGGTGGCAACGGGGTGATCAGCAGGCGCAGGCGTGCCCACGGGGTTGCAGTTCGCGCCTTGAGCCATTGCAACGCGACGACCAGGCGCAATTCGATCTCACTGAAGTCCGTACCGAACGGAAACGGCTTGAGGTGGCCGCTGCGCAGGAGATCGCCCAAGGCAGAGCGCAGTCGCTGCGGAGTATTGCCGCGCCATGGCGCCGGCACCTGGAAATCCGCGGCGAGCTTTTTTGCGGCTTTCGCCTGGGCGACGAGCACATCGATAAAGCGCGCATCGCTGATGGCCAGCATCGCCTTGACGCATTCCTCATCCGACTTGCCGCGCAGGTCTGCGATGCCGTATTCGGTGACATAGATATCGCGCAGATGGCGTGGAATCGTGGTGTGTGGATAATTCCACACGATATTCGATTGCACATTGCCGCCATTGCCGCGCACCGACCGGAGCAAAAGTACGGATCGACCGTCACGCAATGCATGCGCCATCGCCACGAAATTGTATTGTCCGCCCACTCCACTGACTACGCGCCCGTCGGCTAAAGCATCCGACGTCGCGGCGCCGAGTGGCGTCGCCATCATGCAGGTATTGAAAAACCGCGCCTCGCGGCGCTGCAACGCGTCCAGCGCTTCGCGCCCACCATACAACTGGTTGATATCCGAAACGCGCGTCATCGACAGTCCGGCGAATTCGGCCCCCGACAACTGGCGCAACCAATCGTAGAAATCCCGCGAACCGAGGAAGAACGCGCCGCGCAGGTAACGGCCGTCACGCAGTTCGCGACCGCTCATGCAGTGCCCGAGCGCCGCACGCGCCGCAGGGTCTGCAAGGTCGGAGCCGATGCGCAAACCGTCCGGCAGGATGACGCCACCCGTGTCGACCCGGGTCCCCATGGGCAAAATGCCGCAGCGCACCAGCCGCCCCACCTCGTGCTCGTCAAGCCGCTGCGGTAACGCACCGCACGCGAACAGGCGCTCGGCGTCGCCGCTGCACAGGGTTTCGTTGATCACCCCCTCAGCGAGCGCCTGCTCCAGCGCGAAATCCTCGAACACCCGGCGTTTGACGATCGCCGCCCGGACCAGATGCATGAAGCCATCCATGACCATTTCGCTGGCGCCATAAAGGCCACGAACGAAGGGCCCAAGGCCTCCGACCTTCGCCGCCAGCGGATGCACGCCGCCGAGCGACTCGATGGCAGTCGCGTAGCGTTCTCCATCGCGCTGACGCAACAGCAACGCGTGCACCAGCGCGTCGGACAGCGCGCCGATGCCGATCTGCAGAGTGCCGCCATCACGGACCAAGGTGCTGGCATGAAGTCCGAGTGCGAACTCGGCCAAGGCAACTGGCTCGCGGGGCAATGCGAATAACGTATGGTCGCAAGCAGGATCGTCGAGCAGCAGGTCGAAGAATTCCGCGTCAATTTCCGCTTCGTTCGCGATAAACGGCAATTGTGGATGAATCACCCCGACCACGAGCGGTCGCGGTCTACCGCGCGATGCCAGCTCGTCGAGCAAGTCGAGCGTGACGTCGGGATTGCTCGCGAGGCTGAACCGCTCGCGCCCGTCTTCAACCCGACGAGCGATCAGCTGGACCACCACATTGATGCCGATCTCGGCCAGGTCACGCGCCACGTGCGTGTAGTTGAGGCAGGTGTATTCGCGCTGCGCGTCCGTGTTGTCGAGCAGGGAACCCGACTGCAGATAGAACTCGCTGACCCGAACGTTTGCCGGCAGCTGCCCCGCGCGCCGGGCCAGCGCGTAGTCGAGGTCGGGGTAGTCGACACCGAAATGGCGCTCCACAAACGGATCCAGGAAGCGCTTTTCCAGACCCGATTTCGCCTGCGGCCGGGCCAGCGAAAGTGCGGTATAAATGTGCAGAACCAGACCGGGATTCGCGACAGCTGCGCGATACAAGGCGTTCAACAGCACGTTGGGTTTGCCCAGCCCCAGCGGCGCGGCAATCCGCAGGCCCCCGCCTGCGCAAGCGAAGATGCGCTCGACCGTGACGTCCACCGAAACGAGTCGCTCGACTTTCCTCATGTCCTGTTTCGCTTCCTGATTACGTTCTGCACAAGCGTGAACCATGGCACAGTCGCGACCACGATTGCTCGTGCGCACAGACCCCGGCCTGCCCGAGTATGATCGGCGCACGCGCAGTCTGTCACCGGCGTCTGCATTGCGGCGCGGCCGGACCGTGAACCCAGGCAAGGCAATGGCGTTCTTTGCCGCATCGGCGAAGTGTGCGACCTAATCAACCCGGAGAGCAGCAGATGGCAGAACGATTCAAGATCGCCATCGTGGGATCAGGACCTGGCGGTCTTTCCGCTGCGGCGCGCGCCGCGGAGCGCGGCGAATCGCACGTGCTGCTGGAAGCCGAACCGCATCTGTCGAACACCATCTACCGGTACCAGAAAGGCAAGTTCGTCATGGACGAGCCCGGGATCCTGCCCTTGCGCTCGCCGGTTCCGTTCCAGGCCGGGTCGCGCGAAACCATCCTGCAGGGCTGGGACGACGCGGCGGCGAAACTCAAGATCAATGTCAGGCACGGCCATGAGGTCAGCGCAATCAAGAAGCGCGAGAGTGGCGGCTTTGATCTCAAGTGCGTCAATGGCGCCGCGTTCGAAGCCGATTTCGTGGTGATGGGGATCGGCCTGCAGGGCAACATCCGCAAGCTTGGTGTGCCCGGCGAAGATCTCCCGTTCGTCCAGTACCAGCTCGACGACCCGGAAGAGTACGAAGGCGAAACGATTGTCGTGGTCGGCGCGGGCGATGCCGCGATCGAGAACGCGATCGCGCTGGCCAAGCAGAACAACGTCGTCATCATCAATCGCCGCGATGAATTCGCGCGCGCCAAGAAAGGCAACGAGGTCGGCATCCTCAAGGCGATCGAAGACGGCGTCATTGAGTGCTACTACAACGCGGGGCCCGATCGCGTCGATGCGTTGAGCGTTGGACGAAAGAAGGGCCGCATGATCCTGTCGACGGCCAACGGCAAGGCGCAGATCCTGATCGACCGGGTCATCGCCCGCCTTGGCGCGACGGCGCCGCGCGGTTTTGTCGAAGCCTGCGGGGTGACGTTTCCCAGCAAGGACCCCGCTGCGGTTCCGGCAATCAGTCCGCAGTACGAATCCAACGTCAAGGGTCTGTATATCGTCGGCGCGCTGGGCGGCTACCCGCTGATCAAGCAGGCGATGAACCAGGGTTTCGAAGTCATCGAATACATCCGCGGCGACAAGGTCGAACCCGCCGATGCGCCGTTGCTGAAGGCGAAATTCGCCACAATGCCCGGTTTTCGCAATGTGGATGAAGCCCTCAGCAAGGTGCAGCAGAACGTCAAGCTGCTGTCCCACATCACCCCGCTGCAGTTGCGCGAATTCATGCTCGACTCGGACATCCGCACGCCGAAACCCGGCGAATCGATCTTCGAGCGCAACGACTATACCAACAGCTTCTATTCGATCGTCGAGGGCGACGTGCAAATCGTCGTCGATCCCGCCAACAACCAGCGCGTAAGCCTCAAGCGCGGCGAGTTTTTCGGTGAAATGGGCCTGATCTCCGGCCGCCGCCGCAGCGCGACCGTGCTCGCCGGCAACAATTGCGTGCTGATCGAAACGCCGCGACGCTCCATGAACAAGCTGATCAATTCGGTCGCGGCGGTCAAGCAGCAGATCGACCAAACGTTCATTCTTCGAGCGATCCAATCGCGTTTCGCGCCAGAAGCCACTGTCGACCAGTTGGCCGATGTGGTCTCAAGTTCCACCTTGCAACGTTTTGCGGCAGGCGACGTATTGTTCAGCGAGGGAGAGGTCGGCGATTGCCTGCACCTGGTGCGAGTCGGCTCACTGACCATCTCGCGCAATATCGGCGGCAAGGAAGTGGTGCTGTCGTACGTCCCGGCCGGCAACTACGTTGGCGAAATGGCTCTGCTCGGCGAATCCCGTCGATCGGCCACCGCGCGCGCATCGATCGCGACGGAAACGGTGCGCCTGGAAGGCGAGAGCTTCAAGAAACTGGTCGGTCGCATGCCGCTGCTGAAACTGCGCCTGCAAGCCGAGTACAAACAGCGCACTACCGCCAACCTCGCGATGCAGGCGATGCCGAATGGCGGCGACATCATCCAATTCCTGCTCGCCCAGGGTGCTGGCGAAGCGACCGATATCCTGTTGATCGACGAGTCGCTTTGTGTACGCTGCGACAATTGCGAGAAAGCCTGCGCGGAGTCGCACGGCGGCACGTCGCGTCTCGACCGCGAGGCCGGTCCCACCTTCGCCAACGTGCACGTACCGACCTCCTGTCGCCATTGCGAACATCCGCACTGCATGAAGGACTGCCCGCCTGACGCAATCCGTCGCGCACCGAACGGTGAAGTCTTCATCGCCGACAATTGCATCGGCTGCGGCAACTGCGAACGCAACTGCCCCTACGGCGTGATCCACATGGCGTCCAAGCCGCCGAAAAAGCCCGGACTGTTGAGCTGGCTGCTGCTTGGCCTGGGTTCCGGTCCCGGCGAGGCGCCTTACGATTCAAAGAAGAAGAAAGACGCCGAACCGAAAGCCAAGAAAGCGGTAAAATGCGACATGTGCAAAGACGTCAACGGCGGGCCGGCCTGCGTGCGCGCCTGCCCGACCGGCGCTGCAATCCGCATTTCTCCGGAAGAATTCCCCGCCTACGCCAAAGGACGCGGCTAAGATGGCGATGCATGAGTCGATCCTCAACCACGCCCGTTCGCGCTATCTGTGGGTCGCCCTGGTTCTGTGCTTCGTCTCCATCGTCGCCTATATCTGGCATCAGCCCGGAGTGCCGCCGAATGGCGGCACCTGGCTGGGATATACACTGGGGACGATCGCAGCATTGTTGATCGTCTGGCTGATGCTGTTTGGCTTGCGCAAACGCAGCTACAGCGGAGGACGCACCAGCGTGCTGGGCTGGCTTTCCGCACATGTGTATCTGGGTACCAGCCTGATTCTGGTCGCCCTGCTGCATTGCGGATTCCAGTTCGGCTGGAACCTGCATACCTTCACCCTTGTGCTCATGTTGATCGTGATTTTTTCCGGCATGTTCGGTGTGTACTGCTATCTGCGCTACCCCACTCTGATGACGCGCAATCGCGAAAGTGCGACGCGCGATGCGATGCTTGAGGAGATCGGCGAACTCGATCAGAACGCGCTCGCTCTCGCAGACGGAATCGACCCGACGATACATGCCGTCGTGCTCCGCTCAATCCAGAACACGCGACTCGGCGGCGGCGTCTGGACGCAGCTGCGCGCGCGCGACGATTCGGACCGCGCGCTGGCTGGCGTGCGCGCGGCGATCGACGCGCGCGACAAGGCCGGCAAAGCGCCGGCAGCAAACCCGCAGAGCGGCCAGACGATCTTCGCGATGGTCGACTTCCTCGCCAGTGGCACCTCCGATCGTCAGACCGAGGCGCTGCGCAAGCTCATCGATTTGCTGTCACGAAAGAAGGCGTTGGCAACCCGCGTCGCGCGCGATATCCACTACCAGGCATTGATGGAGATCTGGCTGTATTTTCACGTACCGATTTCGTTCGCGCTGCTGGCGGCCTTGATCGGACACATCGTTTCCGTATTTTTCTACTGGTAGCCAGACGCCGCGCTTGCACGATGCGAGGACGCATCGTGCGCGGTGGCTGGCTGGTGAGGCAGGACGCCGAACGGCAACGCTCCATGGACGGCTGGTGAACAAGCTCCCGCTTGCACGATGCGAGTACGCATCGTGCGCGGTGGCTGGCTGGTGAGGCAGGATGCCGAACGGCAACGCTCC
>JBDTLV010000094.1:0-19592 GCA_039934615.1 Tahibacter sp.
GATTCCCGATTCCCGATTCCCGATTCCCGATTCCCGATTCCCGATTCCCGATTCCACAAATAAAAAAAGCGGACCGAAGTCCGCTCTTTTTATTTGCGCGGCCATAGGGCCGACGCTTATTCCAGCAGCGCGTTGACCTCACCCAGATCCTTGGGTGCGATGTTTCCAGCCGACTGGCGCAGGCGCAGGCGGTTCAGCACGAAATTGTGGCGTGCGTTCGAATAGTCGCGTTGTGCCTGATACAGCTGACGCTGGCTGAGCAACACGTCGACGATCGTACGCGTGCCGACTTCAAAACCGGCCTGGGTCGCTTCCAGCGCGCTGTTGGCGGACACGACGGCCTGCTTGCGCGCCTCCACTTCGCTGATACCAGCCACCACCGCACGGAAGTTGCTGCGCGCCTGGCGGGTGATCGCACGTTTCTGCTGCTCGTAGGTTTCGCTGGTCGCGTCGCGATCGTAGACGGCCTGACGCACACGTGACTGGGTATAACCACCGGTGAAGATCGGCACATTGAGCAAGATGCCCACCGCGGTATCGCGCCGTTCGCCATTGAGATGGCGTTCGCCGTCATAGCCGCTGGACGTGTTGTCGCTCCAGCTGGGTTGCTTGGTGTAGGTGATCGAGCCGGACAGCGTCGGCAAGTGACCGGCGCGCGCCGTGTTGATGTTGGTGTTCGCCGCCGCAAGCGCGAGTTCCTGGGCCTTCAACGTGGGATTGTCGCTGACTGCCTGGTTCACCCACGCTTCAATGTTGTTCGGTTCCGGCGGAAGCATGGGCAAGTCGGGACGCAGACGGCTCAGGTTCCCCGGTTCCTTGCCGGTAATCTCGCGCAGCGCCTCGCGGGCGTCGTCGAGCGCATTCTGCGCACTGATCGCTGCAGCGGTCGCGGAGTCATGCTGCGCTTTGGCTTCGTTCACATCGGTAATTGCGGACAAACCCACTTCATAGCGTTGCTGCGCCTGATCCAGTTGCCGACTCAGGGCCTTCTCTTCCGCTTGCGAAAAGGTGAGGGTGTCTTCGGCGGTGAGGACTGCGAAGTAAGTCGTTGCGGTGCGGATCATCAGATCGTTTTCCGCAGCCGAATAGACCGCATCGCCGCGTCGAGCCAGCTCCTTCGCCGCCTTGCGCGCGGTCCAGCGACTGAAGTCGAGAATCGACTGGGTCAGATTGCCCTGCAGGCTGGTACCGCGACCGCGCGCGGACGAGGTGACTGGAAATTCGACCAGGTTGCCGTTCTCGTCGGGGAAAAATTGCTGCGAGAGGCCACTGCTGTGGTCGCGGGTATAGCTCAGGCTCGCCGCGATCTGCGGCAACAACTGGGCCGTGGCCTGATCTACGCCTTCGCTGATCGATTCGCGCTGGGCTGCGCTGACGCGCACGGTTGGATCGCTTTGGCGAGCCAGCTCGTAGCTCTGCATCAGGTCCTCGGCGGATGCCAGGGTCGGCCCGAGCAGCAGGGCCAATGCCAGCGGCAGGAGTTTGCGGGAGGTGCGCGTATTCATCGCCTGTTTCCTTGTGGAGAGTTCCGCCTTGCGGCGGTATTCACTATGGTAATTTGTGGCAAGCCGGTCGCGCGTTTCAGAGGCTGAAGCGCGGTGGGGGGGCGGCGTGGCTGAGATAGGGTAGATCAGTTTCGAACAGGCTCTGTTCGGTTCGGCGACCATTTCCGTCGTCTCGCAGCAGAACCGCCTGCTGCACCGGCGACTCGCCGCGAATGGCGAACAGCCGACCGCCGGGTTTGAGCCAGGGCAGAAATCGTTCGGGAATGGCATGCACCGCGCCCGTGAGCACGACGACGTCGAACTGGCGCTGGGTCAAGAATCCGACTATGGCCTCGGCCACCTCGATCTGGGCGTTGCGCAGGCCTGCTGTCGCCAGCCGCTGACGCGCCTGTTCGGCGAGGTCCGCATGCTGCTCGACGCTGAGCACGTCCTGAGCGAGGCTCGCCAGGCAGGCGGTCAGGAAACCCGAACCCGTGCCGATTTCCAGCACGCTGTCTCCGCCGCCAAGCGCCAGCGCCTGTAGCAGACGACCTTCAACCACCGGCTTCATCATGAATTCCCCATGCCCGAGCGGCAGGGACAGATCCGCAAAGGCCAGCGCACGATGTGCGTCGGCCACGAAATCTTCGCGGCGAACCCGGGTCAGCACGGCCAGCACGTCGGCATCGAGCACATCCCAGGGACGTACTTGCTGCTCGACCATGTTGAATCGGGCCTGGTCGAAATTCATGGACATCACGAGCTCCAGCGCAAAAAGGGGCAAAGCATAGGCCGAAGGCCGTGTTTCTTCCAGTCAGGATCGCTTGCGGAGGGTCGCGGCCGTAGTGCCGGAAGTCACCGCAAGTATCTGACAATGTTCACATCACGCTGTCCGGCGCAGCCCTTCGGACAGCTTCGGACGTCCGTACGCCGGCAATTGTCCCCGGGCATGCAGCACCGACGCCGCCAAACGCGCATCCAGTCTTTCGATGCGCGTAAGCGCTTGCGGGTTGCGTGCCACACTTTGCCAGGCAAGCCAGCGCACCAGGCGGATGTGGTCTGCGCGCTCCAGTGCGCCGACGGTGCGGCGCGCCGCAAAAGCGTCGGCGGCATCAAAGACGGAGCGGTCGAGCAAGGTTGCGCAACTGCGTTGCGCGTGCATCAGCGGCTGACTCAGACCACGTTCGGCGACATGTTCCATGCTGCAATTTCCGGAGATGTTGAGGGAGGAGGATCGGAAGCCGGGCTGTCGGCGTCTTCGCGCTTGATGCGGAACCAGGCTGCATACAGTGCGGGCAGGAAAAGCAAGGTCAATGCCGTTGCAACGAATAATCCTCCCATGATCGCTACCGCCATCGGACCGAAGAACGCCGAGCGCGACAGTGGAATCATCGCGAGGATCGCCGCGAGGGCCGTCAATACGATCGGACGAAAGCGCCGAACCGTCGCATCGACGATTGCATTCCAGGCCGGGTGGCCCTGCGCGATGTCCTGTTCGATCTGGTCGATCAGGATCACCGAATTGCGCATGATCATGCCGCTCAGCGCGATCGTGCCCAGCATCGCGACGAAGCCGAATGGCACGTTGAAGACCAGCAGGAACAGCGTGACCCCGATGAGGCCGAGCGGCGCGGTCAGGAACACCATCGCGACGCGGCTGAAGCTGCGCAACTGCAACATCAGGATGGTCAGCACGGTGAGCAGGAACAGCGGTACGCCGGCATTCACCGATCGCTGTCCCTTGCCGCTGTCCTCCACGGTGCCGCCGGTCTCCAGCAGATAGCCGGCTGGCAGCGCGCTGCGGACCGCATCCAGGGTCGGCAGGATCTGCTCCGTGACGGTCGGTGGCTGGAGGATGCCATCGGTATCGCCGCGCACGGTGATCGTCGGAAGTCGGTTGCGACGCCAGATGATGCCGTCTTCGAGCGAATAGTCGAGCTTGGCGATCTGTGCGAGCGGCACCGTCTTGCCCGAGCTGGTTGGCACGGCGAGATTGTCGAGCAGCGACAGCTGCGCGCGCTCCTCGGCGGGACCCCTCAGCAATACCTGGATCAGCTCGTCGCTCTCGCGATACAGGGAAATCGGCACACCGGATAGTGAACTTTGCAGAAAATTGGACAAATCCTGCGAACTCACGCCCATCATCCGCGCCCGATCCTGATCGATCGCGAGCCGGATGACCTTGCTCGGTTCCTCCCAGTCCAGGTTCACATTGCGCATGTGCGGGTTTTTGCGCACTTCGACGGCAACCTCGCGGGCGAGCTTGCGCACCGTGGCGATGTCTTCACCGGAAATGCGGAACTGGATCGGATAGCCGACCGGTGGCCCATTTTCCAGGCGCAGCACGCGACCGCGCACTTCCGGGAAGTCGGCCTCGAACAACCTCAGCAAGTCGGTGCGCAAGATTTCGCGCTCATGGGTGCCTTTGGCGAGCACGACGAACTGCGCAAAGCTGGCCTGCGGCAGTTGCTGATCCAACGGCAGATAGAACCGTGGCGATCCCGTACCGACATAGCTCACGTAATTTTCAAGCTCCGGGCGCTTCGCCAGCCAGGCTTCGAGCTTCTTGACCTGCGCCGCGGTGGCATCCAGCGAGGCACCTTCGGTCAGTTTCATGTCGACCATTAGTTCAGGGCGTGTCGAGTCCGGAAAGAACTGCTGTTGGACAAACTTGAAGCCGACGATCGACGCAACAAACAAACCGAGCGTCGCGACAATCACCACTGTCCGATGCGAAACGCACCAGTCAACGAGACTGCGGAAACGCGTATAGAACGGCGTGGCGTAGGGATCGTGGTCGGCCGAATGCGCTCCGGGCTTGCCGATGAACTGCGCACGCAGGCGGCGCGGCAGTGCGTCAATCGCGCGAAGTCTCAGCGATGCCATGCGGCCGGCGAGCGAGCCCGGCCGCGGCGCGGCGACCGGCTTGCCCAGATCAGGCAGGAGCTTGTAGCCCAGGTACGGAATGAATACGACGGCGGCAACCCACGAAATCAGCAGCGCAATGGTCACAACCTGGAAAATGGATCTTGTGTACTCGCCGGTTCCGGACTGCGCCGTCGCAATCGGCAGAAAGCCGGCCGCAGTAACCAGTGTGCCCGTGAGCATCGGGAACGCGGTCGACTTGTAGGCGAACGCTGCGGCACTGATCCGGTCATAGCCCTGTTCCATTTTGATCGCCATCATTTCGACTGCGATGATCGCGTCGTCGACGAGCAATCCCAGGGAAAGCACGAGGGCGCCAAGCGATATCTTGTGCAGATCAATACCGAAATAGCGCATCGCCGCGAACGTCATCGCGAGCACGAGGGGAATCGAGAGCGCCACGACCAGGCCAGTGCGGAAGCCCAGCGAGAAAAAACTGACCAGCAGAACGATGATGACGGCCTCAGCCAACGTGCGTACGAATTCCGCGACGGAGCGTTGCACCGCATGAGGTTGATCGGCGACGCGGTGCAGTTCAAGTCCGACCGGCAGTGATTTCTCCTGCCGTGCGGTCGATTCATCGAGGTCGCGCCCCAGGGCAATAATGTCGCCGCCCTTTTTCATCGATACCGCAATGCCAATCGATTCCTGACCCATAAAGCGCATGCGGGGTTGAGCGGGATCCGTATAGCCGCGTTTGACGTCCGCAACGTCGCCCAGGCGGAACAACTTGCCGTTGGCACGGATTGCGATGTCGCGAATCGCCTCGACCGAATCGAAGGCGCCGCTGGTGCGCAGATAGATGCGGTCGCTGCCGGTTTCGAAACTGCCAGCGGGAGTAACCGCATTCTGTTGTTCCAGCGTACGCTGCACTTGGTCAAAACCGATGCCCAATGTGGCTAATTTGGCGTTGGATAGTTCGATAAAAATCTTTTCGTCCTGCAGTCCGAGCAGATCGACCTTCGCGACGTTGGGTACGCGCAGCAATTCCAACTTGAGCCGCTCGGCATAGTCCTTCATCTGCGCATACGAAAATCCATCGCCGCTGAGTGCGTAGATGTTGCCGAACGTGTCGCCAAATTCGTCGTTGAAAAACGGACCCTGCACACCGGGCGGAAGATTTTGACGGATGTCTCCGACTTTCTTGCGCACCTGGTACCAGAGATCGGGGACGTATTTGGAATCAAGCGCATCTTTGGCGACCACGATGATCTGCGATTCGCCGGGGCGGGCGTAGCTCTTCAGGAATTCCAGGTCCGGCAATTCCTGCAGCTTCTTTTCGATTCGCTCTGTAACCTGCTCATTGACCTCCGCAGCGGTCGCACCAGGCCAGTTGGTGTGGATCACCATAGCCTTGAACGTGAAGGGAGGATCCTCGGATTGACCCAGCGAGCGGTAGGCGAAAATTCCCAGGATCGCCAAAACGACGATGAAATAGCGCACCACGGATTGGTTGCGCAGGGCCCACTCGGACAAATTGAATTTGGTCATGATTGGATTATGCGAAGAGTGAGCGATGCGACATGGTGGAATTGCAGGCGCAACCGTCCGCCGGACAGTGGTCACTATCCGGCTTCCATCGATTGCGCCAGGCAACGGGAATCGCGGTTCCCCGTCCACCGCGTACCGGGGGGGAGGGGCCTGCGGCAGACGGGTCCGCGAAAATTTCGCGCAGTCGGTTAGAGGCTGACCGCGCGGTTCGAGCTATCGACCGGTGCGACGGCTTGCCCCTCGCGCAACTTGTGCACGCCGGCCGCGATGATCCAGTCCTGTGTGGTTATCCCGGCGCTGACGATGACGCCCTGTTCGCGATAGGCGGCCACGTTGACCGGTTTCAGGTGCACCTGGTGGGTCTTCGCGTCGAGCAGCCACACCGCCGGCTTGCCGTCCTTCTCATACAGCGCTGCTAGCGGCACGAGATGGCTGTCCTGATTTCCGTCGCTGACGAAAAACACGCGCGCTGTCTGGCCGAGCTTGACGCCCGCCGCTGCCGGATCGAGTGCGACGCGAACCCGGTAGGTCCGCGCGGCCGCATCGGCTTCCGGGGCAATTTCGCGGAGCGAGCCGGCGAGGCGTTTGCCGGATTCGGCCCACATTTCCACAATAGCGGGTTGTTGCGACCGATAGTCGGCGATGCGGTTTTCCGGTACGTTGATTTCGACTTCGCGCTCGCCGTCGCGGGCAAGCGTGGCGATACCCTGGCCGGCCGCAACGACCTGGCCCGCTTCCGCGGTGAACGTGGTGATCACGCCAGTATGGTCGGCGCGCAGCTCACTGTAGCCCGCCTGATTCTGCGCCACGCTCAATGCCGCGCGTGCTTCGGTGACTCGCGCCGACGCCGCCTTGAATTTGTTTTCCGCCGCGTCGAACTGGGTGGCACTGACAAAATGTTTATCGAGTAAGGACTGATAGCGGTCGCGCTCGGCTTTCGCTGTGGCAAGGTCTGCGTTCGCTGCAGCAAGACTGGCGCGCGAGCTGCTGGCCTGCAGATTGAGGTCCTGCGGATCCAGTTCGGCGATCAGGTCACCGGCGCTCACATGGGCGCCGACATCCACATGGCGCTGCTTGATCTTGCCCCCGACCCGGAAGCCCAGCGCGCTCTCGTAGCGCGCATGCACGTCACCGGTGTACAAGGTACCGGTATCGCCCGCGGCGGTCTGCGCCTGCGTGACGATCGCGGGACGCACGGGATCGGGAATTTCGGCGCGGCTGCTGCAACCCGCCAGGGTAACGGCGCCGAGCACGGGTATGAGAACAAGGCTGGCATAAACGTTGCGCGGTCGCATTGTTACAATCCTTGACTGACAAACAATTAGGGTTTATCTAAACTCGGTGGTACAGTATCAATACCAAACTGGACTGTCCAGTATTTATTTCAGACTATGTCGATACCAGTAAAGCAGGCAGCCCCCGGGCGACCCAAAGATTTGGAAAAGCGCGCGTCCATCCTGGAGGCGGGCAAACGGCTGTTTCCGCGCCAGGGATTCGACGGCACCAGCATGGATGCCATCGCGGCCGAAGCGGGCGTATCCAAACTGACCGTCTACAGCCATTTCACGGACAAGGAGACCTTGTTCAAGGAAGTGATTCGCGCCAAATGCGAGGAGCAGATTCCGTCCGAGCTGTTTGAGGTGGACCGTCAGGAATCCATCCGCGGCCAGCTGCTGACGATCGCGCGCGCCTTCTTCAGCTTGATCACCAGCGAGGAGGCGATCAGTCTGCATCGCATGATGACCGCGCAGACTCAGCAGTCGGTCAAGCTCGCGACCCTGTTCTGGGAAGCGGGTCCGAAGCGCCTGCAGGATTCGTTCGAGGCGTTTCTGATCGCCGAAGTCGAGGCGGGGCAGCTACAGGTTGCCGAGCCCTGGCGGGCGACCTCGCAGTTTTTCTGCCTGCTCAAAGGGGAATTGCACGCGCGCATGATGTGCGGGTGTTCCGAGCCGTACTGCGACACGGCCGTATCCGACCACCTCAATGCGACGGTCGACTTGTTCCTGCGCGCGTATGCGCCTCGACCCGCGACGATTTCTCTGGTCTAGCGTCAGCTAGCGCCACGCCGTACTCGCCTGCGCCGCCGCTTCGTGCTTGAATGCGCACTTGAAGCGGGGGTGCCCAGGCCTGGGCTGAGAGAGTCCCTTCGTACCTGACCGGGTCATGCCGGCGTAGGAAGCTTCGTCGTGACGCCGCGCGCGTCCGCCGCGCCTCCGCTTCGTCCACATTGCAAAAAAGGACGATGCTGATGAATGCCGTGACTTCTGACCTGCTGCGCCAAACCCAGGAACTCTCCGAATCGGTGACGCGACCGATACCCGGATCGCGCAAAATACACATAGTCGGCAGTCGCGCAGACCTGCGCGTGCCGATGCGCGAGATAGCACTGTCGGATACACCGTTGATGTTCGGTGCGGAAAAGAACGCGCCCGTCGCGGTCTACGACACTTCGGGTCCCTATACCGATGCCGCTTACCGGGTCGATCTGTCCGCGGGCCTGCCGGCTTTGCGCGAACGCTGGATCGCGGAGCGCGGCGACACAGAAAGCCTGCCCGGGCTCAGTTCGGAATTCGGCCGCAAGCGTGCCGCCGATCCACGCCTTGCGGACATTCGGTTCACCCACACGCGCACACCGCTGCGTGCCAGGGGTGGAGCGAATGTTACACAAATGCACTACGCGCGGCGCGGCATTGTCACGCCCGAGATGGAATACATCGCGATACGCGAGAACCAGCGCATCGAAGCGATCCGTGAAGCGCACCTGCTGAAGCAGCATCCGGGCGAGCACTTCGGCGCGGTCATGCCGCGTCTGATCACGCCCGAGTTCGTCCGCGAGGAAGTGGCACGCGGACGGGCGATCATCCCGAACAATATCAATCATCCCGAATCCGAGCCCATGATCATCGGGCGCAATTTCCTGGTGAAGATCAACGCCAACATCGGAAATTCAGCACTCAGTTCCTCGATCGCCGAGGAAGTGGAGAAGATGGTCTGGTCGATTCGCTGGGGTGGTGACACGGTAATGGATTTGTCCACCGGCAAGAACATCCACGAAACGCGCGAATGGATCATTCGCAATTCGCCCGTTCCGATCGGTACCGTGCCGATCTACCAGGCGCTGGAGAAAGTCGATGGGCGCGCCGAGGAGCTGACCTGGGAAATCTTCCGCGATACGCTGATCGAGCAGGCGGAGCAGGGTGTTGATTACTTCACGATACACGCGGGCGTGCGCCTTCCGTTCATTCCGCTGACCGCCAAGCGGGTCACTGGAATCGTGTCGCGTGGCGGTTCCATCATGGCCAAATGGTGCCTGTCGCATCACCGGGAGTCGTTCCTTTACACGCATTTCGAGGAAATCTGCGACATCATGAAGGCCTACGATGTGGCCTTTTCGCTCGGCGACGGACTTCGTCCCGGGTCGATCGCCGATGCTAACGACGCGGCGCAGTTTGCCGAACTCGATACGTTGGGCGAGCTGACCCAGATTGCCTGGAAGCACGATGTGCAGGTCATGATCGAAGGGCCGGGGCATGTGCCGATGCAGCTGATCAAGGAAAACATGGATCGGCAATTGGAAAAATGCGGTGAGGCTCCTTTTTACACATTGGGGCCGTTGACCACCGACATCGCTCCTGGCTACGACCACATCACCAGTGCAATTGGTGCGGCAATGATTGGTTGGTTCGGCACTGCCATGCTGTGCTACGTGACGCCGAAGGAACACCTGGGTTTGCCGAACAAGCAGGATGTGCGCGACGGCATCATCACCTATAAGATCGCTGCGCACGCGGCAGATCTAGCCAAGGGGCATCCAGCCGCACAGGTGCGCGACAACGCCTTGTCCAAGGCTCGCTTCGAATTTCGCTGGGCGGATCAGTTCAATCTCGGCCTTGATCCGGAAAAGGCGCAGGAGTTTCACGACGAAACGCTGCCCAAGGATGCGCACAAGCTCGCCCACTTCTGTTCGATGTGCGGGCCGCATTTCTGTTCAATGAAGATCACCCAGGACGTACGTGACTACGCGGCCCAGAAGGGCGTTGACGATGCGCAGGCGCTGGATGCCGGAATGCAGGAGAAAGCGGCGGAATTCCGCAACGCGGGCGGCGAAATCTACCGCGAGGCCTGAACGTATCGCGCGGAATGGCCGCGGCCATTCCGCGCCGTGTCCCGGAGGTGACTTAGAAGACGCCGCGAAAGATCACATCTTCCGGCGTTTGGCGCTCGACCGCGCCGATATCGACCCGCCCCCCACTGATGCGCGCGAGACCTCGCTGATCCGTTGGAGGAAGCCCGCTAGCAGATGGATCGCCCGCATTGAGCACCGGGCTCGTGGCGGTCGGCAGCAGGGTCAGGGTCGGGCCGCCATTCACCGCGAGAGGTCCGAGCAGGGGGTCCAGTCCAGTGGAGAGGTTTCCGTTGCCTGCCGTCAGCGTCGCTCCGCTGGTGTTCTTTATCAAACTGGAATTGGGTAGAAAGTTTCCACTCAGGTCGGGTCCGGTGGCGGCCGTATTGTTGGCTACGATCGTACTGAGCAGGCTGGCATTGATACCCTCTCGCTTGACGCCGCCGCCGCTGCCGTTGGCGGAATTTCCGACGATGGTGCTGGACGTGACACTCAGCGTCGTATTGCTGCCGCTGTAGATGCCGCCGCCGTTGCTGGCATTGCTCGAATTGCCGCTGAGCGTGATGTTGGTCATAGCCATGCTTCCGCTCGTGTCGAAGGCGATGGCGCCGCCTGCCTGGTTGGCGCTATTGCCGCCGAAGCTTGAGTTGGACATCGTCATGGCGATCGCATAGGCCGACAATGCACCGCCCAGAGTGTTGGCCGTGTTCGCGTTCAGCTGCATCCGATCCAGGTTCGCGGCGCCTACCGTCATCGAGAGAGCGCCGCCCCATCCGAACGCACTGGTATTGCCCGTGAATCGGACTTCGCTCACGCTCATGATGGCGGTCGGTTTGGATCCGTCCAAGCGGATCGCGCCGCCGCCCGACGGGCCGCCCACACCCGGCGGACTCGTGGCCGCGTGATTGGTTTCAAAGCGGCTGGTCGTGATGGTGGTATTTCCGGCTCTCAGGAACGCGGCACCACCGTTGCGCACAGCACTATTGTTGCTGGCGACCACGCCGCTCACGATCACGTTGTCGATGTCCTGCGCACCGAAAGCGCCACCGTCCGCGCTGGCACTGTTGCTGTCGAACAGCGAATCACGCACCGTCAGGGTCGTGGATCCCTCGACCGGAAACGCATAGACGCCGCCGCCGCGCAACGCGGAATTGTTGCGGAATTCACAATTTTGCAGCGAGAGATTGCTGTCGCCGACGAGAATCGCACCGCCTTCATCCGTCGAATTGCCGGCAGTAAATTTCAGCCCGTTGATCGCAACGGTGAACACATCCGCGCTACCGGCAGGCGGATAGATGTTGAAGATCCGCGATACATTGTTGCCGCTGATACTTATGCGGCCGGGGCCCGGGCCATTGATTGTCAGCGGGTCGAATATATCGATTTGGCCGACCCCGATTCCCAGCGTAATCGCGCCGGTAAGACCGGCTTGAAACGCGATGATGTCGGCTCCGGTGTTGCGATTGGCCTGATCGATCGCATCGCGCAGACTGCCGCTGCCCGAGTCGCTCAGGTTGGTTACGGTGTATGTTGTCGCAATCGCCGGCCCGACGCTCAGCGCCAAACAGACGGAAAAAGCGGCGCAAAGCCGCCTGGCGCCGGATTGCCGGCGCAAGCAAAGCTGACCCATGTGCAACCCCTCCAGGGCGAACGGCCCTCCCGGCGCGCGATGATAGCGATCCGGCGGGCGGACGCCAGTGCATGCGTCGCACTTGATCCCTTTGCCGGCGTACCCAAGAATGAATCACATGACTCGCCAAGGATGCTGTCCATGAACGTCCCCGCTTCTGCGATACGACCGCGCTCGCGCATTCCCTGGCTGTTTCGGGTGATCGGCGGTGTGCTTGCCTGTCTGGTGCTGGCTATGCTCGCGTTGATGTGGTGGTGGGACAGCGAACCGGCGTCCCTGGATGTGTCGCGTCTGGCCGAGCAGCGGGCTTCGGCGCGCCAGCAGAAAACCGTGACAGGCAGTCTGACCACTACGGCGCTGATTGCCAGCGTGGAAACCCTGCTCAACAAGCCAGGCGGGTATCTCAGCAACGACCGGTTTCCGCCCGGCGTATTCATGGATAATATTCCCAATTGGGAATTTGGCGTGCTCACGGCAAGTCGCGACCTGGCCCGTGTACTGCGCAACGATTTTTCCCGTTCGCAGACGCAGAGCACTGAAGATCCGGATCTGCAGGAAGCCGATCCGCTGCTCTCGAGCCCGAATGACCGATGGTTGCTGCCCAGTTCGGAGAGCCAGTACCAAAAGGCGATCGGGCATCTGGATGGTTATCTCGCCCGACTGTCGGACAACGACGACAGCAATGCGCAGTTCTACGCGCGCTCGGACAATCTGTCGGACTACCTGCAGACCGTGTCGTCGCGCTTGGGTTCCTTGTCGCAACGACTGTCAGCAAGCGTTGGACAACTGCGCCTCGACACGGATCTGGCGGGTGATGCGCACGCGCAACAATCGACTCCCAGCGCGGGTGCGCGCATTGTGCAGACACCCTGGCTGCAGATCGACGACGTATTTTACGAATCGCGTGGCTACTGCTGGGCGCTCCTGCAGCAACTGCACGCGATCGAGCGCGATTTCGGTCCGGTCTTGCGCGACAAGAACGCGGTTGTCAGCATCCAGCAAGTCGTGCGTGAACTGGAAGAATCCCAAAAGGGACTCAGCAGCCCGGTCGTCCTGAATGGCAGGCCGTTCGGATTCTTCGCCAATCATTCGTTGGTCATGGCGAACTACGTATCCCGCGCCAACGCGGCGATCATCGATTTGCGCAAGCTGCTGGAGCGCGGCTGAGCGGGACCGCGGTCCAACTGTCGGGACCGCGGGCAGCCAAACTGCGTGGCGCCGCTGGATCGATGCGGTTTTAGCGTCGAACTGGCGGGCGATCGAATCACGGTCATGCACGGAGCGCATTCCGTCGCTGATCGGCGACATCGGCGCGCGTGGATTTTCTCAACGCACGGGCGAAACGCCGAACGCCGCGCTCTGCGCGATCAGGACGCCGCATCGAGTGAGCGAGTCTGAACGAGATCACCTGTGCGCTTGCATCGTGCGCCTGCCGAGGTCCCGCTCGTGTCCGCTCCGCCGCTGCATTGCGGCGCCCCGCTTGTACCGCATGAGCACTACTGCGCCAATTCCATACGCTGGGGCCGGCACCACTGGCCGACATTCATCGCCAGCCAGTCGGCGGATCGCAATTCGGTGCTTGCTCTGTTCAGAATTTCGGTTTTTCGGGTGCCGCCTGGTGAGCCTTCACGCCTGCAAGAATCTCTTCCTTGGCGTCGGCGACATTTCCCCAGCCCTGAATCTTTACCCATTTGCCCTTTTCGAGGTCTTTGTAGTGCTCGAAAAAGTGGCCGATGCGATCGCGCCAGTGTTGGGGGACGTCATTGATGTCCTTGATATGCGCATATCCGTTGAAGACCTTGTCGATCGGTACCGCGATCAGCTTCGTGTCTTCGCCAGCTTCGTCCTGCATGCGCAGCATGCCGACCGGACGGCAGCGAATCACCGAACCCGGAATCAGTGGCATCGGGATCACCACGAGGACATCAACCGGATCACCGTCGCCGCAAAGCGTGTGCGGCACGTAACCGTAGTTGCATGGATAGCGCATCGGCGTGGAAAGCACACGGTCGACGAAGATCGCACCGGTAGCCTTGTCGACTTCGTACTTGACGGGCTCTGCATCCTTCGGGATTTCAATGATGACATTGATTTCGTTCGGCACATCTTTGCCGGTAACGACGAGGTCGAGACCCATATTTGGCTCCTGCGATTTCGAAAATGCCCCGGACGGGGCGCGAGGGCGCGAAGGATACGGCAATCGACTGGTGCGGTGCATCAATTGGCCGACGCCCGCAGATTCCGGGTTTTCCGGGGTTCAGAAAAGAACAAGCCCCGCAAGGCGGGGCTTGTTCAATGTCATCGTGCTTCGACCCCGGCGGATAACTCCATCGCGACCGGCTCGAGCATGGATTACAGCAGGGGAATCAGCAGCAACGCCACGATATTGATGATCTTGATCAGTGGATTGACCGCCGGTCCTGCCGTGTCCTTGTACGGATCGCCCACGGTATCACCGGTGACGGCTGCCTTATGAGCATCCGAACCTTTGCCGCCGTAATTGCCGTCCTCGATATACTTCTTGGCGTTGTCCCAGGCGCCGCCACCCGTAGTCATCGAGATCGCGACGAACAGGCCGGTGACGATGGTGCCAATCAGTAATCCGCCGAGAGCCTGCGCACCCGCCTGGGGGCCGCCCAGCCATTTAAAGCCGAACAACACGACAATGGGCACCAGCACTGGCAGCAGCGAAGGCACCATCATTTCCTTGATGGCCGACTTGGTCAGCATGTCGACGGCGAGCGAATAATCGGGTTTGGCCGTACCGGCCATGATGCCCGGGATATCGCGGAACTGACGACGTACTTCTTCCACAACGGCACCCGCCGATCGGCCCACCGCTTCCATCGCCATGGCGCCGAACAGGAACGGAATCAGTCCCCCGATGAACAGGCCGATGATGACCATCGGCTCGGACAAGTCGAACGCCGTTGCTTTGCCGGCCACTTCGAGGTTGTGGGTGAAATCCGCGAACAGCACCAGCGCAGCGAGTCCCGCGGAGCCAATCGCATAGCCCTTCGTGACAGCCTTCGTGGTGTTGCCCACTGCGTCGAGCGGGTCGGTGACTGCACGCACTTCCTTGGGCAGTTCCGCCATTTCCGCGATTCCGCCCGCGTTGTCGGTGATCGGGCCGTATGCGTCGAGCGCCACAATCATGCCGGCCATCGAGAGCATCGAGGTCGCGGCGATGGCAATGCCATACAGGCCGGCCAGATGGTTTGCGCCCCAAATCGATGCGCAAACGGCGAGCACGGGCCATGCGCACGATTTCATCGAAATACCGATGCCGGCGATGATGTTGGTCGCGTGACCCGTCGTCGATGCCTTCGCGATATGCCGGACTGGCGCGTATTCCGTTGCGGTGTAGTACTCGGTGATCACGACCATCGCGGCGGTCAGAGCCAGCCCGATCAGCGCGCAGCCGTAGATTTTCATCGGACCCACGGTTGCAGTCGCCATCAGCTCGGTGGTGATCGGGTAGAACGCGATCGCGGCGAGCACGCCGGAAACAATCACGCCCGCATACAACGCGTTCATGATTTTCGCGCCGGGCTTGGTCTTGACGAAGAACGTGCCGATGATCGATGCGATGATCGAGACGCCACCCAGCAACAATGGGTACAAAGCTGCGGTTGCCGCATCGATGCCGATCTTGGTCGCCATGATGCCGCCGAGCAACATCGTCGCGATGATAGTCACGGCGTAGGTCTCGAACAGGTCGGCCGCCATGCCGGCGCAGTCGCCGACGTTGTCGCCGACGTTGTCGGCGATCACGGCCGGATTGCGCGGGTCATCTTCCGGAATTCCTGCTTCGACCTTGCCCACCAGATCCGCTCCAACATCCGCGCCCTTGGTGAAGATGCCGCCGCCCAGACGCGCAAAGATCGAGATCAACGACGAGCCAAACGCCAGCCCCACCAGCGCATGGAGAGCCTTGTCGACGTCGTAGCCCATCTTGAGCAGAACCAGATAATAGCCGGCGACACCGAGCAGACCGAGACCGACAACCAGCATGCCGGTAATCGCACCACCGCGAAATGCGACATCGAGTGCCGCACTCAGGCCGGAACGGGCGGCTTCCGCCGTACGCACATTGGCGCGCACCGAGATATTCATGCCGATGTAACCCGCCAGTCCGGACAGGATCGCGCCGATTGCAAAACCAATCGCCGTGACCCAGCTGAGCGCGAATCCCATTGCCACGAAAAGGACCGCGCCAACTGCACCGATGGTGGCGTACTGGCGGTTGAGGTAGGCCCGGGCGCCTTCCTGGATCGCCGCGGCGATTTCCTGCATGCGCTCGTTGCCGGCCGGTTTGGCCAGCACCCAGCGTATGGACCAGATTCCGTAAACGATCGCCAGTCCCGCGCAGACCAAGGCAATCAGCAAGCCGTACTGTTGCAGCATCGAACTCTCCCGTCATTCACCCACGTTTCGATTCAAACAGACCTGGATGTCGTCAGTGCGCCCGATGTCGGACACGCGCACACCGTTCGCCCATTCGCCATGTTCCCCTGGCAATCGGGCCTGGCGACAAGCTCAGGCAGAAATGCAGCAGACCTACCGGCTGAGTATAGCCAGCGTTTTGGTCGAGTGTTTTTTGCGCTGCAATAGGCGAGGGAGGCACCGTGCCGTTGGTCGGTGTGCCAAAGCCCGCCAGGCAGCGAAACGGCGCCGCCATAGACATTCCTATTACACTGTTTCGATGCTTCCATCGACCGACGCCGAGCCCGCCGCGCGCTATTTTCCGAATCTGACCGGCTTGCGCGGCATCGCGGCAGCCTGGGTGGTGGTATTTCATGTGTGGCACTTTTCCGGAGCTCCGCCGCTGCGTTTTGACGTGGGTAGCGTCGCCATCGACCTCACCCCGTTGGCGAGTTGCGGTTGGTTCGGCGTCGATCTCTTTTTTGTACTGTCGGGATTTCTGCTGGGCTTGCCGTTTCTCGCGGCGGCCAGCGGCATGCGCCGCTGGCCGGCCCTGGTGCCATTCTGGATGCGCCGCGCGAGGCGTGTGTTACCCGCCTACTACCTGCAACTCGTGCTGATCGTGGCGATCCTGTGGCTGTGGCGCGGCACGCCTCCGCTTGCGCCTGCGCAGTGGCTTGCGTATCTGAGCATGGAGTTTCTGCTCTATGCGCCAACGCGTGATCTGCTCAATCCGGTCTGGTGGTCATTGCCGGCAGAATGGCATTTCTACTTGATCCTCCCGCTGCTTGGCCTGTTGTTCGCCCGCGCGCGTTGGTGGCTGGTGCTGGCTCTGGCGCTCACCTGGGTCGTCACGTTTCGTCTGCTGTGCGTCGAGTCGATCAGCACGGGCACTGACCGCGATGTGTACTGGTATACAACAATCATGCATCTGCCCGCACGCATTGATCAGTTCCTGCTCGGTATGGTCGCTGCATGGTGGCATCTGCGAGGCGGGTTGCGCGCAGCGCGGATACGTCGCTGGTTATTGCTGAGTGGAAGTCTGCTGCTGGCTGTTTTGCTGTTCGAGATGGGCCGACGCGGCGACGTGCTTGCCCAAGTCGCGATGCCCTGGATGCTCTGGCACTACAGTCTGGTCGGCTGCGCTTTTGCTCTGATCGTCTATGCTGCCGCTGGAGAAGGCGCGGTGGCGCTTCGACTGTTCGGAGGTCCGGTGCTCGGCTTCCTCGGGGCGATCAGCTACAGTTTGTATTTGTGGCATGTTCCCGTATTGCGGGCACTGGTGGAGATCGACTTCCTGCAGCGTATCGGCTGGACCGGGATGCTCGCGCATACCCTGCTGCCGTTGCCACCGATCGTGATCGTGGCATGGGCCTCCTGGCGTTGGATCGAACGACCGTGGTTTGGGTCAGCCCGGGCCGGTGTGGCTGACCGGCAACCGGCCGAATTTGCCGGCGCGCAATGACCGGAAGGGAAGGGGCGGACTTCGATCGCTCCCGATTGCATGTCTCCTGTTCGTATCCGGACCCCGGAAGCGTTAATGTCGGGGAACCGGGCCGGCTGTGGCGCGGGTTGCTTTGACGACGGGGAGATCAGTCATGAATTGGGGTCAATTGCTATTTTCGTTCGACGGTCGCGTGGGTCGGGGAGTCTACTGGGGCTTCTTTGTGGTCATGATGGTGCTCATGTGCGTGATCCTGGGGGCCACGCTGATGCCCATGTACGCCGCGATGTCGTCGGGTGCAGATCCAGCCACGGCGCCACAAGGCGGTGGTGTAATGGGGATGATTGGAGGCCTGTTGGGTCTGGCGATGATCTGGCCCGGCCTGGCGATCTCAGCCAAGCGTTGGCACGATGTGGACAAATCTGCTTGGTGGATCCTGATTGGTCTGGTGCCCGCCGTTGGCGGCATCATTGCCTTGGTGTTCAATGGCTTTGTTGCCGGCACACCGGGCCCAAACCGGTTCGGCAACCCGCCGAACTAATCGCCCTGCGCGATGCTGCGCCCGACCGTGCTGCGGCCGGGCGCATTCGGATCACTTGTCGGCGATAACATAGGCCGGCAATTTTTTCGCAATCAGCTGTTTCTTCAGACGCGCGTATTTCGGCAACCCGTCCTTCGCATACGGCGGATAGGCCTCCCCGCGAATCAGCGGCTCAAGGTAGCGCCGGGCAGCATCCGTAATCGAATATCCATCGCGACTGAGGAAGTTCTTGGGCAACTTCTTTTCGTGATTGGCGGCCTTGGCCAGCGGAGCAACATCGATCTTCCATCGATAGGGAGCGTCGGAGAGGCGCTTGATAACGGGCATCACCGCATTCCGACCCGCCAATGCCAGTTCGACGGCCGCTTTGCCCACGGCGCAGGCGTGCTCGAAGTCCGTCTGCGACGCGATGTGCCGCGCCGAGCGTTGCAGATAGTCCGGCAGGGCCCAGTGATACTTGTAACCGAGTCGATCTTTTACCAATTGTGCCAAAACGGGTGCGAGTCCGCCGAGTTGCGTGTGACCGAAAGCATCGCGCGTGCCGGCTTCGGCGAGGAATTGCCCGGCCTGGTTCTTGAGCCCTTCGGACGCCACCACGGTGCAGTAACCGACCCGATCGACGGTCGCCTTGACCCTGGCCAGGAACGAGGGCTCATCGAAGGCAACCTCCGGAAACAGGATCAGGTGCGGAGGTTCGTCGGCGTTCCGCGCAGCCAGTCCCGCCGCGGCCGCGATCCATCCGGCATGTCGACCCATGACCTCCATGATGAACACCTTGGTCGACGATTCCGCCATCGACTCGACGTCGTAACCGGCTTCGAGGATGGAAAGCGCGGTGTATTTCGCCACCGAACCGAAGCCAGGGCAACAATCGGTGACGGCGAGGTCGTTGTCCACGGTCTTCGGCACGCCGATGCAATTGACCGCGTAGCCCAGGCCCTTGCTGATCTGCGAGACTTTATGCGCGGTGTCGGCCGAGTCGTTTCCGCCATTGTATAAAAAGTAGCGAATGTCGTGGGCGCGCAAAACGTCGATGAGCCGTTCGTACTGGCCGCGACTCTCGTCGAGCGACTTGAGCTTGAAACGGCAGGATCCGAAGGCGCCGCCCGGCGTGTGCCGGAGGGCGGCGATCGACGCGGCGCTTTCCTTGCGCGTATCGATGAGTTCTTCGCGCAACACCCCGATGATGCCGTTGCGTCCCGCCAAAACCGGCACGCCTGCGGCACGGGCGGTCTCGATCACAGCGGCGGCGGTCGCATTGATGACGGCGGTGACACCGCCCGATTGGGCATACAGCAGCTTGCCTGGGCTCATTCCCTGGACTCCGTGGTGTGCGCCGGACCAGCAGGTCCGGCGGGCAATGGACTGTGGCGCCGCCGAAGCGGTTTGACTAACCGGGTGGCTGCCGCTAGCGTTCGCAGCAGAGTCTAACCCAAGCTCCGGCGAGTGCCGCGGCCCATCAGGATCAATCCACACATGCGTATCGTGCTACTCGGGGCGCCCGGTTCGGGCAAGGGCACCCAGGCCGC
>JBDTLV010000095.1:0-19497 GCA_039934615.1 Tahibacter sp.
CGAATTTGGAGCCCGTGAGATGCAGCACGTCGCGCAGGTACCACAGCAGCGGCATGTCGGGGTCACCGCTGTGACGGAACCACTCACCGTTGATGGATACGCCATTTTCAGCGTCATTTGTGGGGGCAGCCATGGGCGCGGGAGGCGCCACGGTCGTCTTGTGTTGGGGGTCGCGCATGAACTTCTCCGCTGAGCGGGTCGCAGGCCGGATCGCCAGCGCCAGGGTCAGGCCCTGATTGTCGCATCGCGCTGCCCGATGCGGGAGTGGACGAGGCGTGGCAATCATTCACCGGTGTCGGGCAGCGTGATTTTGCGTCGGTCTGTCCAAAGTCAGGCCACGACAGGGTCGTCCCGTTCGGCAGGGAGTCGGTCGCGGATGCCGTTGTCATTGCGAAGCCGCTACGTTGCGCATTTGCGCAGTTCGCTACGACCTCCCGGGAATCCACCGATTGGGAGGGGAATGGACACGTGGATTTAGGGAAATTGCGCAATTGACGATTGTTTCGATGCTGGGGGAAAACCCACGTTGCCTGTGACAACGCGCGATCGGCAGAGATTCTTGCGGGCCGGGCCCGCTCTTCACCCGAACAAGAAAAGGCCTTCGCCGGTGCCGGACGGAAGCGCGGCAAAAATCCCCGCAGACCGCTTCAGAGCACGGATTCGGCGGATCCGCGCCGCCATTCATGGGCATCCGCATTGCGGGCGCGGTGGACGCTTTCGGATTGCGACAAATTGGAATTGCCGAGAAGTGGTTCACATTTGGTTTGCAAAAATTGCGTACGCCACCTGCATTTTGTTACAGCTTGTGACAACTCCCTGAGGTGACGATTCTTGGCTCACCAACAGGGGTAAATCAAATGACCAGTATCACGAAGACCTTCGCAGTCCGGCCGTTGTCTGCTGCACTGCTGTTCGCCCTTTCAGCGGCAATGCCGTTAGCTGCAAACGCAGCACCGACCGGCGCCGCACATGCTTACGACTTGTCGATGAACATCAGCGTGGTTGGGGTTGGCTCGTTGGTGGTGACTCCGCAAGCGGAAGTGCAGCACACCCCGCAAATCGCGGCCTGGTCCGACGCGGATCAAGTGCTGTCGCTGGATACCGGTCCTGGCGCGCTGCGGCTGACCACCGGCGAACTGAACGCTGTGTCCCAGTGGATTCCGGGCGTCACCTATCACGCCGTAGGATCACAGGCTTCCGCGGACAATGTGAATTTGTCCGTATTGGGATTGGCGAGTGCCAATCTGCTCGGCCTGCAGGCACAGAGGATCACGGCGACAGCGATCGTTGCAGGCAGCTGCCCGCCGCCGTCTGGCCGTCCCGTTGCTGAAGTGCCGGCTCTCGTGGAAGAGCTCGTCTTTGCCAGCTCCTTCGACAATGGGGGACTTCGCCCGCGCGGCAACGCCGAAACGCCGGGACTCACGATTACCGCGCTAGGCACGAATATTCCGGGTCTGCCGGCGTTGCCGGCGCCAAATACATCGGTCGACTTGTCAGGGCTGGGAATTCTCGGCACGACCCTGATTCTCAACGAGCAGGTCACCGGCGGCGACGGCGTGCACAACATGACCTTGTCTGCCAACGGGCTCCATCTCACGATGAACGTTGCAGGTGTCATCACGGCGAACGTCATCATCGCCCACGCTGACGCTGCGATCGCCTGCCCGTAACCTCTCTTCGGAGAACGTGACAGGACTAAGTGGTCAGCACGGGAATCGTTCGGACATCCTCTGGTTTGCCCCAGAAAGACGAACAGTCGCAGCATGGACGCTGCGACTGTTCAAGGCCAGTCAAGCAGTCCGCGTATTGCCACTGCACATTCACCGCCTATCCAAACGGCGCCGGTATCCTCGATCTCCACATGCACTCGGCCGTCGCGACCGAGTTCGCGTCCCTGGGTCGCGCACCAGCGATGCCCCATCTCGTCGAGGGCTTTGGTGGCGTGCAGCACTGCTGCAATCGCAGCATTGGCGCTTCCAGTGACTGGGTCTTCTGCGATGCCGTCCGCCGGGCAGAACACGCGGGTGACCAGCGCCATGTCGCCCCTCGGGATGCGCGCGTAGACGGCCAAGCCGACAACATCGCATTCACGGCTCAGGGTTGCGATCGCTGCCAGGTCCGGTTGCAAGGTACGCACGCAGGTCTCGTCGCGCAGGTTGACGATCCACCAGGCCGGACCATTGTCCACATGTCGTATTGTGTGGAAATTGATACCGCAATCCGGTAGCGCTTCAGCCAATCGGCGCAGTTCCTGCTCGGTGGGTAGACGGATCTTCGCTTGTGGAGCGCGAATGCTGATGCGTCGGTTCGGCCCGGATTCGTCGATCCGTACCGGCAGCAGGCCGGCCGCACATTCCTGCAGTAGTGCGCCGTCGCGGGTATGGGCCATCCCGTTTTCCACGGCTACCCAGGCCGCGCCGACGCTGGGATGGCCGGCAAATGGGAGTTCCTGGCGTGGCGTAAATATGCGCAGGCGATAGTCCGCGCCCGCCTGGATTGCGGGGAGCAGGAACGCCGTTTCGGACAAATTGGTCCATGCCGCGAAATGCTGCATTTGCGCCGTGTCGAGGTCCTGTGCGTCAACCACGACGGCCAGTGGGTTGCCTTTGCCGTGAGAGGCACTGAACACGTCCAATTGCATGAAACGGCGTTGCGGCATGCGATCACTCCTGAGTCCCGTTTCAATGATGCCGCATCGCCAGTCATCGGAGTGCCCGCAATCCGCCCTTATTCCGCAACGCCATGGACATTGCGTTGCGTTCTGCTGCGACGCACGAAAGAATGCCGCGGCGCCACCATCGGCGCGGATTTTCCAAGCATCAGGAGCATCGTGAATTCCGTCGACAGGGCGCCGAGTGCGCAGCCAGGCTGGATCGTCGTCAAGTTCGGCGGCACCAGCGTATCCACGCGTCCCCGCTGGGACACCATTCGCACGATTGCCGCAGACTGGCAGGCGCGCGGAAAACGCGTGTTGATCGTCGTTTCAGCCCTGTCAGGGATTACCGATCAGCTCAAACGGATCACCGAATCGCGCGGTGACATTGCCCAGCGACGCAGTCTGTGCGAGGCGATCATTGCTCGTCATGAGTCCATGTTCATTGAGCTGGCGTTGACGGATCGGGCGACATTGACCTATTGGCTTGCCAGCTTGGCGAATCTCAGTGGAGACGGGCGTGCGGAAACCGCGGCGCTGACCTGGCAGGCGGAGGTGCTGGCCCTGGGCGAACAATTGTCCAGCACGCTCGGCGCGGCGTATCTGACCAGACTCGGACTGCACACGCGCTGGCTCGATGCTCGCGATCACTTGCTCGCGCAGGCATTGCCCAACCAGACTGACTGGGCGCGCTATCTGAGCGCATCCGTGCCGACCTCGCATGATCCGGCGCTTGTACAGCGGTTGGCAGCACAGGGAGACGTATTCATCACGCAGGGATTCATGGCGCGCAATGCCGAGGGCGAAACGGCCATCCTGGGGCGTGGTGGCTCAGATACCTCGGCGGCATACTTCGGCGCATTGTTAAAAGCAGAAAAAGTAGAGATATGGACAGACGTGGCGGGGATGTTTTCCGCCAATCCACGCATCGTTCCGAACGCGCGCCTGTTGTCGCAACTGGACTACGAAGAAGCGCAGGAAATTGCCACCACCGGCGCCAAGGTGTTGCATCCGCGTTGCATTAATCCACTGCGCGAGGCGCAGGTGCCCCTCGCGGTTCGTGACACGAATCGTCCCGAGTTGGCGGGAACGCAGATCGGTATAACGACGGGGCAGGCAGCGCCAAGTATCAAGGCGATCAGTGAGCGTCGCGGCATCACCCTGATCGCGATGGAGTCGATCGGCATGTGGCAGCAGGTCGGCTTTCTTGCCGATGTGTTCGAGCGATTCAAACGGCACGGTCTGTCGATCGATCTGATCGGCTCTGCGGAAACCAACGTGACAGTCTCACTGGATCCTTCCGAAAATCTGGTCAACACCGACGTGCTGTCGGCGCTGGCCAAGGACCTCGCCGAAGTCTGCCGGGTCAAAGTGATCGCTCCGTGCGCCGCGATTACCCTGGTCGGGCGTGGCATGCGTTCGCTGCTGCCCCGGCTTGCCGGCGTGCTTGCCGAGCTGGACATGCTTCGCGTGCACCTGATCACGCAATCGTCCAACAATCTCAATTTGACCATTGTCATCGATGAAGCAGCGGCGGATGGCATGGTCCCGCTGCTGCATGCCGGTTTGATCAAGGCCGAGGCATTGCGAGCCGAGGACCCGGCTGTGTTCGGCCCGGCCTGGACCGATCTGTACCGCACTGCGACGGCAACCGTGCGGCCGTGGTGGCATGCCCGCGTCGATGAGTTGCTTGCCATCGCGGCCGATTGCACGCCGCGCTATGTGTACGATGTGCAAACGGTGCGTGAGCGCGCGCGCAGTTTGCGCGCAATGACGGCAACGGATCGATGGTATTACGCGCTGAAAGCGAACAGTCACCCGGAAATATTGAAGGCCATCGTCGAGGAAGGCTTCGGCCTGGAGTGCGTTTCAGGTGAAGAGTTGCGTCGCGCATCCGCGCTGGTGAACGGTCAGCAGCTACTGTTTACGCCGAATTTCGCCGCCCGCGAGGAATACGTCGCTGCGCTCGAGATGGGCGCACAGGTAACCCTGGACAATCTGCATCCCTTGCAACACTGGGGCGCGGAGTTTCGCGGCCGCGAAGTGATCCTGCGCGTCGACCTGGGTGTCGGGCGTGGCCACCATGACAAGGTACGTACCGGCGGCGCGGGGTCCAAGTTCGGCCTGGCCCTTGATGAAGTGGAAACGTTCCGCCAGCTTGCGCGTGCGCATGATGTACAAGTGGTTGGCCTGCATGCGCACCTGGGATCGGGAATTCTCGAACGCGACCACTGGCAGGAGGTTTACTCGCAGCTTGCGGCCCTGGCACAGCGGTTTACCCGGATCGAATCCCTGAATATCGGCGGCGGCCTCGGCGTTCCTGCGCGTGGCGACGAAACAGCCCTGGATCTTGCCGCGCTCGATGTGATGCTGCTCGAAGTGAAGCAAGCCTATCCACAGTTTCAATTGTGCATGGAACCAGGACGTTTCCTGGTCGCCGAGGCGGGCGTGCTGCTGGCGCGCGTCAATCAAACCAAACGCAAGGGCGAGTTCCACTACGTCGGGCTGGATGCCGGCATGAACTCGCTGATCCGGCCCGCGCTGTACGAGGCCTGGCATCCGATCGCCAACCTCACGCGCCTGGATCAAGCGGCGGAAACCTTGTACCAGGTCGTCGGACCGATCTGCGAATCGGGCGATGTGCTGGGTTCGAATCGTCGCCTGCCGACGTGCGAGGAGGGCGACATCCTTCTGGTCGCGCAGGCCGGTGCATACGGTGCAACCATGGCTTCGCATTACAATCTGCGCGCACCTGCGCAGGAGACGGTCATTTGAGCGGTTTGAAGGATCCACGTCGGGCACAGGCGTTTCGTTTTGTGCGATGCACCTACGTCGACGGTACGGCGAGCCTGGTCTATGCCTTTGACGATGACGTCGAGCTGGTCGAGCGCATCGTGTTCCCGCAGGCGCCCATGCTCGCGCCCGGACGCCGCCCGGCGTTCGATGCGGCACTGCGCCTGCTGCATCTGGTCGCGGGAATCAGCTACTACAAAGCTGGCGTGCCGCAACGCATCGAAACCGGCCCGGAAGCCCCGGACGCCGCGACAGCGGATCTGCTTGAAGCGCTGTATCTGCACGGATTGGGTGAGTTTGCCTACCAGAACGGCCTCGATCTGCGAGGGCGCATCGCATTCCCGCGAGGCGCAGCCGCGACAGTGCTGGCTTCGGCGCTAAACCTGCCGCAGCGCAGCCTGATACCGATCGGCGGTGGCAAAGACTCGCTGGTGTCGGTGGAATTGTTGAAAAAGCATGGCGAGGAAGCGACAGCGGTGTGGGTCGGCAACTCGGCCCTGATCGCGGCGTGTGCGGAACGCACGGGACTGGCTTCGTTCAACATTCAGCGCCATCTCGCGCCCGAATTGTTCGAGTACAACAAGCTCGGCGCCTGGAACGGTCACATCCCGGTCACCGCGATCAATTCGGCGATACTTTCGGTGGCGGCCGTGCTCTATGGTTACGACAGTATCGTATTCTCCAACGAACGGTCGGCCTCCAGCGCGACGCTTGAATACGCCGGACAGGCGATCAACCACCAGTGGAGCAAGAGCTGGGAATTCGAGCGTCGGCTGCACGACTGGCTGCATGATCACGTCGCGGCAGATCTGAACTATTTTTCGCTGTTGCGCCCGCTGTCGGAACTGGCGGTAACTCGCCTGTTCGCGCGGACGACGCGCTACGATGACGTGTTTTCCAGTTGCAATCGAAATTTCCGCCTGCTGGGTCCGCGGCCTGCCGACCGCTGGTGTGGATCCTGTCCGAAATGCCATTTTGTATTTCTGGCCTTGGCGCCATTTTTGCCAAAGCCGCGGCTTCTCGGCATTTTCGGTCGCAACCTGCTCGACGATGAGACCCAGTTTGCCGGCTTCGATGCCTTGCTCGAATACGGCAACCACAAACCTTTCGAATGTGTCGGCGAAGGGCAGGAGTCGCGTGCTGCATTGTATGACCTCAGTCAGCGACCGGAATGGCGCGAAGATGCACTGGTCGCGCGCTTTGTCGTTGAGATCCTGCCGCAGCTGGATGTGCGCGAACTCGAACTCTCGGCACAGTTGAACGCAGCGGGAGAAGATCGTTTTCCGGTCCGGCTGCGCGGTGTCGCTGATGCGTTTTTCTGATCTCGCCGGCAGACGGGTCGCCGTCTGGGGCTATGGCCGCGAGGGCAAGGCCGCCTTGGCCGCGCTGCGCCGGCGCCTGCCGGGGCAGCGTCTGAGCCTGCTGTGCAGCGAGTCGGAGGCCGAGCTCGCTGCGACCTTGTATGGCGACAGCCTGGAGTGCATCAGCGTCGAACCTTACGCCGGCCTGCTCTGGACCTTTGACGTCATCGTCAAGTCGCCCGGCGTCAGTGCCTACCACGCAGCTCTGCGCGAAGCGGTCGCGGCGGGGGTGGTTCTGACATCCGGTACGGCACTTTGGTTTGGCGAGAACCCCGCGGCGCGCGTTATCGCGGTCACCGGCACGAAAGGCAAGAGCACCACGACTGCGCTGATCGCACACTTGTTGCGGGAACTGGGGCGGCGCGTGGCGCTCGTCGGCAACATCGGAATGCCGCTGTTGGAATTGCTCGACACCCCGGCACTGGTGGATTGGTGGGTTGTGGAATTGTCCAGTTTTCAGACCGGCGAGATGGGGCAGGTCGACGTCGGCCTGATCAATAACATTTATGAAGAGCACCTGGACTGGCATGGCTCGCGCGATCGCTATGTGGCCGACAAGCTGCGGCTGGCCGATGCGTCGCGCCTGCTGGTAGCGAACGGCCTGCAGAGCGAACTGGTCGAACGTACTGCCGAGCACCCGAACCGGCATCTGTTCGGTACCGTCGCAGGATGGCATGTTGCCGAAGGGAGTGTCTGCTGGCGGGAACGGCGTTGCCTTGATACGGAGTCTCTGCCGATTCCCGGCGAACACAATGCCTTGAATTTGTGTGCCGCGTTGACCGTGCTGGATGCGATTGGCGCCGATTCGCAGGATGCGCTGGCCAGCGTCACCCGTTTCGCGGCGTTGCCACATCGACTGCAAACGCTGGGTTCGCGTGACGGCCTGCGCTGGATCAACGACAGTATCTCGACCACTCCCCAGGCGACGATCGAAGCATTGCGCAGTCTGGACCGTGTTCCAGTGACAGTATTGCTGGGAGGGTTCGACCGTGGCGTCGACTGGCAGGACTTTGTTCACTTTGTTCGGCAAAACCCGCCCCATGCGGTGATTGCCATGGGTGCGAATGGCGCGCGCATCGCCGCATTGCTGGCGGACACCGCCACTGACTATCTGTTGCGCCGATGCGGCTCGTTGGGCGAAGCCGTGGCGCTCGCGCGCGAGCTCACTCCAGCCGCTGGGGTGGTGCTACTTTCGCCGGGAGCGCCGAGTTTCGATCAGTTCAAGGACTATGCCGACCGCGGCCGCGCATTTGCGCAGTTGGCCGGCTTTGATCCGCAGGCTATCGTCGGCATCCAAGGACTTGGCGTCGCCTGACTGAGGCTTCGCTGCACGATGCGCAGACGCCGCGTGGGGACTCGCGGAGGTATGATTGAGGTTCCCCCGACGCGGAGATCCAACATGATGCGTGCAATGCTTACCGGGACAATCGCAGCTCTTTCGCTGATTGGCACATGCCACGCGGCGATGGTCAGCAGGACCCTCGACTACGAAGTCGATGGCAAGAAAATGCAAAGTGCACTCGTATATGACGACGCCGGCGCGAAACGACCTGGGCTGGTGATGGCGCCCGACTGGATGGGGATGAACCCTGACCAGATCGAACTCGCCAAGCACTACGCCGGCAAGGACTACGTCGTTCTGGTGGCTGACGTTTATGGCGTCGATCAGCGCCCCAAGAACCCTGACGAGGCTGGCGCCGCGACGAAAGCCATGTACGCTGACCGTAACGCCCTGCGTGCACGGATCAACGCCGCTCTGGCGCAGTTGCGTGGCCAGGTGGGCAAGGCGCCACTGGACGGCCAGCACTTCGCGGCATTCGGTTTCTGCTTTGGTGGTGCCACCGTGCTGGATCTGGCTCGCAGCGGCGCGGAAGTGGCAGCGGTCGTTTCCTTCCACGGCAATCTGGCCAGCGATGACGTGACGATGGCGAAAAACATCAAGTCGAAGGTCCTTGCGATGAATGGCGCTGACGACAAGTTCGTTTCGCCGGAGCAAATCGCCACGTTTCAGAAAGAAATGACCGACGCCAAGGTTGACTGGCAGTTTCTCAACTACAGCGGGGCCGTGCACTGCTTCGCGATTCCGACGGCACATGGCCAGGTGCCGGGTTGCGAATACAACGAACGGACCGCGCGGCGCAGTGCGCTGCAAATGAGAAATTTCCTCAACGAAGCATTTGCCGGCAAGTAAAATTTCGGCAGATGGGCGCCGAATCGGGAAGATGCGGGTCCATGCCCCGCATCTTCGCGAGAACTGATCTGACGAAATGTCATCGTGCACATTCGCGCATGAACGCGCTGGAATTCAGTTTCCGATGAACTGCGCTTTGCGCCGCTCCAGGAATGCCGACGTTCCTTCACGCATGTCCGCACTTGAGCAGCACAGGGCGAAGGCCAGCGATTCGAAATCGAGCGCGGCATCGATCGGCAGATCCTCGCCGGTGATGACCGTATCGAGGATTCCCGTGAGCGCGTGCGGTGCGGACGCGGCCAGTTGTTCGGCCAGGGCGGATACTTCCGCATCGAGCAGATCAGCGGCAACGACCCGGGTAACTACGCCGAGCGCCAGGGCGCGCGCCGCGTCGATCGGCGCGCCGAGCAGGCACAGTTCCAGCGCGGCGCTGCGACCCGCGAGACGCGTGAGGCGTTGTGTTCCGCCAAATCCCGGGATCACGCCGAGATTGATTTCCGGCTGTCCGAAGCGCGCACGATCGCTGGCGATGCGCAAATGGCAGCACATGGCGAGCTCCATTCCGCCGCCGAGTGCAAAGCCCTGGATGCGCGCGATCACAGGTTTGCCCAGTTGTTCAATTGTGCGCATCATGCGCTGTCCCGTGCTGGAGAATGCGCGGGCCTGGATTGGCGTGAGCGACGCGAGCTCGGATATATCGGCGCCCGCGACGAAGGCTTTTTCGCCGCTGCCGGACAGCACCACGACACGGATGCTCGCCTCGTCGCGGGCCTGATCGAAGGCATTCTGCAAGTCTGTCAGGGTCGATAAGTTCAATGCATTGAGTTTGTCGGGGCGATTGATCGTGATATGGCGGACGGCGCCTCGGTCGGCGATCAACAGATTCTGGAAGGACATGGCAGGCTCGGGTTGGCGAAATGCGCGATGTTACCCGTGTAGCCGCCGTTCAGCTGCAGCGGGCCACCCTTCACGGGTCGTGAGTTTGCGACGCCCTGGAACAGCCTTGGGCAGTGCAGCGGTAGCCCCATGCCGGCGGCTCCGCTAGAATGGAAGATCTTTGCGGCCAGCGGCAGCGTCCGGGGCCGGATTCGGGCAGTTCCCATCGGAGGTAAGCATGAATTTGCGTTGGTCTGTCGCCGCGGCGGCGATGTTCGCGGCGGGTGCCGTTCTCGCACAGGACACCAGTAGCGAGAAGGGCAAATTGAGCTACGCGATCGGTTTCCAGATCGGTAACGACTTTGTCGAGCGCAAGATGGATGTGGACATCAACACCATCGTGCGTGCGATGCAGGACGGCTATGGCAAGAAGAGTCCGGCGGTCTCCGAAGAAGTCATGCGTGATGTGCTGGGCAAGATGCAGCAGAAGATGATGACGGAGGCCAAGGCCGAATTCGACAAGGTCGCCGGTGAAAACAAGGCCAAAAGCCAGCGCTTCATGACCGAGAATCGCGGCAAGAAGGGCATCGTCGTATTGCCGTCGGGCGTTCAGTACCGGGTGATCGAGGAAGGCAATGGCAACAAGAAGGCTACGGCAGAGACTGATGTCACGGTCCACTATCGCGGCTCGCTGACCAGCGGTCTTGAGTTCGATAGCTCGTTCGCGCGTAACGAACCCGTGCATTTCAAGGTAAAGGACGTGATCAAGGGCTGGCAGGAAGTGCTGCCCCTTATGCGCGCTGGCGACCACTGGCAGTTGTTCGTTCCGCCTGAACTCGCTTATGGCGAACGTGGCCAGGCGCCGCGCATCGGCCCGAACGAGGCGCTGGTGTTCGAAATCAAGGTTATCGAAGTCAAGTAAGCAAGACGTCGGACGCAGCGCTTCCGAATGATTGAAGCGTCGGCGTTGTCCCGCTCGGCAATGAGTTTCGGGATTTGGCTACACGTATAAAATGACGCCGTGCCACAGCACGGCGTCATCGTTTCGCAGGAAGCAACGCATCGCGCGGAGCGGCAGTAGCGACGTGCGATTCAGGCCGGATTGCCGGCCAGCTCGTCCAGTGCCCGCTCCATTTCAGCCTTGATCAGGTTGATCAAACGCATGGCGGGTTCTGCGTGCTGCGTGTCGCCGGACATGCCGCTCATGCCCGCCGAGCCCTGCGCGATGATTTCCGCGTCGTCGTCGGCGACGAATTGAGCAAGATATACATAACCGCGCGCCAGTCCCTCGCGCAGTTCCGGATGTTCGCCCGGCAGGTTTTGCAGCAGGAAACGCAACGCGGTGCGAATGCGTTCCTTTGGATAGGGCAGCAGCGATTGCGGCAGCCCGTACACGCCGGGGGAAACGCGTGCGAGCACCTTGCCGTAATCACTGACGACCCGGGTGGCAAGTGCGAGCATGCCGTGCTCCGTGGTCTTCGGTAAGGTAATCTAACAACCTGTGGAAGGCTTGCCTATGACGATGTTCTCATTCGGACCAACGCGCGCCGTGCTGACCCCGTGCATCGGCGTATGCAATCTGGATGCGCGCGGATACTGCGAAGGCTGTCTGCGTACCGGTGAAGAAATCGCGCTCTGGTCGCGTCTGGCCGATTACGAGCGCTTGCGCATCATGCGCGACGTGCTGCCACTGCGCGAAATCGACCGCGAGCAGGCGTGAGCGACAGCCGTCCGTTGCAGGCGATCCTGCAAGTGCTCAGACGCCTCGACGATCCGCCGTCGGCACCGGGCTGGAACCATGTGGAAATTGCAGACCTGTTGGACACACCGGCACGCACTCCGGCGGCTGTGCTGATCCCGGTGGTCGAGCACGCCGGAGCCGCCAGCGTCCTCTTTACCTTGCGTCCGGAAAGCATGCGCACACATGCGGGACAGGTCAGTTTTCCCGGCGGTCGGATCGAAGCGGAAGACTCGGATGCCATTGCGGCTGCGCTGCGCGAGACTGAGGAGGAAACGGGGATCGAGCGCAGCAGCATTACGCCGGTGGGTTACCTTGATAGTTTCGAAACGATCAGCGGGTATTTGGTGACGCCGGTCGTCGCGCGCGTTGCGCCGGGATATCGGTTGGCGCCCGATCCCCGCGAGGTTGCCGATGTATTCGAAGTCCCGCTGGATTTCCTGTTGAATCCGCACAATCTGCGCAAACATCGTGTGGAATGGCGTGGTCGTCCGCGTGAGATCTACGAATACGATTTCGACGGGCGACGCATTTGGGGCGCGACCGCCGCAATGCTGGTCAATCTTCTGCGACGCCTGGAGGCGCTGCAATGAATTACACAACTCTCATTTCTCCACAAGAACTCTCGACCCTGTGCGGATCCGCGGATCTGTTGGTCGTCGATTGCCGCTTCGATCTGGCGGATCCGGAACGCGGCGAGCGTGCGTGGAGCGAAGCGCATCTGCCGGGGGCCGTCTATGCGCATCTGGAGCGCGATCTGTCGGACATGAGCCGGACCGGAATGGGACGACACCCGCTGCCATCTCTCGACGGTTTTACGCGCTGCCTCGCGCGCTGGGGTTGGACACCGCAGAGCCAGGTCGTCGCATACGACGACGCCAACGGCGCGCACGCCGCGCGACTCTGGTGGATGTTGCGCCTGGTCGGACATCTCGATGTGGCTGTGCTGGACGGGGGCTTTGCCGCCTGGAAAGCGACGGGATTGCCGCTCTCGGACGATGCGCCGCTGGTGGCTGCGTGCCCGGTTGAGGTGGTCTTCGATACGCGTCAGATCGTGCTGTTCGATGAAGTCCAGAGCGGGCTTGCCGACCAGTCGATGCTGTTGCTGGATGCGCGCGGTTCCGCGCGATTCCGCGGCGAAGTTGAACCCATCGACAAAGTCGCCGGTCATGTTCCTGGCGCGCGCAATCGGCCTTTCACCGAAAATCTGGATGCCGATCAGCGCTTTCGTCCGGCCGGTGAACTGCGCGACGCGTTCGAGTCCGTCATTGGGGAATTTTCACCCGAACGCGTTGTGCACATGTGTGGTTCCGGTGTCACCGCGTGCCACAACCTGCTCGCGATGGAGCATGCGGGTCTGATCGGTTCACGCCTGTTTGCGCCGTCCTGGAGCGGCTGGATCGCCGATCCGGAGCGCCCGCTGGGGCGCGGCGCGAACTGAAGCCGATCAGCACACCGGGTGAGCGAAATGAGCACCCCGACTCGATCGAGTCTGGAACAAGTCGCTTTGGCAAATTAAGTACATCGGCAAGGCCGGTTGCTCAGCGACGGGCTTTCGTCGTGGCCGGCAATTCGACGGTGCGAGCAACAACGGAAGTATCTGTCACGATCAGCTCCCCGACCGAGACCGGCAACTTGAATCGACGCGGTCCGGCACTGCCCGGATTGACGAACAGGACCTCGTTGCGATCTTGAATCGAGGGTCGGTGTGAATGACCCGAGACCACGACTCGAACGCCTGCCACCATCGGGTCAATGTCAATTTCCGAAAGGTCGTGGATGACGTATACCAGGACCTCGCCGACTCGCAGCAGCTCTTTCTCTTGCAAGTCGTTTGCCCAAGGTCCGTGGTCATTGTTGCCGCGGACTGCGGTGAGCGGCGCCAGCTCCGCCAGTTGTTCGAGGACACTCGAATCACAGATGTCGCCTGCGTGGACAATGATGTCGCTGCCGCGGAGGAAATCCGTGGCTTCGGCTCTGAGCAGGCCGTGGGTATCCGAGATGAGACCGACGCGAAACATGTGGAATCTGCTGTCCGAAGGTGATGTAGCCCAATCCGCTCGGCGACCCCGTTGGGGAGATCAAGCCGGCTTCAGTGACGCCGACCTGTCTCGATGGCAGAATTCTGCGCCAGTGCTCAACCCTTCGCCTTGAGCTTCGCAACCAGGGCCTGCAGGACCATTTGCGACTCGCTGCTGAACCAGCCATCGACAAAATCCGTTATGCCCAGTTTGTCGGGATCTGCAAAAAGTCCGCTCAGGTCGGCGCGCGCAAGGCGTCGCGTTTCGGACATGGCGCGCGGTGGCAGGGCGAGCATTTCTTCCAGCCACTTGTGGGCACGCAGCACGACGTCGTCGATATCCGTCAGTTCATCAACCATGCCGAGAGCGAGAGCCTGTTCTGAATCGACCATCGCACCGGCAACCATCAAGCGTTCGGCGCGGTAGGTGCCCACCAGCCGACGCAGCGCAGCCTGGATGATGTCCGGCACCACGAGACCGACCTGAACTTCGTTGAGACCGATGCGGAACGGGCCGCGGGCCATCACCCGGTAGTCGCAAAAGATCGAAACCACGGCACCGCCCGCCGGGCTGTGCCCGGTGATGGCAGCGACGGTCGGGATCGGGGAAGCAGCCAATGCGCCACAGAGCCCGAAGAAATCGCGCCAGACTCCGCTCATCTCTTCGCGATTCAGCTGCAGCAGCGAAGGGACGTCGAGACCGCCGGAAAACATGCCGCTGCGACCGGAGACGATGATGCCGCGTGCGCCTTCGGCCGGAGCGGCCTCGACAGCGGTGCGCAGCGCACGGATGAGCCCCGCGTCGAGCGCATTGACCGGGGGGCGCGCAAGACGCAATTCGAGGACATCGTTGTGGCGGATCGATTCAAGCATGGCGGATGTCGCTCGGTGGCCGTGACGTACCGGTTATCATAGCGACAACCCGGTACGGAATGAGCGGCATGAGAAACCGAATCTCGGCCAGTGCTATCTTGCTGTCGCTGACTGGCGTCGTGCAGGCAGCCGGAACACTGCACGTCGAGGGCGCGTGGATACGCGCGATGCCGTCCGGCGCGCCCATGCAGGCGGGTTACGCCGTCCTGCACAACGTCGGCGACGAGGCGTTGAGCGTCGTTTCAGCGAGCAGTGTCGACTACGCCAATGTATCGCTGCATCAGACGGTCGAAGAAAACGGGATGACCCGAATGCGGCCTATTGAACATCTGGACATTGCGGGCGGGCAAGGTGTCGTGCTGGAGCCCGGTGGTCGTCATTTGATGCTGATGATGCCGCATCGCGAATTGCCGGCTGGGGCGAACGCGACGATCACCTTTGCGTTGCAGGATGGTTCGACGGTGACGGCGACATTCGTGGTCGCCGATGCCATGCCCGAGGTGGCGCCACCGGCCGCTCCGCCGCGCTAGCGCAGCGCGTGGCTAGTGACACGGGCCGTCGTTCCTGACCGCTCAGCTGCAGGCCTTGCAGATCGAATCGGGCAATGGAACGGATCGGCCGGTGGCTGGCTCGATCCAGACCATGACGACGTTGCCATCGGAGTGAAGGTGCTCGTGATTGACTGCGGACACGATACGGTGCGCGACAGTCACCGAGGACTGGCCGATTCGTTGGCAATACAATTCGACGACGACCTCACCGGGCCATTCGATCTGCGCGCGATAGTTGACGTTCGTCGCGGCCAGCACGGGCATCCAGGTCGCGCCGAACCACGGGCCTTCGATGCCCGATAGCCAGACCAGTCGCGCTTCCTCCAGGTAGGTCAGGAAGTTCGCATTGTTCACATGGTTGAAGGCGTCCAGATCGCGCCAGCGCACGCGTATGGGCACGCGTGCGAGCAAACGCAATTCCGCGTCAGCAGATGGCGCGCTCTGCTTGCTCATGCGGCGGCCTTCTTGCGCGTGCCCCCGCTCGACGGCACCATTTGTCGGGCGAGAAACTGTCCGGTGTACGAGCGCTTGACCTTGGCAATCTGCTCCGGCGTGCCGGTAGCGATGATTTCGCCGCCCCGGTGGCCGCCTTCGGGCCCCAGATCGATAACCCAGTCCGCGGTCTTGATCACGTCAAGATTGTGTTCGATCACGACCACGGTGTTGCCGGCATCGGCGAGTCGATGCAGCACATGCAGCAACTGATCGATGTCATGAAAATGCAAACCGGTGGTCGGTTCGTCCAGAATATACAAAGTGCGGCCGGTATCGCGCTTGGAGAGTTCGCGCGACAATTTCACGCGCTGCGCCTCGCCGCCGGAGAGCGTCGTCGCGCTTTGTCCCAGCTTGATGTAGGTGAGGCCGACGTGCATGAGCGTTTCGAGCTTGCGCGCCAGCACGGGCACGGGCTCGAACAACTTGAAAGCATCCTCGACGGTCATGTTGAGAACGTCGGAAATGTTGTATCCCTTGTAGGTGATATCAAGCGTTTCGCGGTTGTAGCGCTTGGCGTGACACACATCGCAGGGCACATACACGTCGGGCAGGAAATGCATCTCGACCTTGATCATGCCGTCACCTTCGCAGGCTTCGCAGCGACCGCCTTTCACATTGAAGCTGAACCGTCCGGCGCTGTATCCGCGCGCCCGCGATTCGGGAACTTGTGCAAAAAGATCGCGCAAGGGCGTAAAAAGACCGGTGTACGTCGCGGGGTTCGAGCGTGGCGTGCGGCCAATCGGTGACTGATCGATGTCCACCACCTTGTCGAACAGTTCGATGCCTTCGACTTTCTTGAACGCAGCGGGTTTCTCACTCGCGCCATTGAGCTCGGCGGCCGTATAGCGAAACAGCGTATCGTTGATCAAGGTCGACTTGCCGGATCCGGAGACTCCAGTCACGCAGACGAACAGACCAGCGGGAATTTCCAGGTCTACATTTTTCAAATTGTTGCCGGTTGCGCCGAGCAGGCGGAACATGCGATCGGGATCCGCGACGCGACGTTTCTTCGGCATGGCGATCTGGCGTTTTCCCGACAGATATTGGCCGGTCAGCGAACGTTTGGCAGCCAGAACATCCTTGAATTTACCCTGTGCAACGATCTCGCCGCCATGCACGCCGGCGCCGGGTCCGATATCCACGATGTGATCGGCGAGGCGGATCGCATCTTCGTCGTGTTCGACAACGATCACCGTATTGCCCAGGTCGCGCAGACGGGTCAGGGTACCGAGCAAGCGTTCGTTGTCGCGCTGATGCAGACCGATCGACGGCTCATCCAGCACGTACATGACGCCGACCAGACCAGCGCCTATCTGTGAGGCAAGCCGAATGCGCTGTGCTTCGCCGCCGGACAGGGAATCGGCTTGGCGGTCGAGGGTCAGATAGTCCAGACCCACGTCGACGAGAAAACGCAGTCGTTCGCGAATTTCCTTGACGATCTTGGTGGCGATTTCGCCGCGCCATCCACTCAGGCTCAACTCATGGAAGAAAGCCAGCGAGGCGTCGATCGGCAATGACGTGAGGGATGGCAGATTTCTCTCGGCGACGAAGACATTTCGTGCCGAACGATTCAGACGCTGTCCGGTACATTCCGGGCACGCGCGAGCGCTGATGAACTTGGACAATTCCTCACGCACGGTCGGCGACTCGGTTTCCTTGTAGCGTCGCTCCAGATTCGGAATGATGCCTTCGAAGCGGTGCTTGCGGCTGACCGCCGTGCCCCTTTCGCTGAGATACTTGAACGCGATTTCGTCGTCGCCGGAACCCTGCAGTACGGCTTTCTGCGTCGCTTTGGGCAGGTCTTCCCAATGCGTATCCACCGCGAAGCCGTAATGCTTCGCCAGCGAAAGTATCATATTGAAATAATATGCATTGCGGCGGTCCCAGCCGCGTACGGCTCCCGCCGCCAGGCTCAGGTTCGGGTGTACCACCACGCGGGCAGGATCGAAGAACTGGCTCACACCGAGACCGTCGCAGCCAGTGCAGGCACCGACTGGCGAATTGAAGGAAAACAGGCGCGGTTCCAGCTCCGGCAGCGAGTAGTCGCAAACCGGGCAGGAAAAGCGCGATGAATAGAGGGTTTCACCGGCGGCGTTGCGCGTGGTCTTTTCTGTTCCGACGCGGGTTGCGGGTGACGCGTCCGTGGCATCGAGGTCGACCACCAGCACGAGCCCTTCGCCCAGGCGCAGCGAGGTTTCGAAAGATTCCGCGAGGCGCTGCTTGATGTCGTCGCGAGGGCGAAACCGATCGACAACAACCTCAATCGTATGCTTCTGTCGCAGCGTCAGCGCAGGTACTGCGTCAAGCTCGTACACCACACCGTTGACTCTGGCGCGAACAAATCCCTGCGCGCGCAATTGCTCGAAAACCTGAACATGTTCACCTTTTCGTTCGCGGATCACCGGCGCGAGCAGCATGTAGCGGTGCGCCGGGTCGAGCGCCAGGGTCGCATCAACCATCTGACTGACGGTCTGGGCTTCCAGGGCAATGCCATGATCCGGGCAGCGCGGTGTGCCGACGCGCGCGTACAGCAGACGCAAGTAGTCGTAGATTTCGGTGATCGTGCCGACCGTGGAACGGGGATTGTGGGAGGTTGATTTCTGTTCGATCGAGATCGCGGGCGAGAGGCCTTCGATGTGATCGACATCGGGCTTTTCCATCACCGAGAGGAATTGCCGCGCGTAGGCGGACAGGGATTCCACGTAGCGACGCTGTCCCTCCGCGTAGATCGTGTCGAAGGCGAGCGAGGACTTGCCCGAGCCGGACAGTCCCGTGATCACGATCAGGCTATCGCGTGGCAGATCCAGATCGATGTTCTTCAGATTGTGTGTGCGGGCACCGCGTATGCGGATCGTATCCATGGAATAGACCGGGCTGGAGTCGGGTTGGCGAACGGCAGATTATGCGCCGCGCAGAGAATCACGCGGTACGCGATCAAGGTATGAGACAGTGCGCGGCTGGTGGTCACGCAGGACACCCTGAAATGGGGCGGCTACCGTCCGGATCAAGTCTGTACTTCAATTCGTGAGCGGGCGGTGATTTGACCTGGCGAGATGCAACAGTTATGCTCGCGCGCCTTTTTTGGGCGAACTATTGCCGTGTCTGGCGGGTTCAGAATAACTACAGAGGTATGCCATGTACGCAGTCATCGTCACCGGCGGTAAGCAATACCGCGTGATGCAGGGCGAAACCATTCGCGTCGAGAAACTCGAAGGCGAAGTGGGTGCAGCCGTTAATTTCGATCAGGTTCTCCTGCTCGGCGAAGGCGATCAGATCTCGATCGGCGGTCCGACGGTTGCCGGGGCGCTGGTCGCCGCGACGATCAAGTCGCACGGCCGCGCGGACAAGATCCGCATCGTCAAATTCCGCCGCCGCAAGCATTTCCGCAAGGAAACCGGCCACCGTCAGCACTACACCGAAATCGAGATCACCGGCATCAGCGGTGCGAAATCGGCACGAAAAGCCAAGAACGAGGAGTAATCGCCATGGCACATAAGAAAGGCGTAGGTTCAAGCCGCAACGGTCGCGACTCGAATCCGAAATATCTTGGTGTGAAGGTCTATGGCGGTGAAGCCATCAATGCCGGCAACATCATTCTGCGTCAGCGCGGCACCCAGTTCCATCCGGGTACCGGCGTCGGCCTCGGCCGCGATTACACCATTTTTGCCAAGATTGACGGCAAGGTGGAGTTTTCGGTCAAGGGTCCGAAGAGCCGTCGCATGATCAGCGTCGTCCCGGCCTGATACTGCGCTGCAATGTGGTTCGCGAAGCCCCGCCTTGGCGGGGCTTTTCGTTTATTGGCTGGCCGCATGGGTATTGACCCCGACTACATGCGATGAATTACGGCGCACGTCACTGAACCGGAAAGTGCTGACGGTTCGCTCGAAAGCGTTCGTCCCCGCATTTGCCCTGTATGCTTTTCCCGATTCCCGATTCCCGATTCCCG
>JBDTLV010000096.1:0-19483 GCA_039934615.1 Tahibacter sp.
TGAATGGTCTGACCTTGAATGGGTTGACTTTTAATGGTCTGACCTTGAATGGTCGGACTTTTAACGGTCTGACCTTGAATGGTCGGACGATGAATGGTCTGACCCTGAATGGATTTACCTTGAATGGCATGCTGGCGGACCAGGATTCCGTCAACGTCTCCGCGACGCCGCCGATTGGTCGTACGATCGACGCGCCATGGTCAGCGTTGTCGCTGGACCGCGTGCAGGTTCGCCTGCATCCGCAGGATTGAGGAGTCGACATGCTGCGCCTGCTGCTGGGATTGCTCGGTTGTGCATTGGCCGCCGTCGCGATCGCGGACAATCCGGTGTCGCACGGGCTCAGTGTCGACGGCACGTCGTTCGTCCTGGACCAGGCGGACGGCCGTGTTCTGCGCAGTCGCGATCTGATCGGTGCGGAGCTTGATCTCGAAGACGGCAGTACGGTGCGCATCGATGCGGTGCGCGCCGACCCCGGCGATCCGAGCGGAGAAACCCTGCTGCATCGCTTCAGCGTGCGCGTAGGCGATAGCGATTGGCAGAACCCCTGCGAGGCGAACTACCAGGGCGAGCAGGAAGGGTTTCCACTGTCGGGACGCTGGGACGCGGAAGGTCGCTTTCATGCCGACCCGGCTCACTTTGTGCTGAGTTGCACCAGTGGCGCGCAGGCCAAATGCGTGCGCTTCGGCTACAAGCCGTGGAAGAACGCGCCGGACGGCGCCGCACTCGCGCCGCTGTACGAGGCGTGCGTGCATATGGTGCGTGCCGACTATTGTGGAAATGGCGAAGCCTCCACAAAAAACGGGACGCAGATCGATGTGTATGACGCGCACGGCGTGCAGCATGCGGAAACTGCGGCAGACTTCCACTTCGAGGCAGGCTGGTCGCCACACGGAGCGGTCTGTGTCGCGCGCACGCGAATCGTGGAGAATCTCTCCCTGCAGCAATTGGCGCAAGGCTGTCCGCGCCTGCGCGAGGCTGTGGGCGAGTCGTGCACGGAGCAACGCGCCAGCGAACTCGGTGCCGTCGTATTCAATCGATCGCGCTGACGCAAGCCGGTCCCTGCCGGCTCGCCATTGACCGGGAGGATCAGGAATGGATGCGGAAACCTGGCGACGCGCACGCGCGCTGTTCGATGATCTCGCGGACCTGCCGCCGGCGCAGTGGGCGCAGCGCCTTGATGCATTGAACCTCGATGCCGCATTGCGTGCCGAAGTGCTCGCGCTGCTCGAGGCCGATCGGGTCGAGATGTTGCACACCGCCGTGGAAAACCAGGCGCCGCAGATGCTCGCGGATCTGGCGGATGCGGACCGCGACGCGCAGCATCAGGGCCTGGCAGGACAGCGGGTCGGTGCGTTCCGCCTGCTGCGCGAGATTGGCCGTGGCGGCATGGGGACGGTCTGGCTGGCCGAACGCATCGAGGGTGGCTTTGTCCAGAATGTCGCCGTCAAGCTGATCCGCCCCGGCTGGGATGCGGAAGAAGTGCTCACACGCTTTCGTGCCGAGCGGCAGATCCTGGCCGGCCTGACCCATCCGAATATCGCACGCCTGATCGATGGCGGCGTGACCGGCGACGGACGTCCGTGGCTGGCGCTGGAATACGTGGACGGCGTCGATCTGCGTCAGTACTGCGACCGCGGGCACCGCGATCTGGTCCAGCGCATGAGTCTGTTCCTGACCGTCTGCGACGCGGTCAGCCACGCGCATGCACGCCTGGTCGTGCATCGCGATCTGAAGCCGTCGAATCTGCTCGTCACCGACGCGGGCGAGGTCAAGCTGCTGGATTTCGGCATCGCGAAGCTGATCGATGCGAATGCCGCACCGATCAGTGCGACGCGCGTGTTCACTCCCGAGTACGCCGCACCCGAACAGGTGCGCGGTGAAACCGTGACGACCGCGGTCGACGTCTATGCGCTCGGCTTGCTGCTCTACGAACTGCTGACCGGACGGCGACCCTACAAAGTCAATAATTCCACACCGGCCGCCTACGAGCGCGCGATCCTGGATCAGGAGCCGACCCGGCCGAGCCTGGCAGTGACCCGCGACGGCGACGCGGCTGACGCGCAGGCGATTGCCGCGCAACGCGATCTGACCCCACAACGCCTGCGCCGGGAACTGCGCGGCGATCTGGATGCGATCGTGCTCAAGGCCCTGCGCAAGGATCCGGCACAGCGCTACGCCAGCGTTGCCGATCTCGCCGCCGACGTCATCAATCACCTGCGCCAGCGACCCGTCAGCGCGCGCCGTGGCAACTGGCGCTACCACGCCGGTCGGTTCCTGCGTCGGCATGCGGTAGCCAGCGCATTTGCACTAATGGCTTTTGCCGCATTGGCGATCGGACTGGTCATCGCGCTGGTGCAGACCAACGAGGCGCGTCGTCAGCGCGACATCGCGGTCGCCGAGGTGGCCAAGTCGGATGCCGCCCTCGACTTCATGGGCCGATTGTTCCAGTCCGCCGATCCGGAAGCCGCGCGTGGCGCCGACCTGAGCGCCCGCGATCTGCTCTCGCAAGGCGTCGATCGCATGCGCGACGCCCTCAAGGATCAACCCGGCGCACGCGCGACGCTGCTCAGTGCGATCGGTCAGGCACATCGCGGTCTCGGAATGTATAGCGAATCGCTGCCACTGCTCGAGGAAGCGTCGCGCCTGGCCGGTGACAGCGGCGATCTGCGCACGCATGAACGCGCCGAGCTGCAGCGTGCCGAGGCCTTGCACGGACTCACGCGCTTTCGCGACGAACTCGGTCTGCTCGATCGGCTCGCCGAGCCCGCGGACCCTGGGACTGCGGAAGCGCGGCTGCGTCGCGCGAGCATCGAGCATCGTCGCGGGCTGGCACTGCAGGCATTGGGCGATCTTGTTGCCGCGGGCATTGCTTACGATCGCTGCCTGGCCACGCGCCAGGCTTTGCTCGGTGAAGACCACCGTCTCACCCAGGAAATCGCGCTCAGCGAGATTTCGCTCGCAACCCTGCGCGATCGCGAAGCCGATGTGCTGCCTCTCGCGCGGGCAACGCTGGCGGCCGTGCGCCGGTCCACCACCGAACGCGATCCGCACCGCGCCAACACACTTGGCACATTGGCGATGTTGTTGACAAATCTCAATATGCTGGATGAGGCCGAAACCTTGCGCCGCGAAGAATTTGCGCTGGTGCAGCAGGTATTCGGCGCTGAGCATCCGCGCAGCATGGTCGCCGAGAATGATCTGGCATCGGTGCTCTATGCGCGGCACAACTATCCCGAAGCGGCACGCCTCTTCACCCACGTGCTCGAACAGCGGCGCGCCAAATTCGGCCCGGATAACACCAAGGTCGCGACCGTGGCGAACAATCTGGCCTGGTGCGAATTGCTGCTCGGGCATCCGGAGCGTGCGCGCGAACTGGCCGCCGAATCGCTGCGCGTGCGCATCGCGGGTCTGGGCCCGAAGCACCACACCACGGCGGCGTCGCTGCGCATCCTCGCGGACAGCGAACTGGCGCTCGGTGATCTGAGCAATGCGGGCACCCATTTGCATGACGCCGTCATCGCTTACGACGCGTCGCTGGGTCCGAAGAGCCCGACGGCACTTGGCACCTTGAATGATCTGGTGCGCTGGGAAGTGCTCGCGGAAAAACCTGCAGCCGGCTGCGCTACCGCGCAGCGTGCCTACGCGCTGTTCGGCGTCAAGGAGGCGGACATGAGCTCGGAAGCCCACTATCAACGTGCGCTCCTTGCCGCATGCCAATGGTCCGCCGGCTCGGACGCGGATGCGGCCGCGCGCTTCCATACCGCGGCCAGCGCGGTGCGCGCGCTGATCGGGGACAGTGACAACCGGGCGCGCAATCTGGATGCACTCGGCGTGGCGCTTGATTCGACCGCGCTGCGCAAGGTGCATCATTGAGGCTCTCAATGCGGAGCTGCTCAGGGTGAACCCATGAATCGGTAACCGAATGGGTCACGCGACCACGGAGGCGCCCGCGGCCAGCGGGTTGGGCCGGTTTGTAAATTGCGGCAGAATGTCATCGTTCACTAAGCGGCGGTGGGTCCGGCACCCGCCCAATGGGGGAGTCAAGCATGGATGCGGAAACCTGGCGACGCGCACGCGCGCTGTTCGATGATCTCGCGGACCTGCCGCCGGCGCAGTGGGCGCAGCGCCTTGATGCATTGAACCTCGATGCCGCATTGCGTGCCGAAGTGCTCGCGCTGCTCGAGGCCGATCGGGTCGAGATGTTGCACACCGCCGTGGAAAACCAGGCGCCGCAGATGCTCGCGGATCTGGCGGATGCGGACCGCGACGCGCAGCATCAGGGCCTGGCAGGACAGCGGGTCGGTGCGTTCCGCCTGCTGCGCGAGATTGGCCGTGGCGGCATGGGGACGGTCTGGCTGGCCGAACGCATCGAGGGTGGCTTTGTCCAGAATGTCGCCGTCAAGCTGATCCGCCCCGGCTGGGATGCGGAAGAAGTGCTCACACGCTTTCGTGCCGAGCGGCAGATCCTGGCCGGCCTGACCCATCCGAATATCGCACGCCTGATCGATGGCGGCGTGACCGGCGACGGACGTCCGTGGCTGGCGCTGGAATACGTGGACGGCGTCGATCTGCGTCAGTACTGCGACCGCGGGCACCGCGATCTGGTCCAGCGCATGAGTCTGTTCCTGACCGTCTGCGACGCGGTCAGCCACGCGCATGCACGCCTGGTCGTGCATCGCGATCTGAAGCCGTCGAATCTGCTCGTCACCGACGCGGGCGAGGTCAAGCTGCTGGATTTCGGCATCGCGAAGCTGATCGATGCGAATGCCGCACCGATCAGTGCGACGCGCGTGTTCACTCCCGAGTACGCCGCACCCGAACAGGTGCGCGGTGAAACCGTGACGACCGCGGTCGACGTCTATGCGCTCGGCTTGCTGCTCTACGAACTGCTGACCGGACGGCGACCCTACAAAGTCAATAATTCCACACCGGCCGCCTACGAGCGCGCGATCCTGGATCAGGAGCCGACCCGGCCGAGCCTGGCAGTGACCCGCGACGGCGACGCGGCTGACGCGCAGGCGATTGCCGCGCAACGCGATCTGACCCCACAACGCCTGCGCCGGGAACTGCGCGGCGATCTGGATGCGATCGTGCTCAAGGCCCTGCGCAAGGATCCGGCACAGCGCTACGCCAGCGTTGCCGATCTCGCCGCCGACGTCATCAATCACCTGCGCCAGCGACCCGTCAGCGCGCGCCGTGGCAACTGGCGCTATCACGCCGGTCGGTTCCTGCGTCGGCATGCTCTTGCCGTCGGCTTCGCCGCCGCTGCCGCACTGGCACTGGTCATCGGTCTCGGCACCGCGCTGTGGCAGGGACACCAGGCGCGCATCCAGCGCGATGCGGCACGGCATTCCCTCGTGTTCATGACTACACTGTTCCACAATGCAGATCCCGGGCTGAAGAAGCGCGCGGATCTGAGCGTGCGCGATCTGCTCGACGAAGGCGTGCGCGCGATCCGCTACGCGTTCGGCAACGAAAACACCACCCGTGCCGAATTGCTGCTCGCCATGTCGGACGCTTATCTGGGTCTGGATGTGCCCGATCCGGCTCGCCCGCTGGTTGATGAAGCGGGACGCCTCGCCGAGCAGGACGGCGACGCCCTGCTGCGCGCCCAGGTGCTGGAAATGCGGTGCCGCCTGCTCCTCAGCGACAACCACGCGGAAGCGTGTTTACCGCTGCTGGATCGGATCGAGGCCATGCTCGATTCGCGCGATGCGCGCCACGTGGAAACGATCGTGCATGCGATCGACGCACGTTCGCACGCGCTCGCCGCGCAAAACCGTCACGCGGAAATCGTTGCGCAATCCGAGCGCGCCCTGGCACTGCTCACGCACGCGCCGGAGCATCGTCGCCAGCGCGAGGAAATCATCGGCACGCTGAGCTATTCGCTGGTCAAGTTGAATCGCTCGCGCGAAGCCGAAGCGGTGTTGCGTGACCTGCTGACCGAATTGCGCGGCGGCGGCGATGTTCCGCCGCGCATCGTTGCGGATACCCTCGACAACCTCGGTGCGGCCTTGATGGCGCAATCGCGCAACGATGAAGCGCTGGCACTGCAGCGCGAATCGCTGGGCTTGATGGAGGGTCTGTATGGCCAGGATAGTCCGGTCATTACGGTCAAGATCGACAATCTCGGCGTAGCGCTGTATGCCGCCGGCAAGCTCGCGGAAGCACGACCGGTCATCGAGCGCGCTGTCGCTTTGAATCGCTCCGGTGGCGAGGCGCGTGCGCGCGGCTTGAACAACGCCTTGGGCAACCTCGGCGCGCTGACCTTGCAGTTGCACGATGACGACGCCTCGCGCCGCTATCTCGATGAGGCCATCGCCCTGTCCGAACGCCTCGCGATGCCGCTCGATAGCGGCCGCTCGCTGCGCTGGCGCGGCATCCTGTCCCTCGCGCAAGGACGCTATGCCGATGCTCGTGGCGATCTGCAGCACAGCCTCGACCTGCTGCTTCCATTGTATCCGAGTGGACATGTGATCCCGCTGCGCGGGCGCAACATGCTCCTCGCCACCGCATTCGCCGAACACGGACCTGCAGCGCACACGCCGACCAACTGCAGCGAGGCGGCCCTGATCGACCGTACGTTCGCCGCATCGGCGGAAGCAACGAAAGCCGATGCGAAACTCGCGCATCTACTGGGCCAGCTGTGTGCGACCCCGACGACCGACACTCAAACCCGAAGCGATGCATTTGCGGCGATCGACGCGGGGCTGCCCGGCGACGACTATCGGCGCCGCGTGGTACAGCGGATCATCGCGGCGTGGTCCCCCGCGCCTTGAGGTCCGCGGGGTGTGCGAGTTGATCGTTGCGCAGTGAATCGCTTCCTTACGAACGCCGATTCGCCAGCCAGAAACACACCGCCCCCGCTACCGCGGCGATCCACGCGGTGAACGGCACGCCGGCGTAGTGCCAGGCGTTGTTGTCGAGCGCGTACAGCAGCACGGCCGACAAGGTCAGTGTGGCGCCGAGGGCCAGTGGTACTGCGACCGCGCGGCCGGCGCGGGCATCGCTGTGCAGGTTCTGCAGGTCGCGCGAGTGCACGCGCATTTCGACCCCGCCGGAGCTCGCCTTCTTCAGGTAGTCGTGCAGCAGTTGCGGCATCTCCGGGGCCGCAGCGAGCCATTCCGGCACGCGTCGTCGCAGCGCCTTGAGCATCGCGCGCGGTCCGTGCCGCTGTCGCCAGACGCGTTCCAGCACCGGTTTGGCAACGGCCCAGATGTCGATGTGCGGATCGAGCTGGCGGCCGATCCCTTCGATGTTCAATAGTGTTTTTTGCAACAAGATTAATTGCGGCTGCAAAGTCAGTTCATAGCGGCGCGCGGTCTGGAACAGCTTGACCACGACTTCCGCCAGCGAGATCTCGCTCAGCGGCCGGGTGAAATACGGCTCGCACACCGCGCGCGTGGCCGCTTCGAGTTCGTCGATGCGGATCGTCGCGGGCATCCAGCCGGCGCGCACGTGCAATTCCGCGATGCGCCGGTAGTCCTGGTTGAACAGGGCGATGAAGTTTTCCGCGAGCCAGTACTGATCCTGATCCGGCAGCGAACCCATGATGCCGAAATCCAGCGCGATGAACGACGGATCATTCGGGCGCGTCGGATCGACCCAGATATTGCCGGCATGCGCATCGGCGTGGAAAAAATTGTCGCGGAACACCTGGGTGTAGAAAATCTCGATCCCTTTGCGCGCGAGCAAGCCGCGGTCGATGCCGGCCGCGTCGAGCGCGGCGATGTCGTCCGAGGGAATTCCGCGCACGCGTTCGAGGGTCAGCACGCCCTGATTGGTGTGAGACCAATACACCTCAGGCACGTATAAATCAGCAGACGTGGAGAAGTTCCGGCGCAGCAGGCTGGCATTGGCGCCTTCGCGCTGCAGGTCCAGCTCATTGAGCAGGGTCATTTCGATTTCGGCGACGATTTCCCGCGGTCGGATCTTGTCGGCATTCGGATGGAATCGCTGGGCCAGATCGGCGAGTGCGTGCAACAAGGCGACATCACGGGCGATGCGTTCGCCGATGCCGGGGCGCAACACCTTGACCGCGACCTCGCGCCCGTCGTGCAGGCTCGCGGCGTGCACCTGTGCGATCGACGCGGACGCGAGCGGTGTGTCGTCGAACGTCGCGTAGCGGCTCGCGATTGACGCACCGAGCGCGGTCTCGATCGCGGCGCGTGCGATAGCACTGGGAAATGGCGGCACCTGATCCTGCAGCTGGCACAGTTCGTCGGCCACATCCGCCGGCAGCAGGTCGCGACGGGTCGACAGGATCTGGCCGAACTTGACGAAGATCGGGCCGAGTTCGGTCAGGGCGAGACGCAGCCGCGCGCCGCGCGACAGATTGTCGATGTCCGCATGTGGCCGACCGAACAGCGGTCGTATCCATTTGAGTGGGCGGAACAAGTGTACAACCTGCACCAATTCATCCAGGCGGTAACGCAGCAGGACGCGGGCAATGCCGATCAGGCGCGGAACGCTGCGCAGTCGATTCACGAAGATCTCGCAGCAATGGTCATGGAATCCTGCGTCGAACGGCGGGAGAAATTCCCGGAGGAAACGGGTTGGATCACATTCGGAATGCACGCGTACCGCGCGGGAACGGCGCTCATGCGCGTTTGTCCGCCGCGGCGACGAGCCGCGCCACGCGCGCCTCGAGTCGTTCACCGCGTTCGCGCAGCAAGTCCACATCGTCGAGGAAGGTTTCCATTTCACCCGGCGCGATCAGGTCGCGACTCTCTTCGCGGAGATAGTCCGCGCCATCCTGCACGAGTGCGCTGCCGCGTTCGCGTGCGTAGGTCAGCGCGCTGGCGAAACCCTGCGCGATCTTGACTCCGAGCACATCACCAAACACGCGTGCGAACGCCTCCTCGAAATCCGGACGGAAACCCGAGGCGAGCTTTTCCAGGCGCCGTGCGAGTTCGGCATCCCCGGCGATATCCACTTTTCCCGGCGCGATCGCCGAATCCTCGCCGCGGCGCAGGACCATCGCGAGCAGGCTGCCCGGGCTCGCGGCGACGCGCAGCTGGCTGTCGCCCTCGAATGCGGGGCCGACGCGCAAGGCATCGCCCACGACCATCAGTCGCAACGCGAACGGCGTGTTGCGGAATTCGACGCTCAACGCGCGTCCATCCAGGGTCGCCAGTTTCGTGCGCGTATCGGGATCCAGCGCCAGCGCGCGGTTGAGCACGGATTCGAGCAATCGGCCGAGAATCGCGAGCAAGGGGTTCGGGGTGCGGGTCGTTGTCATGGCGACGCCGATTCTATCCCAGGGGATTCTGGCTCAGGGCGTTCCGGCCCGGCGCGTTCTAGCCCGGCGCGGCTCGTGCTTTGCGCGGCGTCCTGGCGCGGGGCGCACCTTGCAGCAGTCGCTGCGCATGCGCGCGCAATGCATCGCCGAGGGCGGCCGGCGTGCGGATCTCGAACGCGAACGGCAAGCGCGCGAGCTGCCGAGCGAACCAGTCCAGATGATCGGTGTGTGCGCGCAGCCGCGTCCCGGATCGTTCGGCCTCGAATTGACCGATGTCGGGCGGGAACAGGGCTTGCGCGTCGGCCAGGCTGCTATCGATCCAGACCTCCACGGCGAATTCCCGCGGCAGGCTGGCGATGCTCAGGGACAGATGTCGCGCCGCGTCGAATCCCTCCGGCCGGCGAAAGCTGCGCGGCAGCGCCCGCACCGCGAGCACGCGGTCGAGCCGGAACGAGCGAACGCCGCCGCGCAGATGGCAGTATCCAACCGCGTACCAGCGGCCGCCGCGCAACGCGAGACCGTACGCATCGAACTGACGTGCGCTGCTGCGCCCGTCCGCCGCGCAGTAGTCGAACGATACGCTCTGCTGCGCGCGCGCCGCATCACTTAATTGCAACAATGCCGCATTGTTCTCCGAGGCTGGCGCGCTGCGCAAATCCAGGCTGACGGTTTCGTCGATCGCGCGCGCGTGGCGGCGCAGCTTCGGCGGCATCACGCGTTCGAGTTTTGCCTGCGCACTGGCGACTGCCGGCGCGGCGTCTGCGATTCCCAGGCTGCGCGCCGCCAGCAGACCCAGCGACAGGGCCAGCGCCTCGTCGTCGCTGAACATCAGCGGTGGCAGCTTGAAACCGGGAACCAGGGCGTAGCCGCCATACCGGCCCCGTTCGCCAATGATCGGGATGCCGAGATCTTCCAATGTGGCAATGTACCGGCGCAGCGTGCGCGCATCGACGCCGAGCCGCTGCGCGAGCTCGGATCCACTCAGGCGCGCGTTCGCCTGGAGCAGCTCCAGGACGGCCAGGACTCGCGCAGCGGGATGACTCATGGGCCGCAGTGTACGCCGAATCAGGACGGTTTCTGACCTGTATCAACGCTAGCCTCCGTCCATCGTCAACGCGACAGCTTCGGCCGCGCAGGGCCTGCACTGGCCGCTTGGGTCAGTCCTCGTCAATCACCGCGTGCGTCGCTGCATGGAAACGCGGACGCCGTCCAGCCACTTCGCCGAATGGAGAACGCTAATGCACTACGCCTATTTGTGGATGTTTTTCCTGGTGGTCCTGGCGGTGGTTCTGCTACCGGGGCTGGATATGGCTTTCGTGCTCGGCAGTGCGCTGGTCGGCGGGCGTCGCCAGGGACTGGTGGCGGTCGCCGGTATCGTCGCAGGCGGGTTCTGCCACGTCGCCGCTGCCGCATTGGGGGTCGGTGCGTTGCTCAGAGTCATGCCTTCGGCGTTCAATGCCGTGTTGCTCGCCGGTGCCTTGTACATGGCGTGGATCGGCTGGAGCCTGCTGCGCAGCCGGCCCGGAACCAGCACGAGCGCAGCGCTCGCTCCGGTCGCTGCATGGACCACGTTTCGACGCGCCGCCCTGACCAATCTGCTGAATCCGAAGGCCTACTTGTTCATGTTGGCGATATTTCCACAATTTATCAACGGCGAGCGCGGCCCGGTGTGGCTGCAGGCCGTTGTACTTGGGCTGATCATCGCGATCACCCAGCTCGGCGTTTACGGTGGGCTTGCGAGCCTCGCCGGCGGCGGCGGATGGCTGGCGCGGCGTCCACGCGCCGCGCTGTGGCTGCACCGCGGGGTCGGACTGGTGCTGGTGCTGGCGGCGGTGTGGACCTCGGCGACCGGTCTTGCCCGCGCGTCGAGCTGAAGCGGATGGGCGTGCGTCGCAGTTCGGCGTGGCGCGGAACCTGTCGGGCTCAGCGGCGCGTCGATCCGCGCTGCTGCATGCGCGCCCGGGCGAGCTGCTCGCCGACCCGCGCCAGACCTTCGCTGGTGCTGACACGCGGCGCATAGCCCAGGTCGCGCCGCGCGGCGGAGATATTGAACCAGTGCGCGGTTGAAAACTGTTCGACGATGAAGCGGGTCAAGACCGGCTCCGACTTGATGCGCAGCAATCCGTATAGCGATTCCAGCACGCCGGCAACAAAACGGGCGAACTCTACCGAGATGCGTTTGTGCTCCGGCGGCAGACCCGCCGCCTTGAGCAGCGAGTTGACCATCGCATCAAGGGCGACCGGTTCGCCCTGCGTGATGAAGTACGCCTTGCCGCCGATCGGCGCGCCGGGCTGGAGCTTTTCCAATGCGAGCACATGTGCTTCTGCTGCATTATCCACAAAAACCGTATCGATCTTCTTGCCCACCGGCCCGATGAAACGCAAACGACCCCGGCGCACCCGATCGAGCAGACGCGGCATCAGGTGCGGATCGCCGGGACCCCAGATCAGATGCGGGCGCAGCGCAACGGTGGCCAACGTCGAGCTGTTCGCGGCGAGCACGCGTTGCTCGGCCAGCGCCTTGGTCTGCGGATACGGCGCAAGAAAGCGTGTCGCGTACGGTACCGATTCGTTGACGCCGTTAAGGTCATGGCCGTTGTGCACCACGCTCGGACTGGAGGTGTAGACCAATCGATCCACACCGTGCAGTTCGCAGGCAGCCAGTACGTGATCGGTGCCGCGCACGTTGATTTCGTAGTACTCGGTCAACGAGCCCCAGGCACCGGCCTTTGCCGCCGTGTGCACGACGGCTGCGCAGCCATCCACGGCATTTGCAACAAAATCCAGATTGCGCAAATCGCCTGTGTGCTGCTCGACGCCGAGCGTCTTGAGCGCGTCATAGGGTTGGCGGTTGACGCTGCGTACCTCATGCCCGCGCGTCAGCAACTGGCGGCAGATTGCCTGTCCGAGAAAACCGCCACCGCCTGTCACCAGTACTTTCATTGCTGCCCACCTCGCCGTCGTTGCTAGTCGCGAATCGATGCCTCACACGGTGCTGGCGGATGAATCCCGGTCGATCCGCCGCCAACGATGCGCCGTCGGTGCCGCCACTCTGCGCTAGCGGCGTCGCCGCAATTGCGTGGCCGCCCACACAGCGAGCTTTTCGCGCCCGATCTTCGCATTGTGGCGGATGTCGACCGGAAAATCCGCGCGGAACAGCACAACCGTGATGCCCCGCGTGTGCGCACGGCTCGCAGCGAGGTTGCGGATCTCCGCTTCGATGCGCTCCAGGCCCGCGCCCACGGGACCGGCTTCGGGCTGCACGCAGAGCACCGGGATGGCGAACCCGCCATTGGCCGGGACGCCAACCAGTGCACTGCGGAATACCCCCGCGACCGCGTTGAAGATCGGCTCGACCTGTTCGGTATACAACTCGCCCTGCTCGGTACGCACGCGCTGCGACTTTCGTCCACAAAACCACAAGCGGCCTTCCGGGTCAAAGTAACCAAGATCGCCCATGCGATGCACGATCTGATCGCCCTCGCGGATCTTCGCCAGCGCGGTCGCCGCATCGCGGGCGTGATAACGCTCGGTGACGGTCGGTCCGGCGACGGTGATTTCACCCACCGCACCGGCGGCGGCGAGTCGCTCGTCGGACCATTCGGCGATCGGCGCGTCGTCAATCGCGATAATGCGCACGCGATTCGCCGCGAGCACGCGTCCGACGCAGGTGCCCGCGCCAGATTCGGTCAGCGCGCGCGCCGCACCAAGCAGCTCGCGACTTTCGACAACGGATACCGGCAGGCACTCGGTTGCGCCGTACGGTGTATAAACCTGCGCATCTGGCGGAAGGCAGCGTCGCACGCGCTCCAGCACGCGGGCGCTCATCGGTGCGCCGGCGGAAATCGCGATACGCACGCCATCCAGCACGACGCCGTGTTCGACGCAGTGCCGCGACAAGGTGTCGAGCAACGCTGGCGAACCGAACAGCATGTCGACGCCGTAGCGCGCGACGGTCGCCGCGAGGCGCGCCGGATCGGCGCGCGCCGGCCGGGTCGGATCCATGTCCGGGATTACCGACGTCGAACCGAGCGCCGGGTCGAACAAGGCAAATGGTGGAAAGGTGGGCATGTTCACCATGCCCGGCGCGATGCGAAACGCGTCGCCGAGCAGACTGACTTGCGCGACAAAGTGCCGGTGCTGGTACTCCACGCCTTTGGGCACGCCGGTCGAACCCGAGGTAAACAGAATGGCGGCGAGTTCCTCGCCACGCGTCGGCGCTGGCACGAATGCCACCTCAGCAGACGCGGCGCGCAGGCCATCCAGACGCTGACCACACCAGCCGTAACGGCTCTCGACGCTGACCACGATGCGCACCGATCGAGCTGCCCAACGCAGCACGAGTCGTGCGAACTGGGCCAACGCGATACCGATGAAGGCTTCCGGTGCAGCCTCGTCCAGGCATTGCTTCAAGGCGCGCCGGTCGATGCCGGGATCGATCAGCACCGGCACTGCGCCGAGCTTGAACAGGGCAAACATCAGCACGAAGAGTTCGCGACCGGGTCGCACCATCAGCGCCGCTTTCATGCCCCGCGTGATGCCCGCATGCGCCAGCGCCGCAGCCGTTGCATCGCTCGCCGCATCGAGGGCCGCGTAACTGATTTCATCGTAGTCCGGCAAGGCACCGGCGCGCGCCTTGCCACGTGGCACGCGCAGAGCGATGGTGTCGGCTTGCGCGATAGCCATCCGGGTCAGGGCGTGCGCGATATTCACGGCGTCGGTCATGCGATCAGTGTACGGATTTCGATGGCGTGCGCGGCGCGGCACCGCGCCGGAGGATGTCGGTGGTCAGGCCCGTTTCGGCAATGGCCAGGGTCCCGTCGCCGCAAAGCGCGAGCGTCGCCCGGCGCAGTTTTGTTTTTGCAATTATTGCACTTGTCCCGCCGTGCCTTGCGCCAGCCGGGTACGGCCACGGTAGGCGAGCATCAGGGTCATCACGAGGATGCCCGCGGACATCAGCATCCACACGATGGCCCAGACGATGGCCGGTATGCCAGTCGCCTGCTGCATGCTCAGCGCGTCGGTTTGCACGGCGGAGTTGCCCGACAACCAGAACAGGGTCAGCATGCTGTTGAAGCCATCGAAGACGAGTTGCAGGGCAAGAATCAACAGCAGCAGATCGCTCCACGGCTCACGCAGTTTGCGGCCGGCGAGGAACACCGCGCTGGCCAGCATCAGGCCCGTGACAATGCCAAACGGATTGCGCACGAACGCCAGACATAGCGCACCGAGCAACAGACCCAGCGCGGTCAGCAGCACGCGCGCCGACAGGCCGCGCGAGCCCAGCAGGATCAGCAAGCCGCCGAAGATCGCGCTGCCGACATAGCCGGCACTCGACACAATCGCACGGATGCCCCCGGCCGACCAGGCCAGACCGGACAGATCGGGACTTACGGTGAAGCGCTGGAAATGCCCACCCGTCGCAAGCGCCGCCATGCCATGACTGAGTTCGTGCACAAAGGTACCGAACAGGCGGAACGGATAGACCGCCATGCTCGCGTACGGCACGCGGCCAAGTACGAGCAGCAAGGCGCCCAACGCGACCAGGCCGACCAGTTCACGCCAGCGCCAGCCGTCCGAGAATCCGCTCATGGGGTCATTTTAAAAGTGAACACATCCGTTTGTGTACAACCGATCATCGCGCTCGCGCGCCGTGACAGCGATGCCAGCGGAGCGCACGACACTATTTTTTCGCCATCTTCGCAGCGACTTCCTGCAGGGCATCGATATTGCTGATGCGCGAAATCTGCTGCACGAGATAATCGGCGACGGACTCTTCGAGGTTGTGCAGTTCTTCGCTGGAGACGCCGAGCTGCCGGGCAAACTGCTGCACTTTGGCGCGCTCGCCGGCGGAATAGCTGCCATCGGCATGCGCGAGCAGCAGACAGGACTGCAGCAACGCGCCCTTGCGCTCCGGCGTGTCGAACGAGGCAGCCACGCTGGCCAGATCGAACGGTGTCGCGATCAGATCGTCGAACGAGGTCAGCGCAGCGGCATCCTGCTGACAGCTCTCATAGAAGCCACGCAACATGACCCGTTCGGTATCGTGCACGCCGTCGGTGACGGCGAGTTCATGCATGGCGCGCACGATGGCTTGCAGGTGCGGCAATTCCACGCTGGCGGGAAGAAAGGCATTCATCGGAACCTCCTTGGTCACAGACGCAATTCGAGTTTGAGTTGACGCAGGCGCGCGTTGAAATCGTCCTGCGACATGTCGCGGTAGCGTTTTGGCAGCATGCTGCGGCGCGAGGCTTCGAACACCGCGAGCATCTCCATGTATTCAAGCATCCCGGCGTCGCGCGCCGGCACGTAGTCGTCCACCGCGCGGGCGAACAGATCGGCATCGACGCTGCTGCCTTCGCCACCCATGTTCAGGGCCAGCAGGCAAACCGCTTCGAGATCGGCGTTCGAATAGCCGACCAGTCGCGCCGACGTGCGCGCGCGTTCCTTGCTCCAGTCGATCGCGTCGCCGAGCTTGTAGCGGGTGAAAATTGCCTTGAGTACGGCCTCCACATCTTCCGGAGTATCCGGATAGAAAAAGGGAATTTTCCGATCGATGCGACCCGCGCGCTTGATGTCGATGTCGAGCTTGTCCGGCCGGTTGGTCATCAGGATGAACAGCACCTGGCCGCGGTTGTCCGGATCCGACATGAATTCCTTGAGGCGCGCGATAACCCGCGACGAGGTGCCGCCATCACTGTCCTCGGAAGCACCGCCGAAACTGCGGTCGCCTTCATCGATGATCAGGATGATCGGACCGAGCGCCTTGACCATGCCGAGCACTTTTTCCAGATTGGCTTCCGTGGAGCCTACCCATTTGGAGCGGAAATTCTTCAGCGTGACGGCCGACAATCCCGAGGCCTTGACGAAGGCCTTCGCGATGAAGGTCTTGCCGGTGCCCATCGGGCCGACGAACAGCAGGCCCATCGGAACGCGATGCCGATCGCCACTCTGGATTGCCGCGGCAATCTGCATCAATTCAGCCTTGATCGCGTCGGCACCGCCGACCGATTCCAGACCGAGTCGCGCGTCGACGAACTCGATCAGACCCGAGCATTCCTTCTCGATGATCTCGCGCTTGCGCCGGTGCACCAGCTCGATGATCTCTGCATACGGATCGCCCGCATCGGTCTCGGGCAAGGGATGCGCAGGATTGATCAGGTGGCGGATCTCGTCGGGCTCCATGCCACGCGTGATCGCCGCAAGCTTGCCGGCGCGTTCCTCGGCATCGGGACTGGCGCCGAGCAGCGAGCGGATCAAACTCAGCCGCTCGGTGTCATCCATCGCCTCGGTAGCGCGCGGAGTCAACAATTGCGCCAATTGCACACTGCGCAATCCGGCACTGTGCTCGGCCAGCCGCACGACATGCTGCGCGTCAATGCCGGGATCGGTCTTGCGGATTACAGCAGCGCGCTCGTCCGCATCGGGCAGCGGTACTTCCACCGCGGCAACGCGGGGATTCGCGACGATCTTCGGATTCAGTTCGGCCAGCGATTCGGTGAGCAGGAAAACGACGTTGTCCTTGCTCTCCAGCTGCGGACTCATCGACCAGCGATGCAGACGGATCGCGGCCATGCGGTCGGCCCAGGAAAGAAAGTTTTCCTCACCCGGCGGAGCGATGCTGCCCGCGTAGCTGATGATCAGCGCGGCGCTGGAGCGCAGCATGATTTCCTGCTCGATCAGCGCGAGGACCTCTTCCGGCGGCTTGTTTGCTCCGAGCGGCTCAGTCGTCGCACTGCCGGTGCGCTTGGCATAGCGCACGCCCGCGGACGGATCGTAGGCAAGGATCGTGTCCTTGTTGTCCTTCAGCAACACTTCGCTCAGAAAGTCCACCAGCGACCAGTATTTGTCGTTGTACAGAATTTCATCAAAAACATTGTGGTACAAAACGAACATCGACGCTTCGCCGCCGACATACTTGCGCCGCACCGTCTCCGCCCAATGCGGCAAGACGCCAGGCGCGGGCGGCGGTGCAGGCCGGCTGGCGCTGGCAGACGGTGAGGCGGGCTTGCCCGCGGCAGGAGTCATCGTCGTCGCCTTACATCTGCTTGGTCGGTGCGGCAGCCTGCGCGGCACGCTGGCGCTTGAGCTCATCCAGCTGCGCTCGCGCAGTGACCGAACCGGAACTCTGGCGCAGCTTGTCGAGGCGCACGTCCAGGTCGGAATCGCGCAATTCCTTGCCGAGGTTGGCTTCGGAAATCGTGTTCTTGATGTGGTCGCGGACCTTGTCCAGCGCCTGCACGTCGGCTTCGACGCTGAGCCCGTCGAGCTGCGACTGGATCTGGATGCGCGCCTGCGCGCTCTGCATCTTGGCGAGCATGCGGTCGCGTTCGTCCTTGAGCTTGCCGATCTCGGTCTTGACCGCGAGCAGCGCGCCCTTCGCATCGTCCGCATCGACCTTGGACTGTTCGGCTTCGCTGGCCAGCCCTGCCAGTGCGGCTTCGACGGCACCCTTTTTCTGCAGCAGCACCAGCGCCAGGTCATCCTGGTTGGTCGCCAGAGCGGTCTCGAGGTCGGCATTGACCTGCATCAGCGCGGCGCGCTCGGTTTCGACCCGGCTGTTGATCTCGTCACGGCGCCGCACGATCGCGGCCGTCGCGCTTTTCAATTTGGTGTATTTTGTGACAAGACTGCTGATCGCATTTTCGTAGGCGATCTCCGGGTGGTTTTTTTCCACATCAGCGATCCACAGCGAAATGAAGCCGTTCCACAGGTTGCCGAGACGCGCGAAGAAATTGATGCTGGCCATGAAAAAGCTCCGCTTTAATAAAATAACGTGGTCGCGTTCGCGCGACGATCACTCCCCCTCTCCCCCTTCCAGCGGAAGGGGCAGAGGGCACAGGGTAAGAGGGCAACGCAGGATGCACCGCAGCCATCAGCCAAGGCGAATCCCACCACAAGCCGCCTCACCCACCCCTCTCCTCCGAGCAAGCTCGGGAGAGCAGGCTAAAACGAAACCACCAAACGTTGATGCTGGCTAGTACACCTGTCCAGACACAAACAGAAAACACGCATACCCAACCATTCCCAAAACCTACTCCGCGTTCACCCGCTCGAAAAACTTGCGGTGATCACGCGCAAACGCACTGAATCCATCATGCATCGCGCGGCGCAGTGCCGGATGCTGCACTGGCCGCACGAAGCGCAGCGCGAGGCGCGCGCCCTGTGTTGCCCAGTCGAAATGATCGGCCTCGGCGCCGCCACCGTGCCCCGAGTGGATGGCGATCCATTGATAGGCCACGTGGTCTTGCCCGGCAATGTTCACCCGGGTCGCTTTCAGCGCTTCCACGAGTTCCGGCGCCGTGCTGCGCAGCGTTTCGTCGATGATCGAGAATTCGCGGTCGGCGAGGAGTTCGGATCCCAGGTGATAGCCGATCGCGCAGAAGATTGCCGACAGGTCGTCCGGAGTACCGACGCCGTAACCGCGCGCAACGTGCTCATTGAGCAGCAGCAGCCATTCGGGTTCGTCGATCAGCGCATTCAGCCGGTTCGTGTCGGCAAGTTCCGGTGTGCTGCGCGCGTCATGATCGATCAGGCCCTTGAGCATCGACTGCGCCAGGCAGCGATGCGTGTCGCGGTGCACCGTGTCGCGGTCGTCGAATTCATCACGCGCCGCGTCGAAGAAAAAACTCGCCACGAAAACACTGCGATCGGCGAGCGCGTGCAAGGGCTGATCCGGATCCAGGAACAGGCGCCGTGCGCGGCCGATCTTGCCCGACAACGCGGCGACGCCGGAGCCGAAGAATCCGTTCCAGCTGGTGTAGCGGCCCAGAAAACGCACGCGCTTGAGCGGATCGCCCAACGCGCTGGCCAGCGCTTCGCGCACTTTTGCCTCTTGTGCGGCAAAATCCACCAGGGCTTCCAATTCCGCGCGACTGACGTCGGTCATGTCCGGTTCCATTATTTTCGGGTGGCGCCGGCCGCGACAGCGGCGACCGGGCGTGGTGCGACAGAAGGTACAATGTCGCGAATTTCTGCGCCGTAGGACGATTCAAGTTCCTCTTCCAGGCGCAGCCGTTCGATCGCTTCGGTCAGGCGCGTACCACCCTCGGCCGACGACGAGGTCGTGATGACCGCCTGGTAGATTTCCTCGACCGCATCAGGCAGCGACAGCAACGCGGCTTCGACGGCCGCCTTGCGGCTCGCCAGGCGGCGGTGGCGCAGCAGCAATTCTTCGAGGTCGGCGCGTGCCTTGCGCAGGCTGCGACTGTCTTCCGCGCCGGCTTCGATGCGCTTGCCGAT
>JBDTLV010000097.1:0-19400 GCA_039934615.1 Tahibacter sp.
CGCCGATTGCACCCGTAGCGCCCGTGGGGCCGGCAACGGTGCTGGCTGCCCCGGTGCTGCCGGTTGCGCCAATGGGGCCGATTGCGCCAGTGGCGCCGGTCGGACCGGCAATGGTGCTCGCGGCACCGGTCGCGCCGACGGCGCCGGTTGGTCCTGTCGCTCCTTGCGAACCCGTTGCGCCCGTCGGACCTACGGCCGTGCTGGCAGCGCCGGTGGCACCTGTTGCGCCCGTCGTCCCTGCAGGTCCGGCCGCGCCCGTCGCGCCGGTCGCGCCGGTCGCGCCCGCCGCCAACGGCGGGCAGGTGCCCAACTGTCCGGTCACGGTGTCAAAACAGACGGGAGAATTTTCCTGCACCGCCGCCGGAAGGCCGCTGATGCTGACGGTGCCGTCGTCGCGCACGATGAAGCGGGACGTGGCGCCTGTACTATCCTTGATCACCACATTGCCACCTGCGGGTGGCAGTATTTCCACATCCGCGGCATATAGCGATGTGGACAATGCCGCAATGACGGCCGCGACGAGTGGGCGAAGCATGAGCGATGAATTCACCGGCGGTCTCCCTGGACAGGACTGGGTTGCGTGGAAAAGCGTCGACGCACCAGCATGGCCAGGAGCGCGATCAGCAACATCATTGAAAGTGGACTGAGGGTCGGAGCGGGTGTCGGCGGGATCGTCGGCCCACCGCCGCCGAACCAACCGTTGTCATTGCCGGTGCCGCCTTCATTGATCAACGTGGGCGCGAGCGCCTGACCCACCGCATGAACGTCGGAAACGCCGATGTGCGCGATGTTCTGTGTGCCGGACGGCAACAGGTCGATCGAAGCGAACTGCCCGGCTGTCGAGCTGGCGAACTGGATCGGTGCGCCGGTGACTCCGGAAATGCCGAGCAGACCCGCAACGCTTTGCACACTGCCGACGACAAATACGTAGCGCTTGCCGATGCTGCTCAAGAAGCTCACATCGAAGAACGCACTGCTACCGGTGACCTGTGCGGTAGTGAGTCCGAGCCCGTCGACAAACTGGACGCCGCCCGACGCACCGGTGAAATTTCCGGCATTGCGCCAATCGCCGGCCAGTTGAATCACACCGGAGCCGTTATCGACAGATCCGCCAGGTTGAACGTCCAGATGCCGCAACCCGAGCACGTCGCCCGTCTGCACCTGCATCTGTCCTGCGACGCGAAGATCCGCGCCACCGGCCTTGACTGCACCGTCACCGACGCGCCATTGGGCGCCAGCGGGAATCACGATATCCGCGACGGCCAATTGCCCTGAGAACATGGCGGATGCCGCAACGGCCCACCACAAAAAACCCGCACGCGAGAATCTGCGCATCGGCCCCCCTCCGATCGAAAGTGCTTCACCCTAACCGTTACGACACATTTTCGGCAACCGCTAAGAGCCCGACTTTCGTCGACAACGTAGGCAGTTTCACAATTCCATTGTGAACATTACCGCATCTTGTGGCGCATCGATCGCAGTCCAAAAAGCAGCAAGCGTAAAGCGCCGGTGATTCCTATCACGCGATCCAATTGGGGCGATCTACCGCTGCGCGCGCTCGCCCGAGTGGCTCGTTCGGCCGGGTCGCTCCCGGTGTGGTTTCCACCTAACCTCGGTGACGCAAGCGATTGATAGATTTGGAATAAGCGGCAAACCGCAAAAGCAATGAAGGCAGATCGCAAATTGCTTGCTTAATGGATTTATTCAAGTACACTATGCGGACAATAGTTTTTGTTGCGTATACCCTGTTGTTCCCATAACTGCATTGGAGCAATCCGCATGATCATCAAGAACAACACGAACCGCTCGCTCGAGATCACCATCGCGGCGAAGAGTTCCCAGACGCTGTGGACAGGCAACGTTGATTCGCAGACTTCGGTCGGCAAAGACTTTTCGTCGTCCGATGCGCCGTTCACGGTGACGGGGCGCTGGAAGTCCGATCCGCCGACGCAATGGAACTTCGTGCCGCCGAATGGCACGGGCAACGTCAAGTCCAACGATTCGACGGTCACGATCACCGACGCGTTCCCGAGTTTCTTCGGTTCGGCTAGTTGAGCATCTCGTTGAACAGCTCGCCCCACTGCCGGGCGATCTGATCCCAGGAATAGCACGGCTGCGTCGCGTTGGCGTACGCAGCTGTTGCCATGCTCTGACGCAGCGAGGGGTCGACGTAGAGGCGTTCCAGTGCGGCGGCGACGTCGTCGCTCGCGACATAGTGTTCGTCGAAATGGCCGGCGGGCGTCACGAGATGTAAACGTGGCGATACGAGTAACGCCGAACCGGTCCAGATTTCCGAAAACACGGAATGTCCGGGGACAATCTGCGCGGCACCGGTTGCCGCATGTTCCAGCGACACGAGTCCCCAACCTTCCGTGGTGGCGGTATTGATTCCGACATCAGCAACGTTGTATACAACATTCAGCAGCGCATCCGCAATGAATGGCATGCCGGGCTGATCCGTTGTGTAGATGATGCGTTCCTGCAATCCATAGCGACTGATCAGCGCCGGTATGTCCCAGCCGCGATCGCGCATTCCCATGTGCAGATGCAGCCGTACGCTGTCCGGCTTTCCGGCCGCGAATGCCGCGAATGCCTGCACGCTCGTGTCGATGCGCTTGCGCGGCTGGTTGCGGTTGGCGTTGAGTACGATGAAGTCATTCGCGTGACCATCACCGAGCAGTGTTGAGCGCGCGGCGTGGCGATCCATTGGCGAAAAGGTTGCGGTGTCGAGGCCGTGCGGGATGACCCGCAACGGTGGCTTTCGTTGCGTGCTCTGCGAGTCCGCCGAAAACGCATTCGCCAGCGCGTCCCGTCCGTACTGCGTATAGGCGACGATGGCGTCGATGTCGAGCAGCGGACGCAGAAGATCCGTGGGCAGAGGCGTGAGGTCAATCGGGCAGTATCCGATGATTCGCACGGCACGCCGCCGGCGCAGAGCGCTCAGTACACGCACATATTCGCGGAGGATCTGCAGATCGGCGAGGATCCACACGAGGTCGGGCTCGGCCGCTTCAATGGCGGCCAGCATCCGCTGCTCGCCATCGGGGTCGTCCGCCGACGGCAGCGGCTGGATCGGCCATGGTGGATCGTCGGCGGGCCGATCGGCCGGCAGCGCGTGCGGGGTAAATTGCCGGATGTCGCAGGAACGGTAGAGTCGCGAAAAGAGGCTGGTCGCAACCCGGGCAAACCCGGTTGGAATCGCGCCCTCGGCAATCACGACGATCCGCGGTCGGTTCTTCATAATGGGAGGATGATCCATAGTGCAGAGTTTGACATGTCGGACATGCGCTGCACACGGTCGATCGTTCGCTGCATGGCGCCGCAACTCTGCCCTGCCCGGAAACTCCGCCGAATTTCGCGCGCTGACATCAGCGCGCAGAGCAGCGCGGCGCTGAGCGGTTCACTCGTCGTAGTTGCGATCCGACAACTGCAGCGACTCGATTTCCAATCGCGTTCCTGAAAGCCGCAGCTGGATGGACGCCGAACCGGCGGACGGGCAACAATTGGCGTCGCCCGGCTTCCAGAGCGGCGTCTGCGCACTCAGCGTATTCCAGTCGGGCCAGATTCCTTTCCAGGCCTCTCGGCCTTCCGGCAAGCGATTGCGCAGATCCTGCGCCCACGGCGACGTGTCGACCGGAATCCAGCGATGGTCTTGCCGTACGAACAATTCGCTCTCATTGAAATAACCCGTGCCGCTCACCGCAATGGGTATTTCGAGCAACGTGCCTTGCGGGGTCGAATGAATCACCGGCGCGGCGTAGCTATTTACTGAATTGCCATAGTGAGTTCTCCAGCGGCTGACTTTTCCATCCGATGCGGAGAACAGCGCAATGCCCGAATCGCCGCATCTGTCGGCTTCTCCGTGCGGGGAATCCAGGCAATACGTTGCGTAGTGGAACGTTTCGTTGTCCATTGCCCCGAATGGCCCGGAGGCGGTCACGCGACAATGGTCATCCGCCGTTCCGCGCGCTTCCTGGGTCAGAACGGGGCAGGCTTCCTGGAACGCAGAATCCAGTGCGGAGTCTGGCGCCGCGCCGAGGCCCAGCGCCGAGATGCGCGCGGCCGATACCCGCATGACGCAGGTACTATCGCCGCAGGCATCGCGCTGAACCTTGAGCCATTCCAGTTGCTTCGCACGCAGTACGCGTGGATCCGCAGCGCGCTTGAGCGCTGCGCGGTAGGCATCCGCGAGTTGCTCATCCTGCCGCGACAACGCCGGTTCTGCGCAGATCAAGTGCTCGGTCGGCGTCGCGGCCTTGCTGCAGTCGAAGCTGGCTGCGCCGGCGCCATGGTTGATCAGGCCGCATAACAGGATTGAAACTGCGAACCGGGTCATGCGCCGTTTCCCGAACTGTTGCTCGCGTATGGAATCGGATGGATCACGTGGGCAGACCGATTTGGATGGCGACAGGCATAGTGCCATGCTTTGAAAACGACGCGCACGCTCGCGTCATTGCCGCTAAGCCCTTTGTCCCGACTGACGCATGGTATCGTCGTATCGTCATTGCAGCATCCCGTGAAAACCTGCGCCGAATACGCACGTTCGTTCGTTCGCCTTGTCGAGCGATCGATTCAATTCGAATCGATTCCAGTGATTGCGGCCCAAATCGTCGAAGTCGATCAACCCTGCTTGCGTCGAGTCGCCACGTCTTTCCACATTCCGGTGGATGAAATGAATACGTCCTCTCTGCTGTTTGCACTCTGCTGCGCGTTGCCATCGAGTGCCACTGCCGTATGCCTTACCCATCCGCTGGATCAGGATGTCGCGTGCCGCGACGGTCTTCATTGCTACCTTGACGAGCGCAAGCCTGGACGCCCCGAGCGGTGAAATGCAAAACAAACAGAGCTACTGCGTAAAATTTACCTTTGTTCCACAGCGGGTCATCAAACGGCAGCCGGAAACCGTTACGGGTCTGGCGACCGGCATTCGCCATGACGATCCGAATGATCAGCAGTTCTACCGTTTTGCAGAGCAAACCCGACTGGTTCCCGGTGACAACGTCCTCGTCGTCGCCGATCAGCCGGGGGAGATCGCGATTTCCGACATCGGCTGCACGCCATCCCGACCCTGGGATCGGGAGACCTATGACGCGACCCGGTCCTTGCCAGGATTCAATCCTTGAGGGGGACGGTCCCGCTGGCCGTATCCGTTCACAATTGGTGCACTAGACGATCTATGGTGCGTCCAAGGCCTCGAACCCGCTGCGAAACAACGGCAGTATCCGCCGTACCGCGGTGAAGTCCGAATTGCCCGGTTGTGCCGCGCTCGCACCGGTTCCCACGCTGTAGACATAGTCGTCCCGGACCAGCGTGCGCTCCGACGTGGAAGTCAGTACGTCGAAAACTCCTTCGCTGCCGAAGGTGGGATCTTGCGCACCGTTGCCCGTGAGTTCGGCAGTGAATCCGGTTCCCGCGTTGCTGACGCCTCCCACGATGATGCGTTGGTCGGGCAGTATCGCGACGCTGTACGCGTCGAGGTAGGTGTCCAGTGGCAGTGAACTGCGATGGATCAGCACGCGACCTTGTTGCCCGAACGTCGTATCGATCTGGCCGTTGGCCGTCAGGCGAGCGACTGCTGCGACAGTGCTGCTGGGCAGATTCGCACGGCCGGCGACCACGATGCGGCCGAGGTTGTCGATAGCCAGTGCGCTGCCCACATCAATCAAGTTGCCGCCTTGATCAAACGGAACGAAAGCCCAGCCATCGATGCCGAAGCTGGCATCGCGTATGCCGTCCGCCGACAGACGCAATACCGCCATGTCGAACGACGAGCCGCCGCTGTGCAATGCGGCGGCGGCCACGAGCAGTCGTCCGTCGGCTAGTCGCACGATGTCGAATCCGACTGCAGCGGTCAACACATCGTATACCGGTGCCTCGCACACCCGTCCGGCACCGGCGGCGAAGCTCGGATCGGTGCTGCCATCGGCATTCAATCGCAGCACGCCGACGCAGATGCGGACCGGAGCGGCCTGTCGATTCGGGCTCGCCACGACCAGCGCCTTGCCGTCCGGTAGCGGAAGAATGCGCGGCGCGGATTCGAAGGATGCGGCAGCATCGAGAAAAACGGTCGCCGAAAGAAATCGCCGACCGTCGAAATCGAAGCTGTTGTCCACAGTTCCATTTTCGAACAAACGTCCGATCACCGCGGATGGTTGTGTCTGGATCGCGCCGTACCAGAGCTTTCCATCGTCGCTGCGCGAAATCTGCACGTAGCTCGACGGCACCAGGTTGAGATTGATGCGTCCGTCGCCGCCGCCGAACGAAGGATCGGGTGCACCGGTCGTCGCCAGCACGCGCGTGATTGCCAGATCTGCATTGAAACCACTGTCGACCTGCGCCTTGCCGGCCATCACCAGCCGACCATCCGGAAGTACCAGCGCCGACGTCGCACCATCGCTGGACTGGGCGGAAAACAGATCGAAGGGAACATACGCTGTGCTGTCGGCAGTGCCCCATTGCGGATCCGGCAATGGAGGAGAACTGGCGGCCTCAATTGCCGGCAGCAAGGCGATTTGCGTTAACGCCCAGACCGACAGACGTGTTCTCATGGCGCACTCTCGATCGAAGTGAGGATGCGTCGAGAAACGCCAAAATGCGCGACTTCGCGCCACGGCGTGGAAATGCCGTTGAGCCGGTCGACCCCGGGCTTCACTCGGCACAACCCAGGGCAGGTAGTTTCGGATTACACATCCCGCAAAATAGTGACGGAAGCGACGACCCGGAGTGGTAAATTGAGCAAATACCGATACCGGCACTTCGATGTCCCAGAGCATCCTCATAGTTGATGACGAACCGCCCATGCAGGAACGGCTACGCCGAATCCTGGAAGGGCTCGATTTGGGTCAACCGAATCTTTGTTTTGCGAATAGCGTAGCGCAGGCAAAAGCCATCGGAAGTCGCGAAAACCTGATGCTCGGGTTGATCGACCTCGGCTTGCCCGACGGTCATGGGATCGAGATTATTCAGTGGTTGCGCGACAGGGGGGAATTGCTGCCACTTGTGGTGATATCCGCCTGGAGCACTGAGGAGATGATACTTGGAGCGCTCCGCGCTGGAGCCTCCGGATATCTGCTCAAGGAGCGGGACGATCCGGAGATCGCTCTGTCGTTGGTGAATGTCCTCAAGGGCGGGGCGCCGATCGATCCGTTTATTGCGCGCCGTATTCTTGGCTTGATAGGCGTCTCTGTCGGCACCGGCAACAAGGGCGACAGCGAATCGGATGTCGTCCTTCGCGAATCGCTGACCAAGCGAGAATTGACGATCCTTTCGCACGTGGCAAAGGGGCTCAGCAATCGCGAGATCGCGGCACTACTGAGCTTGTCGCGCTGGACTGTCGACACGCACATCCGCCACATCTACGGTAAATTGGCCGTCAATTCGCGAACCCAGGCCGTGCGCGCGGCACAACTGCACAAGTTGTTGAACTGATTGTCGCCATTTCAGGATCCGTCGATGAGGCGTTGGTCGGAACATGTTCGGCGGTACTCTGGTGGCAGGATGATGCGGATCGGACCTGCGTACCATCTCGTCCTGGGCCTGTTGAGTTTCTTGACGCTGCTGGTCTCGCCCATTCGTGTCCAGGCCGCGGATGGTCTGTCGTTCGACCGGATTGAGGCAGTGCGATCGGATTGGCTTGCGAGCTCGCCTCCGGATAGCGATTGGGTCCCGGTTTCTCTACCCGACGACTGGACTTCGCGCTGGCCGCAATTCGATGGTGTCGTCTGGTATCGAATGACCTTTCGTCAGCCGCACGACGCAGTGATTCGAGCGCTCTTTATCGGCTACATCAATATGGCTGGCGAGGTACGCATCAATGGCGCCGAAGTATTGCGCGATGGCTCGTTGCAGGAGCCGCTGTCAAGAATGTGGAACACGCCGCGCTATATGGTGCTCGCGGCGCCGTTGCTTCACGAACATGAAAACGAACTGCTGATCCGGGTTTCCGGTCTGGCGGCGTACGCGCCCGGGCTCGGCCCCGTAGCGGTTGGACCGTCCGAAACGATGCGCGCCGTGTTCGAACGCGAGCTCGCCTTGCGCCGCGATTGGCAAATTTTCACAATGGCAGTGATTGCCTCGCTGGGTATCTTCTTCTTTGTCCTTTGGCTGATCCGGCGCACGGAGGTTGCATACGGTTGGTTTTCGGCCCAGCAATTCAGCTGGCTCAACGGAAACTGGAACTTGATTGCCACGGGCGTGTGGCCCTTCGCAAGTACCGATAGTTTCGAAGCCACGAATACTGCGATGTTCCTGTTGTTCAGCGCTTGCTACACCTTGTTCGTGCTTCGTTTCTGCGGCCAACGCTGGCCGCGACGCGAAGCGATCATGTGGCTGCTCGTTGTGGCAGGGGCGCTTAACTTGTTTCTCGCGCCACACGCGCAGATTGGGCAGGTACGTGCCACGACCACGGTTGCCCTCACGTTCTACGCATTTGTGCCAAATTGTATGCTGCTGTACTTTGCGGCGCGCACCCGGCGACTGGACCATCGCGTCATGGCAGTGGTCGGATTGATCAATCTGGTGGCGCTCACCCACGATACCCTTGTCTTCATTGGCGCCATCAACAGCGCTATCTACTACGCGCAATTCGGGGCGCTGATCAGTGCGATTGGCGCTGCAGTGGTGTTGGCGTGGAGCTTCGCCCGAAGTCTGCGTCGAATCGAAGGCTTCAATGCCGAGCTGAAGCGTGGCATGGACGAAGCACGCGGAGAGCTGGCCGACACGCTGGCTCGCCAACACGAACTTGAACTCGTGCACGCGCGACTCGGCGAGCGGGTGAACCTTGCGCACGACCTGCACGACGGATTGGGAGGCATGCTGATCGGCAATATCGCAGCGATCGAACAGACTGCCGGGAGTATCCCTTCGCGCGAAGTGCTGAGCATGTTCCGCGAGCTGCGCGACGACTTGCGGCTGATCATCGATACGGCATCAGCGCAGCACTACGGGGAACACTCTCTGGCAGAACTCCTTGCCCCACTGCGCCACCGCACGACGCGCTTGCTGGAGGCTCACGACATCGATGTGCACTGGCGAATAGACGGCCTCGACGAATTGTTTTTGACCACTTCGAAGAGTCTGGACCTGTTGCGCATTCTGCAGGAGTCGCTTGCCAACATCTTGAAACACAGTCGCGCTACGCGTGTTGACGTCGATTTGCATCGCGAAGACCAACACCTGCTGCTGGAAGTCACCGACAATGGCGTGGGAATTGATGCAACGCATGAGCCCGGCCCGGGCGTCGGCATGCGCAGCATGAGGACTCGAACGGTCCGCCTCAACGGCACCCTGTCGGTCGGTTCCCAATCGGGAGCCACCGTCCTGCGCTTGCGGATTCCGCTGGCCTGATCAACCTTTTCTGCGGCGGCCTCCCTCCCGGCGTCATCCACGGGGTGCATGGGACACCGCCAGAAAGAATGCCAAAAATAACAAGTTTGCGTGATGTGCCGGCGCAGACCAATTCGTACCGTTATCGCACCAATCTTGGTGAACAACGAAACGGGGACGACATGAATACGAACTGCAAAAGTTTACGCCGGAATCGCCGCCTTGCGCTTGCCGTTGCCTTGATGGGCTCGGCCATCCATGGTCAGACTTTTGCCGCACCGGTTGCCGTGCCGAATGGCGATCTATCCGATCCAGCAAATAACGGCAGCATCGGAGGCGGCTTGCTCGGGGGGTCAGGTTCGGGACCGCTCGGGATTGGGCCGTGGGACGGAAGCTATTCGGGAATCGCCGGCCTGCTATCGCCACCGTTGCTGACCATTGGCAACGGACAAGCCACGATTTCCGGCTTGGCACTCGACGCATTGAGCGTCGGAAACAGCGGCGCATTCGCTCAGACGCTCGCCGCGACCTACGTGCCATCGAAACACTACGTGCTGGCGGCAGACCTCGATGAAGCGACAACATTGCTCGGGGCAAATATTCTGAGCAGTGGCAACGCTGGGTTGGCATTGAGCCGCGGTCCCGTCACGCTGGCTTCGACACAGGGTTCTCCAAATGTGGCGCTCAGCCTGGGTGGCAGTCGAAAGCGCCATGTTGCGCTCGCGTACGACAGCGCGCCCGGTGCGTTCGGAAATATCGCCATCTCGCTTTATGCGAATCCGGACGGCATCGCAGCGGCGGCCTTGGTTCCGACGATTGGTTTCAGCAACATCCACCTGACACTAGCGCCAATCCCTGCCTTGCCGCCTGCGCAAGTCGGTCCGGCCAGTGGTACGCCGCAGGCCGCCACGGTGAACACTGCGCTGTCGGCACCTCTCGTGATTGCGGTTACCGATGCGGAAGGCAATCCGCTCGACGGTGTCACTGTGACGTTTGATTCTCCGCCTTCCGGTGCGAGTGTCGTATTGTCTTCCCGCAGTGTCGTGACGGACGTCGGTGGTCGCGCGAATGTACTCGGCACCGCGAACAGCATTCCAGGAAGTTATGTGGTTACGGCCAGCGTCGACGGCGTCGCCTATCCCGCTGCTTTCAGACTCACGAATGCGCCGAGCGGACAGCCACCTGTCGCGGCGGGCACCAGCGGGTCACAAGGGCAGGTTGCGGTAAGCGGTTCGCCATTCACGTGCAAGCTGGCCGTCAAAGTCATCGTCAATGACGCACCGGTTTCCGGCGCAACGGTGGTGTTTTCTGCACCCCTCAGCGGACCGTCGGCCTCACTCAGCGATGGCATATCCAGCGGAGCCGTTCTCGTCAAGACGACCGGTGCCGACGGCGTTGCTGCCATTGCGGCATTTGCCAATTCGACACCCGGATCATTCAGCGTGACGGCTACTGCAACGGCATTGAGTTCCGGCGTTCTCGTACCACCTGTTTTTCTCGCAACCTATCCCCTGAGCAACCTGGATCCGAGCGAAAGCGTATTCGCCAGCGGCTTCGACGTACCGCCGACGCTATGCGGTTTCAACCAGTGATCCGATGCACCGACGTCGCCGAGCACCGTTGCTGCATGCAAATGTCCACCGATGTGCAACATCGCCTGGCGCTCATCAGCATGCTGCGAATCTCACAGGAGGAGGCCCAAAATCTCGCCGAAATGATTCGCCTGTTGAAGGGTACCACTGGCATGGATAGCGCGCGCATGGGCGAGCTGACGATCGAGTGGCGAGTGGCGCGAAATCGAACGACCGAGCTTCAGGCTGAACTGAGCAACTCGACGCCGTCGTCCGTTGCCGCACCATTGGTTTCGGCTCGCACAGAGGTGCGCCGATGCGACGCATCACATGACTGAATTGCTCGATGGTGGCGCGGCCAAATAGGGGGGCTGGTGCTGAGTGTTTGAATTCGAATCCGATCAGGCGGTCGTCCAGTCGTTGGTTTGGTCGGCGCGCTGCACGGTGGGGCACCCGTCATCACGTTCAGCGGCCGATGCGGAACAGAATCAAAAATAGGTTATGACCATATAGTTGATAATGGTCATTGTGAAATGACCTCAGGTTCGCCGTCGTGATGATGGCTCAGGCAGGACGGATCCTGGATCCGCCCTGCCTGAGCGGAGGCAAGGCGAGGACGCAGCGGCAACCAACCATTGCACCGGCCACTTCAGTTCTCGAAACTGTTCACGAACAAACGATCCAGCACCAATCGCGCGACGCCAAACCTGACATCGTCGCCAGCGGCATTGGTGCTGTCGCCGCCGATCATCAGGCCGCCGTTGCCGATCGCGATCGACGTGCCGTTGTCCAGGCTGCTGCTGGCCGCTGATGCGGCAAAGGTGTTGTAGGTCATACCGCTCACACCAAATTCGTTGCCGGGAGCAAACGTGCCCGCCGCGGTCAGCTTCACTGCCATGAAATAGGTCGTGGTCGCGCTCGTGTTGCGGATCGCCGTGCCCGCCGCAAACACGCTGCCGTCCGCGGACACGACCAGATCGTAGAGCAGACAGCCGAAACTGAAGCCGCCAATCGGGCTGGCGAAAAACAATTGCGGATGTCCACCAATGGAATATGCGTTGAATGTTGGATCCTGGCTGCCGTCGGCCAGCAGGCGATTGATCACGCCGCGGCTGATCGTACTGCTCTGCGCGACGCCGGCATAGACGATCCGTCCCTGCGCATCGACACGAACGGCTTCGGCGAGGCTGACCATGTCGTAGCCGGCGTGAACGCGCCCATCGTGGGTCGGGCCGAATGAGGGATCGAGTTGCCCATCGGGCAAGAGCCGCGCGATCGCAATCTCCGCGGCAGTGTTCGAAGTCGTCAACGCACCGCCCGCGAGTACGATGCTGCCATCGATTTGCAGTGCGGCACTCAGCGCGACATCCGAGTTGTCGCCGGGAGGCCCGCCCAGATCAAACGAGACGGTCCGGTAGCCGCCATTGCCGAACGTCATATCGATACTGAGATCTGGCAGCAGGCGCATGACCGCCATATCGTCGTTGCCGTTCGGACCGATAGCCTGGCCGATGAGGAGGATCTTGCCGTCGGCCTGCTCCAGCAGAACGTTCACGCTGCTGGGTACGCCACCGATCTGGAACTCGTAAAAGCCGGCGCCGTCCGCCATCTCGGGATCGAGGGCACTGCCGTCGGGTTTGAGCGCGGCGATCAGGATTTTGCCGTACTCGGTACCCTTCCCGACAAACAGCAGGCGCCCATCCTCCAGGCGCAGCACTGTGGATAACCTCGAGTTGTGCGGAAATCCCTCCGCTTCGAATCGATCGAAACGAATGTAGCCGACGCCGCCGGGACCGAAGCCCGTGTCATAGCTGCCATCCGCACGCAAGCGCGTCGCGCAGAATTTCGGAAATGGGTCGGTGTGCCCGTTGGAAGTTTCCAGCTTCGAGCAGGTACCTGCCATCAACAGTTTCCCATCCGGCTGGATGCGCAGGACTTGCCCCCGATCGGTAGGTCCGGAAGAAACATCGACCAAACGGTGTCCGGTGCCGGCAAAGCCCGCGTCCAGTTCGCCGTCGCCGGCGCGCGCGATTGCGCTCACGGTGGCCAGTGCCAGAATCAGTTGAATCGAGTTGTGGAGTTTTCTACGCATGACGGCTCCGCTCTGTCGCGTCGGAACCAGAGAACAGCCGTCGGCGTGGAATCCGGCCAGCGAACGGGAGTCCCAATCGACTCGCACACCGCCGGTGTCGGGCGTTTCTGCCAGCGCGCCGGGACGTTTCGGGACGCTCGAACGCATCGGTGGTAGCAGTGCGGGAGGTGCCACCATGGCCCGGCTTGTCGACGGCTTGTTCGATCAGACGACTAACCGCTACGCTGTCAGTCTGCTGATGCACACGTTGGCCACCATCCTGATGAACCGAATCCGCCTGTCGATATTTTTGATTATCTGCATATTTCCCACGATCGCAGCGGCTGGCGACACCGAGGCCGGCTTCATCATGCTGGGCGTTCTGTTTTGCATTCCTTCGCTGGTTGCATTCATCGTTTGCCTCGTTTTGCTTTGGCAGTATGCGAAACGAGCCGAGCAAAACCTCTGGCTTGTGGTCATCGCACCACTCGCGCTGATTCCGTTCGGCATTACCTTTACGTCGTATGGAGCGCCGATGCCGCTATGGTCGGTCCTTCTGTGGCTGGGAAAATCCCATATTCAACTCTGGCCTGCGGTTGGTCTCACCGGGTTTGCCTACGCCATATACGGTCTTCGGCGTATTCAGCTCGCTGATGCAGCCAACAATGACTAAGAATGCATTTGTTCCTATGGTTGCACGATTGCATCCAATGCTCGCGGCCAGCCGCCGCATGATTGCGCACTGGCAGAGCGGGTCTCGGACCCGCGTTTTGATGGTCGCCCGCTCGAACGGTAGCGGCAGGTCCGAGATCTGCCCTGTCTTCGCCGAATCAGTGTCCCGCCTCGCGCGTATCGATGCGCACATCCACACGCAGACCAACGGGTAGTGCCGGGCTACCTTCCAGGGCGATCAATGCTTCGAGGATTTTCGCGTCCTGCTTCTCGGCGGGGTCGCCGGAGATCGAGTTGCGCCGGCCCATGCGCCGGCTGACCCGCACCACTGCTCCGGAAAACGTCTGGCCGGAAAAAGCATCGCTGCTGACGCGTGCTTTCTGGCCGACGCGGATGCGCGCGATATCCAGTTCGTCGATATCGGCACGCACGAACAAATGTGACAAATCGCCAATGCGCGCTAGTGGCAATGGCGACAATGCGACGACGGTTTCGCCTTCGCGCAGATCGCGCTTGAGGACACTGCCCGTGACCGGCGCGCGGATCTGCGATTTGTCCATCAGTGCGCGGGCGCGATCGCGCTCGGCACTCGCGGCACCGACGGCGGCGTCGGCGGCGGCGAGGTCCTCGCGCCGCGATCCGGCACGCACCAGGGCCAGTTGGGCAAGGGCCTGCTCGCGACGTGCGCTCGCGCCATCCGCCTGCGCCTGAGCTTGCTGAAGCAATTCCACGGAAATCAGTTCCCGTGCCGCCATGCTGGTGCGACGTTCGCGTTCGGCGATGGCAAGCCGTTCGGCAGCGGTCGCTTCGTCCAGCGACGCTTTTGCCACGGCGATTTCCTCAGCGCGCGGGCCATTTCTCGCTTTATCCAATTCTGCCGTACGAAGCGCGAGTTGGGCTTCGGCCGCCGCCAAGGCCGCACGATACTCGCTGTTTTCGATTTCGCCGATCAGCATGCCGGCCTCGACGTGATCGCCTTCATCGATATAGACCTTGGCCAGACGTCCGGACAGCTGCGGGATCACCACGCGCTCTTCGCCGGCGGGCTCGACCAGTCCGCCGGCGGCGATGCTGTCGGCGCTTGCGGGAGGCGGCATCGCCGCGGGTGGATTGCCACAGCCGACCAGACAGACCGCACACAGGGCCAGCTGACAGATGAGAAACCTGGCAAACCATTTCATGTGGCGCTCCGGGTCGGGCGTCGGTCGTCGCGCAATTGCCCATCTTCCAAATGCAGGACGCGGTCGCCGTACGGTTCGACGCGCGGGTCATGGCTGACCACGACCACCGCGACACCTTCCCGATGCGCGAGTTCGTGCAAGGTTGCCGCGACGCCTGCTCCGGTCTTGCCATCCAGCGCGGCGGTCGGTTCGTCGGCCAGCAGCACTTCCGGTTTACCGGCCAGCGCGCGCGCGATCGCGACGCGCTGCTTCTGGCCACCCGACAGCTCGGCGGGATAGTGCGTCGCGCGATCGGCCATGCCGAGTCGATCGAGCAGATGCAGCGCCGCTTCGCGCTGCTCCGCGCGTGGCACGCGTTTGATGTCCAATGCGATGGCGACGTTCTCCCAGGCTTTCAACGTGGGAAACAGATTGTAGTGCTGGAACACGAAGCCGACATGGCGCAGGCGTAGTGCGGCAAGGGTTTCCGGATTCGCGGCGCCCAGCGGTTGGCCGAACAGATCCACGCGGCCGGTGGTCGCGCGCAGCAGGCAACCCATCACTTGCAGCAGGCTCGTCTTGCCCGAGCCGCTGGGGCCCATCAACAAGGTCATTTCACCCGGTTCGATGCGCAGGCTGATGCCGCGCAACGCCTGGAATGCATTCGCGCCGCGGCCATAGGTGACGCCGACCTGATCGAGTGCGACCGGCGCGAGCGTGGCGTTCACGCGAACACCGAGGTGGGATCAATGCGCACGATGCGCCGGATCGAAACCAGCGCGCCCAGCGCGCACATCAGCACGGTCAGCAGAGCGAGCAGCATGGCCAGCCAGCCCGGCATGGCCACCGCGACGTTGCTTCCGCTGCTCAACGCCACGACCGCGAGTACGCCGATCATCCCGCCGACATAGCCGAACGCGGCGCTGATCGCGGACTGCTTGAGGATCACCGTATATAAGTAGCGATTGGGCGCGCCCATCGCGCGGAGCGTGCTGTACTCGGGCAGGCGATCCACCGTGGTCGCGTAGAGCGTCTGTCCGACGATTACGATACCGACGATCAGGCCCAGCAGAGCGGCCAGCAACAGCGCCGAGCCGGCGCCGGTGGTGATCAGCCAATAGCGTTGCGCCTGTGCGGCAAACTCGGCCGCAGGCCAGACGTCGACCCGCCCCAGTCGCGCCTGCAGTGCGGCGCGTACCGTCAGTGGGTCGGCTCCGGGGAGCAGCCGTACGAGCAGGTACGTCGTCTGCTGCTCGTTGAAGAAGGTGAATTTCTGCGCATTGTGGTGTGTCGTGAAAACGTAGGGGCTCTGGGTGAAGGTGCGGATGCCGCGGGTGAAGCCGACCACCCGCGCGCGGTGGCTATTGATTTCGACGGTCTGTCCGAGAAACTGCACACCGAGCTTGTGCGCATACAACTGGTCGATGATCACTGCGTCGTCCTGGGCGAGATCGGCGACGCTGCCTTCGACCAGGTCCCAGGGGGCTCCCTGGCCGCTGGCGGGATTGAAGCCGACCATGCTGACGCTCTCGTTGCCGCCATCGGGCTTGAGCCAGAACGCAAACTGCATCATCAGCTCGTCTACGCGCGCGACACCGGGCACGGCGAGCGCTTCGTATCGGCGGCGTAGATCCAGGCGCCCGGCGATGTCCACATTGCTGGTGCCGGCCGGAGTGATCCACAACTCGGCATCGGTGTGGTCGACCAGACCGGACGTAGTGCGCGCGAAGCCGACCAGCAAGCCGAGTTCCACGCCCATCAACAGCACCGCGAACACGACGCCGACCAGGGTCACCACGAAGCGAGAGCGATCGTGGGCCAGGTTCCGCCAGGCGAGCAGGGTTGTACCGGATACGCGGCTCGGTTCAGCGTCAGGGCGGGGCAGCGAGGTATCGGCGGCGGCGTGCATGCGGTCATTGTGGCGGAACTCTGCAGCACCGCCACTCGCCGCCGGCAACGGCTTGCGCCGGTAGCCACGGCCGATCCGGCGCGCCCCTTAAAAGCGGGCTTCGGGCGTGACTGTTGCTGTTAGATCGTCTTCACCGCCGGCTCAAGCGCCGTTACACGCGCCGTGTGACGAAGCGACGGATCGCCGCACACCGCCTTGCCGTCTCCATCCGCCGTCATCTTGGGCGGCACGGCCAACCGGCGCCGGTGCATTTAGCCGCTTCTGTGACCTAACGCACGTTATATACTTCGCGCATACTGGAAGTTATTACAGGTTGCATTTGCACTTTGTCGGGGTAGCCTGCAATAACGCATCTTCCACGCCCGACGAATGGCGCGCCACATCGCGCTCACGGAGTACGCATGTTAACCCTGTTGCGTCGACTCATCGGTCGGGAAGCTCCGGCACCTGTCGCTCCGGTCCGGACTGCCCTGACCCACGGCATCGTACGGGCGCCGAGCTACGATTCGCGTCTGGTCGAGTCGCTCAAGCACGATCACCAGGAGTTGGTCGCGCTGTTCCAGCAGATCGGTCAGGCCTTCGATACGCGGCGACACACGGAGATTCCGCAGCAGCTGGTGGCGTTCAAGACCCATCTTGAGGCACACCTGTTGTCTGAAAATGTGCGATTTTACAATTATGTGGAATACAACCTTCGAGACGACTCGGAGAACCTGTCGCTGATCCGTGATTTTCGGCGGGAAATGAACAGCATTGCTCGCGGCGTGATTGATTTCGTGAAGAAGTACCAGCGCGGGCTTAACGACGAATCGTCCCGCCAGTCCTTCCTCAGCGACTATCGCACGGTCGGTGGGTTGCTGGTGCAGCGTATCGAGCGTGAAGAGGGCAGCCTCTACCCGCTCTATCAACCAAACTGAATCAACGGCGCCTCGACGCCTCACGGCTGCGCGACGCTGCCGGCATGGCCGGCAGCGTCGCATTCCGTCCCCTGCAGGAGGCTTACCCATGCACGCTGTCCTTGACCAGGTGTTCACCCCCGAAGTGCGCGGTCTGCGCGACTCGCTCGCGACGCATGCGGTGTTCGACCGCATACGCGACCTCGCCAGCCTGCGCGCGTTCATGCAGATCCACGTGTTCGCGGTATGGGACTTCATGTCGCTGGCCAAGCGCTTGCAGCGCGATCTGACCTGCGTCGACCTGCCCTGGGTGCCGCCCCTCGATGTCAACGCCGCTCGCCTCATCAACGAGATCGTGCTCGGCGAGGAAAGCGATCTCGATCCGGACGGCGTTCCGGCGACGCACCTGCAGCTGTATCTGAATGCCATGCGCGAAGTCGGGGCGGATACGCGCCAGTTCGACATCTTCCTGCAGATGATGCGCGAGCGTGTTCCCGTCGACGTCGCGCTCGGACGCGTCGGCGCTCCGCTCTGCGTGATCGAGTTCGTGACCCACACGCTCAAGGTGGCGATCGGCGAGCGCAGTCTGGTCGTGATGGCGAACTTCTTCTATGGGCGCGAGAACGTCATCCCGGCCATGTTCAGCCGGTTACTCGCGCAGTGGGGTATCGAACGCGAAGCCGCTCCGCAATTTGTCTATTATCTGGATCGGCATATCGAACTGGATGGCGACAGTCACGGCCCAGCTGCAGAACGCCTCATTTCGCACGCGCTGCAGCGCGAACCGGCCCTCGCCGAGCACGTACAGCGGGCGGCCATCGCCAGTCTCAGTGCGCGCTTGCGCCTGTGGGATGGTACAGAGCGGATTCTCGCCAAATTGCCGGGCCGGCAGGCGATCACTGCCGTGCGAATCTGACTCCGCAGCGCGGCTGCGACTGCGATCACGCCCGGGCGCGCTGGCAACGCCGCGCAGGTCCAGGCTCCGCGGGGTTCCCAGCGGCGATGCACGAGTGCACCGCCGTTGAGGCCGTTGCCGGTGCGACACCCTTGACTGCGCCCTCCGCGACCCCAAACTCCTGCACTCACGACAGGAGATTGAACCCGTGGAAAGTTTTCACGCGACGACCATCGTTTCGGTGCGGCGCCACGATCAGGTGGTGATCGGCGGCGACGGCCAGGTCACGCTCGGCAACACCGTGGTGAAGGCGAACGCACGCAAGCTGCGCCGACTCGGCAAGAACGCGGATGTGCTGGCGGGATTTGCCGGCGCGACCGCCGATGCTTTCACCCTGTTCGAGCTGTTTGAAGAGAAGCTCGCCAAACACGGCGGGCAACTGACACGCGCCGCGGTCGAGATGGCCAAGGAGTGGCGCACGGATCGCCGCCTCGGCCGACTGGAAGCCATGCTCGCCGTCGCCAATCGCGAAGCGAGTCTGCTGATCTCGGGCAATGGCGATGTGCTCGAACCCGAGCACGGGCTCATTGCGATCGGCTCCGGCGGACCGTTCGCGCAGGCGGCCGCCAGGGCGCTGCTCGAGAACACCGATCTGTCCGCCCGCGAGGTCGTCGAGCGCGCCCTCAAGATCGCCGGCGATATCTGCATTTATACGAATCACAATGTGACGGTCGAAGTGCTGTGAATGGGGAATCGGGAATGCGGATTCGTTGAAGGCGCTGTGGTGTCGTTGGTGCCGCTTTTCATGCGAGTCCCCCGGTTGCATTCGCTACGTCCAGTGCGAACCCACGTTCCTCCCCGATCGCGCGCCACCGTAAGCTCATTCCCGACTCCCGACTCCC
>JBDTLV010000098.1:0-19372 GCA_039934615.1 Tahibacter sp.
CGGTGGTCGTTGGGACACAGTCTGCACCGCGACGGTTGCGTCGGAAACGATTGTATAGTGCGATATAAAGCGGATATCTATACTTGATCCGGCTACTCCGGGCTTGAATGGTCTGCGGAAGTCCAGCCAGCCGCGATCCGCGATCCGCGAAGCACGAAGCGGCGCGATGGCGGCGTAGAATGGGCCTACTGATACAGACGGTGGAGTCGGCAATGCGAATTCCGGGGCGACTGGCGGGCGGCTTGCTGTTGCAGATGGGCTGGGTCGCGGCAGCATTGGCGGGCGGCGGAATCGCCGATCTGGGCGTCACCAAAACCGCACCGGATACGGCCGCTGCCGACACCGATGTGGTCTACGCCATCGGTATCTTCAATGTCGGCCCCAATGCCGCCGCTTCAGTGGCCGTGACGGATATCATTCCGCCCGGGCTGACCTTCGTCGCGCTGCAGCAGAACGCAGGCCCCGCGTTTACCTGCAGCACGCCGCCCGGCGGTGGCGGTGGCACGGTGACCTGCACCCAGGCCTCATTTGCCGCAGGTGCGAGCGCGGACTTCAGCCTGACCCTGCATATTCCGCCCGCGACGCCGCCTGGCACCAACTTTACCAATACGGCGACAATTGCCAGCGCAACATTTGATCCCAACGGCAAGAACGACGCGTCCAGTACGTCAACGACGACCGGCTCGAATTTCGCCGACCTGGCGCTGATCAAGGGCGGTCCATCCGTTGCTGGATCTGGTACGACAATCAGCTATTCCCTGAGCGTGGTGAACAGCGGCCCCGACGCTGCGCAAAGCGTAGTGCTCAGCGATCCGCTTCCCGGCACGCTGACCTTCACCGCGCTGACCCAGGACAGCGGTCCGGCCTTCAGCTGCACTACGCCCGCCAGCGGCAGCAACGGCACAGTGACATGCACCATCGCCACGCTCGCAGCAGGCGCAGGCGCGGATTTCACTTTGTCCGCGAGCATACCGGCGGGCACACCGAGCGGTACAACGTATACGAATACCGCAGGCGTCGCGAGCGCCCAGGACCCCACGCCCGAGAACGACAACTCAACCGTGGTGACCACCGTGTCCAGCGCCGATCTGGCCGTCACCAAGACCGGTCCGGCAAACATCACTGCGGGCCAGACAATCACTTATTCCATTGTGCTGACCAACAATGGGCCGGACACCTCGATCGGTGCCAGCTTCAACGATCTGTTTCCGCCCAACACGACCTTTGCCTCACTGGTCCAGAACACCGGTCCGACCGCGTCGTGCAGCGCGGCCGCAGGTAGTGCGGCGTGTCGCATCCCGATACTGACATTCGGAGCGAGCGCCAGCTTTCAAATCGCGCTGGCGGTCTACGCGACGACGCCCAACGGCGCGGTCCTGACGAATACCGCCAATGCCAGCGCGGACAATTTCGATCCTGCCGGCGGCAACGACAGTGCAAGCAGTTCTGCGACGGTCGCGAACAGTGTCGATCTGGCAGTGAGCAAGAGCGGGCCAGCCAGCGTGGTTGCCGGACAGAGCGTAAACTATACGATTATCTTAAGCAACAATGGACCGGATGCGGCGGTCGGCGCGAACTTCGTCGACTTCTTCCCGGCAGGAACGACGTTTGTCTCGCTCAACCAAACCAGTGGTGCCGCGCTCGCCTGCAGCAATGACGCAACCACAGCGACCTGCACGACCGTGGCCCCACTGGCTGCCGGGGCCAGCGTAACCACTACGCTGGTGCTGCAGGTTCCCGCCGCCACACCGAATGGCACGTCGCTGACCAACAGCGTCGACGCACAGAGCAGCACGCCGGAATCGACGCCCAGCAACAACAGCGCCAACAGCACCGCGATCGTCGATGCAAGCGCCGACCTGAGCATTACCAAGACCGGCCCGACCGCAGTCTCGGCAGGCAGCACCATCAGCTACGCAATCGATGTAAGCAACAACGGTCCGGTAGCGGCCAGCGCGCTGAACCTGATCGACGCGTTGCCGGCGAGCACCACCTTCGTGTCGCTGGCGCAGAACAGCGGACCTGCCTTCGCCTGCAGCACGCCAGCGGTTGGCACCAACGGCGCGATTGGCTGCACTGCGCCGGCCCTGGCGAATGGCGCAACCGCCAGCTTTACCCTGACCGCCCTCGTGCCAGCCGCGGTGCCCGGTGGCACGAGTCTCAGCAACAGCGCGAGTGTCTCCGCCAGCACGCCCGATCCCGTGCCGGCCAACAATAGCGCGACTGCCGTGGCGATCGTTGCGAATGCACCGGATCTGGCCCTGAGCAAATCCGGACCGTCGACGGTCACTGCGGGTCAAACCGCGAGCTACGTGATCACCTTGAGCAACAGCGGCTCGACGCCGGCGACTACGGTGCAACTGAGCGATACGCTGCCCGGCGCGACCACCTTCGTCTCGCTGACGCAGGGCAGCGGTCCCACGTTTAATTGCGTCACGCCCGCTGTTGGCGCAACGGGAACCGTGACCTGCAGCATTGCGGCGCTGAACAATGGCGACAGCGTGACGTTTTCGCTGGTCGTGAGCGTGCCGACCAGCCTTGCGAACGGTTCGACCCTGACCAACAGCGCGACAGCCACGACGACCGGTTCGGATGTGAACAATGTAAATAATCTCGACAGCACGACGGCGCTTGTCGGCAACAGCGCCGACCTGGTTGCGAGCAAGAGTGGACCGCCTCTGGCTGCGCTGGGTACGACCTTGACCTACAGCTTGGGCATTGTGAACAACGGAACGTCGCCGGCCAGTGCCGTGCAGTTGATCGACAGCCTGCCAGCTTCTACGCAGTTCGTCAGCCTGGTGCAGAATTCCGGCCCGATCTTCAGTTGCACCACGCCGGCAGTTGGCGCGACGGGGGCGGTCACCTGCAGCATTGCCAGCCTTGCGCCCGGTGCTTCGGCAAGCTTCAGCCTGCGCATTGGCACGGCTGGCCTGCCCCAGGGCACTTTGGCCAATACCGCCACCGCCTCAAGCACGACGGCCGACGCCGATCCCGGCAACAACAGCGCGACCGCCAGCGTCGACTTGATCCCCGCGCCCTTGACGACCGGCGTCCCGACGCTGTCGACGACAGGTCTGTTGCTGTTGGGCGTATTTCTGGCGTTGCTTGCCTGGCGACGCCGTCACCACGATCGCCGGCCGGCGCGCGCAACACTCAGGCGCTGAGATGAGCTTCAAAGATCATTTTTCCGGTCATGCGGCGGTATACCGCGACGCGCGCCCGCACTATGACCCGGCCATGTTCACCTGGCTGGCGGCGCAGGCACCAGGCCATGCCCTGGCCTGGGACGTCGGTTGCGGCAGCGGTCAGGCCAGCGTTGCACTCGCGGCACATTTCAGCACGGTCATCGCGACCGATCCCAGCGCCGAGCAGATCGCCAATGCGGAGGCGTGTTCCAATGTGGAATACCGGGTCGAGCCGGCTGAGCAGGCCAGCCTGGCCGACGCGAGCGTGGATCTGATCAGCGTCGCCCAGGCCCTGCACTGGTTCGATCTCGCGCGCTTCCACGCGGAGGCGCATCGCGTCCTGCGGCCGGCGGGTGTGATCGCAGTCTGGACCTATGCCGACTGCCACATCGATCCGGCCGCCGATGCCCTTAAAAAGCGCTTGTACGAAGACGTGCTCCACGACTACTGGCCGCCGGAACGTCGTCTGGTCGAGACGGGCTACGCGGAGTTGCCATTTCCCTTTGTTCCCATTGCCGCACCACCGTTTGGTCTCATGGCGCATTGGAACCTCGCGCAGTTCCTTGCGTACCTGCGTTCCTGGTCGGCGACGCAGCGCTACATCAAGGCGAACGGCACCGACCCGGTCACCGTGCTGGAGGCGGATTTCGCGGCTGCCTGGGGTGACGCGAACACGCAGCGCGAGATCCGCTGGGATCTTGCGCTACGGGTGGGTACGTCTGGCTGAGCAGCGCCCGCTATCGGACGCTAACGGCTAGCGATCGGGATCCCCGGCGTGCTTGACCGTGTTCTGGCGACCGTTGTTCTGGATCACCGGCGTTTCGGTTTTGCCGAGTACGGCGACCCATTCGACCTTGTTGTCATTGCCGCTGACATGGATGCTGCTGGACAGGTCGATCAGTACGGTATTGCCCGAGCCGCTGACCGTGACATCGGTACATGGGCCGGACAGATGCATCGACGAATTGTTGCTCGAGAGCGTGTACGCCTCGTCCTCGACACAGAAATGCGAGGTGTTGTCCTGCGGCTGGCTGCCGGGCTGCTTGTCCTGCGCGAACGCGGCAGAGCTGGCCAGGACGCTGATCGAAACCAGGGCGGCGAACCGGGTGATGCGCATGGAAGACCTCGACAATACCGGGGGAAACTGCGCGAAAGTATAGGCCCAGTCGGTGGCCTGTGAAGCGTTGCGGAGCGCGGCGGGCGCCCGATGGCGCAATTCCGGCGCCCAACGGCGTATCGATGCTCGACCTGCGTCGTCGTTCCGGCGCGGCGCTCAACGATTCGTCAGCTGAATCTCGATGCGTCGATTTCGCGCGTAGGCCTCCGGACTTTCGGTGGGATCCAGCGGTTGGAATTGCCCGAAACCGTTGGCCGACAAGCGGTGCGCCGGAATTCCCTGCACGACCAGAAACTTGACGATCGACACGGCGCGCGCCGAGGACAATTCCCAGTTGGACGGAAATCGATCGGTGTGGATCGCACGACTGTCGGTGTGTCCGTCGATGCGCAGTACCCAGTCCACTGTCGAGGGAATTTCCGCGGAAACTTCCTTCAGCGTGTCCGCGAGGGTTTGCATCTGCGTGGCGGCGGGTTCCGACAGCTCGGCCGACGCGCTGTCGAACAGGATATCCGTCGGTACCACGAAACGGTCGCCAACAACGCGGATGTCCGGGCGATCGCCGAGCGCGGCGCGCAGGCGGCCGAAGAACTCCGACCGGTAGCGCTCCAGTTCGCCGACCTTGCTGGCAAGCGCGATATTGAGCTGCTTGCCGAGGTCGGCGAGCTTGAGATCCTTGGTCTTGATGTCCTTGTTGGCGATGTCGAGCGCGGCCTGGATCTGCGCGAGCTGGCCGTTGAGCGCACTGAGTTGACGATTCAACAATTCCAGTTGTGCGATCTGCTGCGTCGACAACTCCTTGCCTTTGACCACTTCATCGCGGCTGCTGCCGAGTTCGCCGCTGAGGCGCGCCACTTCGGCTTCGAGCTGGCTCTTGAGCTGCTGTAGTGCCGCTATGTCGGCATTGATCCGCACCGACTCGGCCTGCAGCGCATCGAGCTGGCCTTTGACCACGTCCCGCTCACTGCTGCTGCTCGCCAGGGACACACCCAGCTCCTTGACCTTGGCATCCAGCGAGCGGTTGCTGTCCTGTGCCAGCGACAGTGTCTTTGCCAGTTCGGCGACCTGCGCATTGAGCGAATCGAGCGCGCGGTTCTTGCCGGCCAGCGTGTCGGTCAGCACGAACTGACCGATCGCGAACAGCAGCAGCACGAACACCATGACCATGATCAGCGACGTCAGGGCATCGACGAAGCCGGGCCAGATATCCAAGCCGCGGCGACGGGCAGCAAGATTGCGCATGCTCAGCGTCCGTCGACGCTGGTGCCGCGCCGCGAACCGTCCAGCGCTGCCCCGATGGTGCGCGACAGCAGGCGGAATTCGGCGCGCAGCTCGTCGCTGAGCTGGGTGTTCTGGGTCGGATTCTGCGCCAGTGATTTGAGCACGGTGCGCAACTCATCCTGCACTTCACTGGCCGCGTGTCGCTCCCGCGTGTCCCGTCCCAACCAGTCGGTCAAGCGGCCGAGCTGGGTGTTCAATTCGCCGAGTTGTTCGTTGGCGGCGCGTCGTTCGCGTTCGTTGTCGACGATGGCGCGCTGCATTTTCTCCAGACCGTCGGCGGTCTGCTCCAGCAGCGCCTGGACATAAGCCGGCACGCCCTGCTCGCCTTCCAGCGGCAACCCGCCACTGGCAGAGAGCTTGGTCACGCCGGAAAGCCACTCTTCCATTTCGTTGTAAAAGCGATTTTGCGCGTGGCCGGCCTGCAGGTCGAGAAAGCCGATCACCAGCGAGCTGGCCAGACCGAACAGTGAAGTCGAGAAACTCGTCGCCATGCCTGCCAGCGGTGCACGCAGGTTTTCCTTGAGCTGGGTGAACATCGCCACGGCGTCGTTGCCGATCGCCAGCGTGCCGATGATGTCGGCGACCGAGCGGATCGTCGCGAGCAGCCCCCAGAACGTGCCGAGCAGGCCGAGGAAGATGGCCAGTCCCACCAAGTAGCGAGACAGGTCGCGGGATTCCTCCAGGCGCAAGTACACACTGTCGAGCAGGGTGCGCATGGAACTTGGCGACAAGGCAAATTTTCCACGCTCGCGGCCCGACAGCATGCGCGCCATCGGTGCAAGCAGACGCGGCTCACCGGCGACCGGACGCTCGGGGTTGGCGCGCCGGAAGTGCTCGATCCAGTCGATATCGCGATTCAGGCTCAGAACCTGACGCAGATTCACGGCGATGCCGGCGGCCAGCACCGCGAGGATTACGCCATTGAAAAACGGATTGGCCTGAAACGCCTGGCTCAGACGCGGCGCGATCAGCACAATCAACACGGCCACTGCGGCCAGGAAGCCACCCATCCAGATCAGGCTGCGGGTCGGTCGGGTCATTGCGTTCTCAGGGCAGGGCGGTTGGGTGCATCGTCAGTGTGACCGATCGGCCCGCGCTTGGTTCCCGCGCAGAGGTTCCGGATTGGATGCGAGGCGGGGAAAGACGGTTGCGCGGCTCGGCACGAAAGAATCGCCGAGCGACACCTGCCGTACGCATGCACCGTCATCGGTGGAGCATCCGGTCGGCGCATTCGCCCTGGCGCCCGCTTCAGCGCGCGGAATATTCACGCATCCGGCAAGCCGAAGAAGGCCCGCGCCGTGGCGGTCGTGGCGGACGCGGTTGCCTCGATCTCTTCACCGCGATCGCGCGCGACCTCGGCGCAAATGTGTGCGAGGTACATGGGCTCGTTGCGCCGATGACTTGGCATCGGGCGCAGATTGCGCGGCAGCAAATAGGGACTGTCGGTTTCAATCATCAGGCGCCCGGCCGGAATCTCGCGCACCAGTTCGCGCAGATGCTGGCCGCGGCGCTCGTCGCAGATCCAGCCTGTGATGCCGATGTGGCAGTCCAGATCGAGATAGTCGAACATTTCCTCGCGGGTACCGGTGAAACAGTGCACGACCACGGCGCCCAGTTGCGTCCGCAATGGCTTTAGCTGCGCGATGAAGTCTCCGTGTGCATCGCGCTGATGCAGGAACAGCGGCTTGCCGCACTCCACGGCGATGGCCAATTGGCGATCGAACGCGAAGCGTTGCGCGTCGCGCGGCGACAGGTCGCGGTGATAGTCGAGCCCCGTTTCGCCAATTGCGAGCACGGTCGGGTGAGCTGCGAGTTCACGCAGCAAGGCATCCGTGTCGGCGTCGTACTCCGCCGCATGATGCGGGTGTACCCCGGCCGTTGCGTACAGAAGCTGGGGATGCGCCTGAGCGAGCTTGAGCGCCTCGCGGCTACCCTCGGCACTCGCGCCGGTGACTACCATCTGCCGCACACCGTGCGCCTGCGCGCGCTCCAGCAGCGCGGGCAGGTCATGCTGGAAGGACGGATGACTCAGGTTCGCACCAATATCGACCAGTTGCATGCCAGACCGCCGCGACCAAAGTCCCCGATTATCCGTCAAGCGACGCACTGCCGGCCACGGCGCGGGCCGCAGCGCGGCAGTTATGCCAAAGTTCATTGCCAATTCATGCGCCGGGGCCGATGCTCCGCCGCAGGCTGCGCGACAGCGTCGGCATTGTCCACTCAGGGAGAGTTTCACCATGCGCAAGTTCATGCTGTATGCCGGTGCAGGACTGGCGATGACGATGGCGTTCGCCGCCAGTGCCGCCTCACCACTCACGCGCAATGCAACGATCAGCAATGATCTGGCGTCCCGTGCGGCAGCGGTGGCCGAGGAGTCGCTGGCCCAGCGCGGGCTCAGCCGCAGTCCGGCCGGCGTCGCGCCAACCCATCGCGCGCTGCGCTCGACGGGCCCGCACATCGATGTCGCGATCGCGACCAAGCCGAGCTCGTCGCCGGTCACGAACAGCTATCGCGCGTATCCGCCCAGCTGCATTTTCGATCCGTTGCCCGACATCATCGCGCGCAACGAGATCAACGGACCGGTTTTCCCCTCGCAGGGCAAGGTCATCACCCTCGCCGCGGTCCGTCCGGGCGTGTCCAATCCGACCGAAGACGTCATGGCCTATGTGTGGCGCTATCCGTGCTCCAGTGGCAATTCGGTGACCCTGCTCACCCTGGTGCGATCCGCCCAGAATGCCGGTCGAACCGATACTTATCCACTATTTCCTGGTATCCGCGTGACCCAGGGTTCGAGCCAGGACCTGTTCGCGCGTGCCGTTTCCGAACCGAACACTGTCGTCAGCTACGTGTCCGCCGACACGCCGTTTTTCGATCGCGGTACCTGGGTGCTCGACAACTTCGCATCGAACGATGCCAGCACCGACTACTGGGATTTCAATTTTCCGTTCACATTGACCTTGTTGAATTTCTATAATTTCCCGGACGGCGGATTCCAGGACATCGCGGTCAACAGCGCCTACACGCCGGCCGACTATCCGGGCGTCGCGCCGGGCGGATTGGTCGGTATGCCGATCAACGGATACCTGACTGGCAATTTCTTCGATCCCGCACACAGCGGCGAAGGCATCGACATCGAAATCGGCGAGGTTCCCGATTCGACCAACGGCATTCGCTACCTGGCCCTCAACTGGTACACGTACAGCGATGACGGCTTTGCGAGCTTCATCACCGGTGGCGGCCCGCTCAGCGATGCGAGCAACAACAATACCGCGACTCGTTCCGTCACGGTGCCGGTCAAATACCGCCTCGCTGGTGGCTTTGGCGGAAATTTCGGCGCCAACACCACCCTGCTCGATTGGGGCACCGCAACCCTGAAGTTCATCAGCTGCTCGACCCTGCAGTTGTCCTGGCAATCCAATCCGGGCCTGCCGGCGACGGCGCCAGGTCGCGGTCCGAATGGCGCGGGGACCACGGGCAGCCGCACCTGGACGCGGGCAAGTTCGATCAATGGTCTGACCTGCGACATGCCACCGCTCAACTGAGCCGGTAGCGATCGTCCGACGAAAAGCCCCGCGATGCGGGGCTTTTTTGTGGAGGTCTGGTCTACCCTATGCCGATGATGGTTGCGCCCGCCGATTTTCCGATCCACGAGATCCTTCCCGCGCTGCTGGATACGTTGGCTGCCTCGACCCGACTGGTCCTCGAAGCGCCACCCGGCGCCGGAAAAACCACCCAGGTGCCGATCGCGCTGCTCGCCGCGCCGTGGCTGCGCGGGCGCAAGATACTGGTGCTCGAACCGCGTCGGATCGCCGCGCGCGCGGCGGCCGAATTCATGGCCCGCCAACTCGGCGAAGCGGTTGGCGAAACGGTCGGCTACCGGATCCGCTTCGAATCCAGGGTGTCGGCAGCGACGCGCATTGAAGTCATCACCGAAGGCATTCTGACCCGCATGATCCAGTCGGATCCGGAGTTGCCCGGAATCGGTGCCATCCTGTTCGATGAATTCCACGAACGACATCTGCACGCCGACCTCGGCGCGGCCCTGAGCCTGGACGTGCAGGCGAACCTGCGCGAGGATCTGCGCTTGCTGATCATGTCGGCGACCCTGGATGGCGAGCGCATCGCGCGCTGGTTCCGGGCGCCGCGGCTGAGTAGCGCCGGACGCAGCTTTCCGGTGCGCATCGAGCATCCGCCGGCGCGCCCGAATGAAGACGCCATGGCGCATTTGCGGCGATGTGTAGAAAAAGCGCTGAGCGACAACGACGGCGATGTACTGACTTTCCTGCCCGGCAAGCGCGAGATCGAGCGTGCGCGCAGCGTGCTGTCACCGTTGCTGGAAGGAGCCGGCGGGAGGTCCCTCGAAATACTCTCGCTGCACGGCGAAATGGCCCTCGACCAGCAGCGCTCGGCACTCGCGCCCGCCGTGACGGGAATGCGACGCATCGTGCTGGCCACCAACGTCGCGGAATCCAGCGTAACCCTGCCGGGCATCCGGGCGGTCGTCGACGCCGGACAGGCGCGCGAGCCACGTTTCGACCCGAATTCGGGGTTCACCCGACTTTCGACCGTGGCCATCGCGCAATCCTCGGCCGATCAGCGCGCGGGTCGTGCCGGGCGGGTCGCGCCAGGCGTCGCGTATCGAATGTGGCCACAAAGCGCGCGCCTGGAAATCTCGCGCAAGGCCGAATTGCTACAAGTGGAATTGTCCGCTCTCGCCCTGGAACTCGCCGCATGGGGATCGGACGACCTCGACTGGCTTGACGCACCGCCGGCGGGTGCGCTGGCCCAGGCGCGCGAGTTGCTAAGCCTGCTCGGCGCGCTGGCGCCCGATGGACGCATCAGCGATTTCGGTCGGCGCATGCTAGAACTCGGGGCGACGCCGCGACTTGCCGCCGCGGCGCTGCGTGCAGCGCCGGAGCAACACGCATTGACCGCAGATCTGCTCGCCGCCATCGACGCGCGCTCGCCGTTGCGCGGTGCCGCCGCACGCAGCGACGACTTTCGCGCACGCATCGACGCGCTGCATTACTGGCGGCGCGGCGGCGCGCGCGCCGCGCACGACCATGCGGCGGACATTGGGGCACTGCATGCGCTGGAACAGTCCGCAGCGGGGTGGCGCCAGCGCCTGCGCGCCGGGCAGGCGGCGACCCATACCGGTGACAGTCATGCGATCGGCGATCTGCTGCTGCATGCGTTCCCGGATCGGGTCGCCAAGCAGGACCTTGCCAACCCACGGCGTTACGCACTGAGCAACGGTCGCGGCGCGCGCCTGCACGAGGAATCGGCCCTGTTCGGCGAACCGTGGCTGATCGTGCTCGACCTGCGCCACGAAGAGCGCGACAGCCTGATCCTTGCCGCGGCCCCTTTCGACCCGCGCGGCCTTTCGGAGCATTATCCACAACGCCTGATCCTGCAGCGAGCGGTGCGCTGGAACGACGCGAAACGGGCGGCCGAGGCTTTCGAGGAGCAACGTTTCGGCGCGCTTGTGCTGGAGCGTCGCCAGGTTGCCGCAACCGCCGCCGATGCCCTGCCCGGCCTGCTGGCGGCGGTGCGCAGTGCGGGGTTGTCGATTCTTCCGTGGAGCGAAGGCGCGCAAAATCTGCGCCTGCGCGTGGAGTGCCTGCGCGAGTGGTGTCCTGAACTGAAGCTGCCGGATCTTGGCGACAATGTGCTATTGAATACATTGGAACTCTGGCTGGCGCCCGTCCTGGCCGGCAAGTCGCGGCTGGACGCATTGCGCAGTGAGGAGCTTGGCCACGCATTGACCGCGATGCTCGATCACGCGCAACGGCGCAGCGTCGACGAGCAGGCGCCTGTTGCGCTGCGCGTGCCGACCGGAAACGAGCGCCGGCTGGACTATGCGCCCGGCCAGCCGCCCGTGATCGCGGTCAAGCTTCAGGAACTGTTCGGTCTCGCCGACACACCGCGCATCGCGCAGGGCCGTGTTGCGGTGACCCTGCATCTTCTGTCGCCGGCACAACGACCGATCCAGGTCACGCAGGATCTCAAGGGATTCTGGGAGCGCACCTATCCCGAAGTAAAAAAGGAGCTCAAGGGTAGATATCCACGCCACCCCTGGCCCGACGATCCGTGGAGTGCGACACCGACCGCGCGGGCCAAGCCGCGACGCTGAAGCGTAGTGGCGAACGGGCGAAGTCGCGCCCATCGGACTCGGCGAGCATCGGATAATGGCGGTCCGTCGCCCTGTCGGGAACCGATTCCGACTATGCAAAGATGCCGCAATCTGCGCCAATTGGAATATCATCAACAACGTCGTTCACGGGGCACTCGCCTCGTTCAAGGGCCGTTGATGCGCGCATCGCTGCACAATCCGCACACCGCCGGTCTCTCCGGTGCACGTCAGGTCGCGTGCAACGGGTGCGAGTCGCGATGAAAGCTTTCAGCGACACCGCGCGCTGGCGCATGCTGCTGTCGCTGATCTGGCCGTTCGTCGGTATCGTGCTGTTGCTGGTGGTGTTCGGCGCGGTGAGCACCGATGTCCTCTCGTCGTTGCGCGCCTATGTAGGAGGCGAGGGTCTCTGGACGAATTCGCAGAAGCAGGCGACCAGCCTGCTGGAACGGTATAGTTTTACCGCGGATGAAGCGGATTACCGCAGCTTCCTGCGCGCGATCGACGTACCGCTCGGCGACACCCTGGCGCGACTGGAACTGGAAAAACAGCAGCCGGACCTGGCGCTGGTGCGTTATGGATTTCAGCGCGGTCGCAACGACAACGCCGACCTGCCGGGCATGATCCGACTGTACCGCAACTCGGCCTGGTTGCCGGGTGTGGCGCGCGCCATCGCGATCTGGGGTGAAGCCGATCGCGCGATCGCCGAGCTCGATGCGATCGGTGCCGAAATCCATCGCCGCGTCGGTACCGGCGAGGCGGACGTCACCGATTTCAGCGCGTTACGTGCCCGGATCCGCGCCATCGATGCGCGCGTGACGCCGCTTGAGTCGGACTTCTCCTATGCGCTCGGCGATGCTTCGCGGCAGGCGCGCCTGATTCTCGACAGCGCGCTGGCCGGCATCGCCGTGCTGCTGGTCCTCCTCGCGCTATGGCGCACGCATCGCATGCTGCGTCTGATGGCGCGGTCGGAGGAAAACTCACGCCGCAGCGAGCAACGCTTCCAGCGCGCGGTGCGTGGCAGCAGCGACGGACTGTGGGACTGGGATCGCACGGAATCACATTTGTATCTTTCGCCGCGTTTTGGCGAACTGCTCCAATTGGACGAGCAGGACGCGCCGCGATCGCCAGCGGAGCTGTTTGCCCGGTTGCATCCGGAAGATCGTGCCGAGACGTTGCGCAACCTGCGCCTGCATCTGCATCGCGGCCTGCGTTTCGATACCGAGTTCAGACTGCGCCTGCATGATGGCGACTATCGCTGGTTCCACGGTCGCGGCAACGCCGAGCGCAATGCGGACGGGCGACTGCTGCGTCTGAGCGGTTCGATCAGCGACATCACCGATCGCAAGATTGCCGACGCGCAACTGTTCGCCGAGAAAGAACGCGCCCAGGTCACGTTGGAGTCGATCGGCGATGGGGTCGTCGCCACCGATGTGCAGGGCTCGGTCGAATACCTCAACCCGGTTGCTGAATCCCTTACTGGCTGGACCACGGAACAGGCGCGCGGCCTGCCGCTGTCAACGGTATGCCGCATTGTGGATGAAGCGACATCCGCGCCGGTAGCGGATGCGGTCGCGGCCGTGTTGCAGGAAGGTGGCGCGGTAACGCTCGACGCCAAGCTGCAGCTGGAGCGTCGCCAGGGTGGCTCAACCCCGATCGATCTGACAGCCACGCCGATCCGCGATCGCGGCGCGGAAATCGATGGCGTCGTGCTGGTATTCCGTGACGTCAGTCGGGAACGCGATTACTCCGAAGCGCTGTCCTATCAGGCGACCCACGATCTGCTGACCGGACTCTGCAACCGCTATGAGTTTGACCGGCGTCTCGAGCTCGCGCTGAAGGAAGTCGCCGCGTCGCAAAGCCCGCACGCAATGCTCTATCTGGATCTGGACCAGTTCAAGCTGGTCAACGACACCAGTGGTCATGCCGCGGGCGACGAGTTGTTGCGCCAGGTGGGTGTGCTGCTGCAGCAACAGGTGCGCGAGGGGGACACGGTGGCGCGTCTTGGCGGCGACGAATTCGCCGTGTTGCTGCAGCACTGCGCGCCCGACGCCGCGCTGCAGGTGGCGCACAAGCTGCGTCAGGCGATTGCCGACCAGCCCTACCATTGCGGTCGCCGCAGTTTCTCGATCGGCGTCAGTATCGGCGCGGTCAATCTCGCGCAAGGACCACGCACACTGACCGACGTCCTGAGCCTCGCGGATGCGGCCTGCTATGTGGCAAAAGAGAAAGGTAGAAACCGCGTACATGTGTATCACCCGGACGATGCCGACCTCAGTCTGCGCCAGGGTGAGATGGAATGGGTCGAACGCCTGCATCGCGCACTGGACGAAGGCCGCTTCCGTCTCTTCCGCCAGGACATCGTCGCGCTGGGTGTGCAGCCGGAGAATCGCGGCAGTCATTTCGAAGTGCTGCTGCGCCTGCAGGAAAACGACCGCATAACGCCGCCGATGGCCTTCATTCCGGCGGCCGAACGCTACGGCCTGATGCCTCTGATTGATCGATGGGTGATTCGCGCCGTGTGCCGGCGACTTGCGATTGCGCGTTCGATACCCGAGCCTGAGGCTATCGATCTGTGCGCGATCAACCTGTCCGGCGCATCGCTTGGCGACGAAGGTTTCGCGGACTACGTGCGACAGCAGTTCGCCGCATTCGACATCGTGCCGACACAGATCTGTTTCGAAATCACCGAAACTGCAGCGATCGCCAACCTGTCGCGGGCGGCGGAATTCATGCAGCAATTCCAACAGCTCGGCTGCCGGTTTTCTCTCGACGATTTCGGCGCCGGCATGTCATCGTTTACTTATCTGAAGAACCTGCCGGTCGATTTCCTCAAGATTGATGGCAGCTTCGTGCGCGATCTACGCCACGACCGGATTGACCGTGCCATGGTTGAGGCCATCCACCGCGTTGGCCAGGTCATGGGCAAGGCGACGATCGCCGAATGCGTCGAAGATTCCGCCACGTTGCGCGCGGTGCGCGAGATCGGCATCGACTACGCGCAGGGTTTTGGCGTCGCCCGGCCACGACCGTTCGAGATCGCGGCCGCCCATCGGCACGCATCGGATGGCATCGTGCGCTGAATCGTTGGCAGCGATCCAGCGATCCGCAATAGACCGATTGAAATCAGCGCAGCACCCCGATCACGCAGGGCGGAACTGCGAATCAGCGGCCGCCGCGGCAGGGCGGCCGTCCGATGGCGCGATAGCTCAGGCCGACTTCTTCTTGAACAGACCCTTCACCGCCGCGCCAACCGCAACCAGGCCGAGGAGCACAAACTTCTTCGCGGCGAGCAGGATGACCAGCAGCTTGCCGAACAGGCCGGCCTTCGCGGCGAGCGTGCCGCCGACCAGCGCGGCAATGCCGTAGGCAGCAAGCTTGTCGGTGGATTTATTGAAATCCGCATAGCGATTGCCGGGGTCGAACTCGGTCATGGTCAGCACCTGCTTCATGCCCGCCTCGACCTTCGGCAGCTGAGCCATGCCGGAAATGGCATTCATGCTCAAATAACCATTGCGACCAAGTACACGAATATCATAGTTCAAGGTGTGCTCGGCATTGTCGCCGAATTTGAGTTCCTTCGCCCAGTACAGCTTGTTGGCCGCCTGGTCATAGCGCGGAGCCGCAGCCCAGCCGATCAGGTCGACCGCGTCGTATCCGGCCTTCTTGCGCGCCTCGTTGCTGTCGCGCGTGCCTTCCTGCATTTCCTTGAGCATCTTGACGTAATCGGTCTTGGAAGCTTCCTCGTCGGACACGTAGCCGTCGTCGGAATAGGTCAGCACCACCGCCCAGGTGTTTTCCTCGGTCAGGCTTTTTTCGCCCTCGGGCAGGATCATGCCGAGCACGTCCGAATCCGGTGGATTGCCCCACAGGTTTTCCAGCACGTTCTGCGCGTCGTGTGCGCCGACGTAACGGAAATCCGGCGCGAGCTTCAAGGTGGCGTGGGCCTCCGGCACGGTCACGGTTCCGGATTGCAGGTGCAACTTGCCGATGAAGGCTTTCAGCGTGTCGGCGTCGGTGTCAGCGGCAAGAACGGGTCCCGCGCAAGCCAGCGCGCAGGCAATTACGAGGGAAGACATTCCGCGCATGAGTATTTCCTGAGAAAAGTGGACGATGCAAAAAGGCAAGGCGCGACTCCCCAGTCGCGCCTTGCCGATTATTCCATACGATTCGTGGGGCGGGCAAAAGCGGCCCGATGCGCCCGCGATTCAGTTGCGCAATCCGACACCGCGGTTCAACAGGCTCATGCCGAAACCGGCCAGTACACACGCGGAACCGAGCATGACGCCGTATGCCGCCCACAGATTCACGTCACTGACGCCGAGCAGGCCATAGCGGAACGCGTTGACCATGTACAGGATCGGGTTGGCGAGGGTGATCGTGTGCCACGGTTCCGGCAGCAGCTCGACCGAATAGAACACACCGCCCAGGTAGGTCAAGGGCGTCAGGATGAAGGTCGGCACGATCGCGATATCGTCGAATTTCTTCGCATAGACCGCATTCACGAAGCCCGCCAAAGCGAATACTACCGCGGTCAGCACGAAGGTAGACAAGGTGACCCAGGGATGGAAAATCTGGATACGTGTAAAAAACAGCGAGAGACCAAGCACGATCACGCCGACGATGAGACCGCGCACCACCGCGCCACTCACGTAGCCGGCGAGAATCACCCAGCTCGGCATCGGCGAGACCAGCATTTCCTCGACGTAGCGACCGAACTTCGAGCCGAAGAACGAGCTGGAAATATTTCCATAAGCGTTCTGGATCACGCTCATCATGATCAGGCCTGGCACGATGTAGTCGATGTACCGGAAGCCATGCATGTCACCGATGCGACTGCCGATGAGACTGCCGAAAATCACGAAATACAGGGTCATCGTGATCGCGGGCGGCAGCAGCGTCTGGCCCCAGATGCGCAGGATGCGATTCACCTCGCGCCGAACGATGGTTCCAAGTGCGACCAGGTTGCCGTTGGCGTTCATGCGGCCACCTTGTTGTTGCCTTCCACCAGGCGCACAAACAACTCCTCCAGTCGGTTCGACTTGTTGCGCATCGAGGTGACCACGATGCCGCGCGAGGTCAGCGCCGCGAACAGAGAATTCAGGTCATGCGTCCGCGACATTTCCGCCTCAATCGTGTGTTCGTCGCTGCGCACCAACTTGACGCCGGGCACCTCCGGCAGCTCGGCGCCGTTGCTGTTCACATCGAGTACGAAGCCCTCGACGTCGAGCTGGGTCAGCAGGCGCTTCATCGAGGTGTTTTCGATGATTGAACCTTTGTCGATGATCGCGATGTTGCGGCACAGCTGCTCGGCTTCCTCCAGATAGTGCGTGGTCAGGATCACAGTCGTTCCGGCACGGTTGATTTCGGTGATGAACTTCCACATCGATCGACGGATTTCGATGTCGACGCCCGCGGTAGGTTCGTCGAGAATCAGCAGCTTCGGCTCGTTCATCATGGCGCGCGCGATCATCAGGCGACGCTTCATGCCACCGGACAAGGTGCGCGCCGGCATGGTTGCTTTTTCCCAAAGCGACAATTGTTTCAGGTAGGTCTCGGCGCGAACGCAGGCAGTCGCGCGCGGGATGCCGTAAAACCCTGCCTGGTTGACGCAGATGTCGAATGGCGTCTCGAACTGATTGAAATTGAGTTCCTGCGGCACCAGGCCGATCAGGCACATCGCCGCGCCGCGCTCAGCGTGGATCGAATGCCCGAAGACGCGTGCTTCGCCGCCGCTCGCGTTGACCAATGATGAAAGGACGCCGATCAGGGTGGATTTGCCGGCGCCGTTGGGGCCGAGCAGGGCGAAGAAATCGCCCGGTTGTACGGTCAGCGAAACGCCTTTGAGGGCGATGACGCCATTGGCATAGGTTTTCTTGAGGTCAACAACTTCCAGCGCGGGGCTGCTCATGGGCTGCGTCTGCGGGGCGGGGCGCGTAGTATAGCGGCCCCTTCGTTGCCCAACGTTGCCTACCGTGGCCGATCATTTCAGCTTGCGTCTCGTTTCCAGCTACATGCTTGCCGACAGCGCGCGTCACCTTGCGTTCGAACGTGCCGACGGCGCGCCGTTCGCGTACGTGCCGGGTCAGTTTTTGCAGATCCATTTTCACTACCCCGACGGCAAGGCGACCAAACGCAGCTATTCGGTCGCCACGATAGGCGCAGACGGCACCAGCCCGGTCCAGCAGATCGAAATCGCGGTGTCGTATGTGGAAGGTGGTGCCGCGACGGACCTACTCGCTAACTTGAAGGAAGGTGACACGATCGATGCCAGCGGCCCGTACGGACGTTTCTGTCTGTTCGACACGGATGCCAACCGGCGCTATCTGCTGGTCGGAACCGGCACGGGGGTAACCCCGTACCGCGCGATGCTGCCGCAATTGAAGCGCGTGATTGCCGAGCGCGGCGTCGAGGTCTACCTGCTGTTTGGTGCGCGCAGCGAGCGCGAGTTGCTGTACGCCCGCGACTTCATCGATTTTGAACACGAGACGCCGGGCTTCCGTTTTTATTCATGCCTCTCACGCGAACAACGTGCGCTGCCGCGTCTCTACGACCGCTCGGGGCACGTCCAGGCCACGCTGGCGGAAATCGCACCGGATGCTGCCGGCGATATTGCGTATTTGTGCGGTAATCCCAATATGGTGGATGAAGCCTTTGCGTTTCTGAAGGAAGCGGGACTGTCGGTGCCGCACATCCGTCGGGAAAAGTACGTATCGTCGAAGTGACCGCTTCGGGCAGTGTTGCAGCTTGCTGCTGAGCACCGCGACACCGAACAGCGAGCGTTGATACTTGCGCCGCCGTTTCGTTTGGCCTGAGCTGTTCTTTGGGTCTTCGGTGGCGTCTCGCAATCTACCGCTTTCGAGTTGCCGGTGTCCCTAGTGGCATCAATCAGGGGCTTTGCTTGCCTGCGGCGAGCGAATCGCTTTCTCCTGCTTGTCCGAGAAAAGGTAGTCCAGGAGGAAGCCCCGGTCTGCGATCTGATCTGTATTGAGGCTTCTGCCAAGAACGCGGCATTGGCCGCCACGAGCAGAGACGGTGGCGATGAAGCGGGATGGGGAAATGTTGGCGGGAGCCAATGGCGGGGCGCACGCGAGCGGAAGCTCCCGCTCAATCGGGCACCCCCACTCGCTCGCCCGGATGAGCGTGTTCCGGCTCACGAGTCCGTGAGCGGTTGCGCAGAGTTTGTAACCGCCTATCGTCGGGTATTGCCACGCTGAGCGACTACCTGCAACGGAAACTCGACGCCGAAGATTTGCGCAGCATTCGGCCGTCTATCCCTCCATACCTCCAATCCAAAAAACACCAATCCTCCATCCTTATACCTGACCTCTCATAAGCATATTTGACGATTAACTACGTCATGACGCCAAAATAAGACAAAAACAACGCCCCCGGTTGACACGCCCAGCAAAAGCAACCTAGGTTCGGAGCCATGACGCACCGCACAAGCCACCGCCAGATCCGCACCGCCGAGCACTCGCTCGCCGTCGCGCTGGCGCGTGTCGCCGAGGTGCGCATAGCCCTCGTACTTGTACTCGTACTTCTTATTACCAGCGGAGGTGCGGGTTAGGGCGCGCGTCGATAGCAACAATCGACACGAACACCAAGAACCCCGCACCCGGCAACGAGTGCGGGGTTTTTTGTTGCCCTGGCCTGCGA
>JBDTLV010000099.1:0-19280 GCA_039934615.1 Tahibacter sp.
CAATTCGCGCGCTTGTGCATAATGTCCAAGGTGGTAAAGGATCGTGCCGGTTTGCATCTGGATGATCAGCGTGCGGGGATGTTCAGCACCGAGCACCCGGCTTTCGATATCCAGCCCTTGCCGGGTTTCGATGAGATCCTCTTCGTAGCGTGAGCGTTCCGCCAGCACCCAGCCCAGGTTGATGTGCAGCGAGGCGACCATCAAGCCATCCGGACCCTGCCTTTGCAAAGCGAGTTGCAGCGCTTCGCGATAATTCGTCTCGGCGGCATCCAGTGCATGCCGGCCCAGTTCGATATTTCCCACATTCTCCAACGCCAGTTCCAATTGGCCATCGGCGTTGCCGACCGGCCGCAACAGCGCGACGGCTGCGGCGGCGTCGGGCATTGCCTCGTCGAAATGATGCTTCTGCATGGTCGCGTTGGATCGGGTGATCAGCAGGCGTGCGCGTTCGCCGATCAGTGGCTGACTGGCCTGTTGCAGGTCCGCTGCGGCCGCATCGATCATGCCTTGCGCGTCTTTCAGGTTGCCCGCGATGCGCAGGGTTTCTGCGCGGTCCAGTTCCGTCGCGATCATCTGCCGCAAGCCATCGGCACTCGTCCTGAGTGTCTCAATCGCCTGCCGCTGCAGTTCACCGGCTTCCGCGTAGTTGCCAAGTTGAAAGTCGATGCGTCCGAGTACCGATTGCAGTTCGCCTTTGACCTGCGGATCGTTCGAAGGCATGGCATTGATGCTCGTCTTGCCGCGATCCAGCAGCTCGCGTGCGGTAACTTCTTTGCCCTTCGCCGCATTGGGATCGACCGCATTGAACAGGCCGATCAGGAAATCCTTGACGACTGCTGTGGTCTTGGCCTCGCGCTCGATGCGCGCCGCCTGCCAGGCCATCGCGATGGCGCTGATCACGGCCAGCAGCAAAATGGCCGACGATGCCACGAGCGGCAACCAGTGACGGCGCAGGAATTTGCGCATCTGGTAGGTACGAGTGCCGCCGCTGATGGCGTTGCCGTCAAGATGCGCGCTGATGTCGGCGGCAAAGGCACTGACACTGGAATAGCGCGCTTCGGGAGACTTGGCCAGCGCACGCTGCAGAATACGATCCAGATCACCACGCAGACTGCGGCGCAGAGTGGGCAGGACCGTACCGCGCGCCGCCGCGGCCGCATCACCGGTAGCTGATGCGCCGCGTGTGGTGAGGCGCGTCAGTGCGCGATAGACCGGCTCTGGCGTCTCTTCGACGACGGCTTTGGACCAGCTGATCACTCCCGCGTCGGCGCGCGCGTAGGGCAGTCGTCCACAAAGCAATTCATACAACAATACGCCGATCGAATAGACATCGGTCGCGGTCGTGATCGGTTCGCCCAGCACTTGCTCGGGCGCTGCATATTCCGGCGTCATCATGCGCGCGTGCGTCGCCGTATGACCGTCGCCGGGTTCCGTGTCGAGCAATTTGGCGATGCCGAAATCCAGCAGCTTGGCTGTGCCATCGGCGGCGACCAGAATATTCGACGGCTTCAGATCGCGATGCACGATCAGATTGCGATGCGCGTAGCTGACTGCGGCGCAGACTTGCAGGATCAATTGCAGGCGTCCGCGAATGTCGAGTGCATGCGCGTCGCAATACTTGGTGATCGGCGCGCCCTCGACATATTCAAGGGTGAAGTACGGCGTGCCGTCGGCCGCAACGCCGCCATCGTGCAATTGTGCAATATGTGGGTGTACGAGACGCGCGAGGAAATTCCGCTCGCGCAGAAACCGGGCGCTGGTTTCGGCGCTGACGAAATCGGCGCGGATCAACTTGAGCGCAACGCGCTGGCTGAAATCGGCGCCGTCACGCTCGGCGAGGAACACGCTACCCATGCCGCCTTCGCCGATCAGGCGCAGCAGGCGATAGGCGCCGATGCGCTGTCCGCTCAGGTCCGGCGTCAGTTCACCGGTGCCAATCTGCCGCAATACGCCGACCGCCCCGGCGTCGAGTATGTCGTGCGACGCGCGTTGTGCGCCCAGCAGGCCGCGAATTTCGCGGAGCAGGTCTTCATCATCGCCGCATTGATCCGTCAGCCAATGCTCGCGTTCGGTCTCGGGCTGTTCCTGGCTTTGATGGAAGAGGTGTTTGATTCGCGCCCACCGTGCGGCATCGCTCATGAAGCGTGCCCTGCATCCATGGCCTGGCGCAGATAGGCGCGCGCCAGTTCCCAATCGCGACGCACGGTGCGTTCGTGCTTGCCCAGTTCGTCGGCGATATCCTGGAAGGTCAGTCCGGCGAAGAAATGCCACTCCACGAGCTGGCCCAGATCCGCATCGCGTTGGTTCAAGTGCTCCAGCGCCGCATCCAGTTCCAGTGCCTGTTCGGCCGTCGATGCGCCGAGGTCGCTGGTGTTGATCTCGACATTCTCAAGGCCGCCGCCGCGTTTGGCACGCGTTCGATGACGCGCGTGATCGACCGTGATCTGACGCATCGCGCGCGCGGCCAGCGAAAAAAAGTGGCGGCGATCGTGAATGCGGTCGACGTGCCCGGCATGCAATTTCAGATACAGCTCGTTGACCAGGGCTGTCGGCGACAAGGATGACCCCTGGGCCAGCGCACTTTGCCGGCGCGCGCAGCGTTTGAGCTCGTCGTAAACCAGCGCGTAAGCGGCGTCCTGCGCAACCGCATCGCCGGAATTGGCGGCGTTCAACAACGCAGTGATTTCCGAGCCAGTCGCCATCGCTACTTCGGCAGTCCCATCCCGAAACAAGCATATCAGCTTGGCTTGAGGCCGGCGTTTGCCGGGGTTTCGCTCCTATGGCGCGGCTTTTCACGATCTTCGTTGTGCGCTGCCCGCATTCGCGGGCTTTCGTCGTACTAGGAATTACTCACTAGCGTCGACAGGAAGAACAGCATGCGTAGCCCACTCGGACTTCCCCTCGGAACCCTGCCAGCAGGCAAGCTGGCGGTCGTTGCTCTGCTGCTTGCGGTTTCCATCGGCAGCGCGCCTGCGTTTGCCGTGACGACGCTTTGCGTCACCAACGCCGTGCAATTGCAGAAGGCGTTGGACGACGTCTCCGACGGCGGCATTTTTGCGGGTACCAGCGCGACGATCCGGGTTGTGAAAGGCAATTACCTGACCACCGCGTTGTCGAATCAGGCGTTCCACTATTCGTCGACCGCCAACCAGGCCATCACGATCGCCGGAGGGTATCGTGGCGCATGCCCGAACCCGACATCGAGCCGCAATCCGACACTCAGTGTTCTGGACGGCAACGCGACGACGCCAGTATTGGAAATCCACAGCGCCATCGGCCCCGTCCTGGTGCAATTCCTGACGATCCAGAATGGCAAGACCGGTGGAAATCCAGCGGGCTTGAGCATCAATTCCCACGTCGGCGACAACAGCGGCGCGCTGGTCGAAAACAATATTATACAAGACAACATTTCCAGTGGATTGCACGGCGGCCTGTTCGTCGCATCCGGTGGCACGACGACACTGCTCCAGGTAGCTAATAATCTCATCGTGAACAATCACGCCGACAACGGTTACGGCGGCGGCGCTGTCGTCGGCAACGGCGGCAGCATGGGTTTGTATGGCAACACCATCTATGGCAATACGACCTCGACAGCCGGCACCGTGGGCGGCTTGAGCGTCAGCTCTACCGGCACCGGTTCGGTCATCAACAACATTGCCTGGAGCAACACCGGCGCCGGGCTGAATCTGGCCACCGGCAGCATGTCGGTTTCGTACAACGATATCGGAACACTCACGGGCGTCGCTCCGGTATTTGGCACGGGCAATGTTTCGGTCGCGCCGAAATTCGTGAGCGCGGGCACGGGTGACTTTCACCTCGCGCAGAACTCGCCGTTGCTCGCGCTGAGTCCGTTTCCGGAAGGAGACTATGACCTGGATGGCTTTGAGCTTCCCGCGCACGGAAAAGTCGATGTCGGTGCCTATGAAGAAACCATCTTCATCGACGGCCTGGATGGCAATTGAGCGCTGCTTGCGCGCATTGCGCCCGCTTTTCGTCGGAGACGTCGTTTCTCTGATCGAAGCCATCCCCTCGGAGACCGACATGAAAGGTTCGACTCGTTTTTCACGGCAGAAGGATCTGCTGCTTTGGCGCAGCGTATGCGCGCGCGCGTTGGGCTGTGCCTTGCTCATCGGCAGTGCCCACGCACACGCGCACGTCTTCTGCGTTTCCACGGCGAGTGAGTTGCAAAACGCGCTGACGGCATCGTCGGATGGTGGCATGTACAACGGCGAAGACGATTTCGTCCACCTCGTCAAAGGGACCTACAAGGTCGGCAGTGCCACCGGCAACGGGCCGTTCCACTATCGCTCATCCGCCGCGACGGGCCAGATTCTCGTCATTGGCGGCTACAACGCGTCCTGCACCGCCCAGACGAAGAAGGCATCGCTGACTGTGCTGGATGGAAATGGTGCGGCGCAGGTGCTGTCGATCCGCCGGTCGTCGACGAACGTTGTGGTGATCAATCTCACCATCCAGAACGGCGAGACGAGCGATTTCGGCGGCGGCATGAGTATCAACTTCGGCTCCGGTGACAACAGCGGCGTGGACATCGAGGACAACATCATCCGCAACAACCACACCAGCAATCAGGCGGGCGGGATGTTTGTGGCCTCCGGCGGCGGGGGCAACGATCTGTACGTGACGAACAATGTGATCACCGGCAATAGCGCGGACGACGACCTTGGTGCCGGTGAAGTGATTGGCAATACCGAAGGGTCCTCGCTGTACAACAACACGGTGACCCGCAACACCGCATCAGCAGCCGGCGGCAGGGGTGGGCTGTATTACGGTGGCAGCGCTACCATTGTATATATCAGCAACAATATTTTCTGGAACAACACATCCTTCGGACTCTATCTTGGCAGCGGCCTCGTCAGACTGGAGCACAATGACATCGGCACGCTGGGCGGGGTCGCTCCCCTGGCCAGCAGCGGCAACCTTTCCCTGAATCCGGATTTCGTCGATTCGGCCGGTGGCGATTTCCACCTGGCGGGAAATTCTCCGCTGCTCGCTGCGGTTCCGCAGGCGTTTCACAGCATCGACCCCGACGGCATGACCAGTGCCAGCGGCGGCAGGATGGACATCGGCGCGTACTACGAAACCATCTTCACCGACGGACTGGATGGTGATTGAGCGCTGACGGCGCATCGCGCCCGCTTTTCCGCGCAAACGTCGTTTCCTCTGATCGATGTCATCCCATCGGAGACCGACATGAAAGCTGCAACTCGTTTTTCACGGCAGAAGGATCTGCCGAATTCCCGCCGTGTGTGCGCGCAATTGTCGGGCTGTGCCTTGCTGATTGGCAGCGCTTGCGCACACGCGCACGTCTATTGCGTTTCCTCGGCGAGCCAGTTGCAAAACGCTCTCACGGATTCGTCCGACGGTGGCATTTACAATGGCGAAGACAATTTCGTCCACGTCGTCAAAGGGATGTACAAGGTCGGCAGTGCCACCGGCAACGGGCCGTTCCACTATCGATCCACCGCTGCCAACGGCCAATTTGTCATCTTCGGCGGCTACAACGCGACCTGCACCAACCAGACGAACAAGGCATCATTGACGGTGCTGGATGGAAACAGCATTGCGCAAGTACTGACGATCCGCCGATCGTCCTCGAAAATCTCGGTGTTCAATCTCACCATCCAGAACGGCGAAACCACCCAGCTCGGTGGCGGTCTCTGTGTGAATATTGGCTCCGGAGACACCAGCGGCGTGGATATTGAAGACAATATCATCCGCGACAATCACACCATCGGCCAGGCTGGCGGGCTGTTCGTGTCTGCCGGCGGCAGCGGGAATGAGCTGTACCTGATGAACAATGTGATCACCGGCAACCGTGCAGACAACGGCGCGGGTGGCGTCTCTGTGATTAGCAACGGCGTTGCAGCCTCGATCTACAACAACACGGTGACCCGCAACACCACGACGGTGGATGGTGGCACGGGTGGGTTGTACTACGGAGGCGCCACCGCCACTGTCCACATTAACAACAATATTTTCTGGAACAATACCAACTACGGGATCTATCTGGAGAACGGTCTCGTCCGACTGGAATACAACGACATCGGTACGCGGGGCGGCTCCGCTCCCCAGGCCAGCAGCGGCAACCTTTCAACGAACCCGAACTTCGTCGATGCAACTGGTGGCGATTTCCACTTGGCAGGGAATTCTCCGTTGCTCGCAGCCGTGCCGCAGGCGTTTTGGAGTATCGATCCCGACGGCATGACCAGTGCCAGCGGCGGCAGGATGGACATGGGCGCGTATTACGAAACCATCTTCATCGACGGATTGGATGGGGATTGAGCGCCGAACACGCATCGCGCCCGCTTTTCGCCGCAAACGTCGTGTCTTCCGATCGATGTCATCCGATCGGAGATCGACGTGAAAACCGGGACTCGTTGTTCGCTGCAGAACGTTGCGCTGCATTCCTGGCGTTTGCGGGCATGTCTGGCGAGCTTGGCGTTGCTCGTGGCCATGGGCCAGGCACAGGCGCACTTCTTCTGTGTTTCGACCAGCGTGGCGTTGCAAATCGCGTTGACCAACGCGTCCGACGGCGGCCTGTACAGCGGTGAACAACGTCATCGGCATCGTCCAAGGGACGTACGTGATCGGTGGTGCCACCGGCGACGGACCGTTCCACGATCGATCCACTGCCGCCGCTGGCGAGCCGACTCTGCGCGGCGGCTAGGACGCCGCTTGTGACGTCCAGACGAACCAGGCCTTGCTGACTGTGCTGGATGGAAATCACACCGCGCAGGTGCTTACATCAGGAACAATGAAGCCCCGCTCTCGCGGGGCCTCATTCAAACACATTACTTGCGCAGGAATTCCAGCAGATCCTGGTTGAGTCGATCCTTGTGGGTATCGGTCAATCCGTGCGGTGCGCCTGCATAGACAATCAGCTGCGCGTTCTTGATCAGTTTCGCCGACGCCTTGCCGGAGCTGTCGAGCGGCACGATCTGATCGTCGTCGCCGTGAATCACCAAGGTTGGCACTGTGAACTTTTTCAGATCGTCGCGAAAGTCCGTCGCCGAGAACGCCGCGATCGAGTCATAGGTGTTCTTGTGACCGGCCTGCATGCCCTGCACCCAGAACGACTGGATCAAACCTTGCGAAACCTTCGCACCCGGACGATTGAAGCCGAAGAACGGGCCCGAGGCGATATCCAGATACAACTGCGAGCGGTTATCCAGCGATGCCTTGCGCAGTCCGTCGAACACTTCGATCGGCTGGCCACCCGGATTGTTGGCCGTCTTCAGCATCATCGGCGGCACTGCGCTAACCAACACCGCCTTCTTGACGCGGCCGGTGCCATGGCGACCGATGTAACGAGCGACCTCACCACCGCCGGTCGAGAATCCGACGAGCGTCACGTCATGCAGATCCAGCGCCTCGATCACTGCTGACAGATCGTCCGCGTAGTGATCCATATCGTTGCCTTCCCATGGCTGGCTGGAACGTCCGTGACCGCGGCGGTCATGCGCAACCACACGATAGCCGTGATTCGCGAGGAAGATCATCTGCGATTCCCAGCTGTCCGAATTCAGCGGCCAGCCGTGACTGAAGGTCACCACCTGACCATTCCGCGGGCCCCAATCCTTGTAGTACAGCTGCACGCCGTCGCGCGTCGTGATCGTGCTCGACGTCTTCTCGATGCCGGCGTCGCGGCTGGTGGAGTGCGGTGTCTTGCCGGGCGACGCGGACGGCGACGCGGCGTCAACCGGGGCAATGGCGGTCGCCGAGAGGGCCAAGGCAAGGGCGGTGCGGTGCAGAACGTTCATGGTGCTGAGCTCCTGTGGGGTACGTAGTGCCTGTCGGCAGGACGTACTTTGCCCCTATCAGCCATACGCGTTGTTGCTTAGAATCCTGAAAACATGACAGGAAGTATCAAAGATGGCGGATCGGCTCGAAGCGCTGCTCGAACGCTTTTCAGTCAGGGCGCAGATGTTTCACTCCGGCACCCTGTGCGGCATCAACGATCTGACGCCCGATGGCGACACCGGCCAACTGCACCTGATCAAGCGCGGCAGTGTCGACGTCAGTCTCGGGGGACCCGTCGCGCTGCACATCACCACACCCAGCCTGCTGCTGTATCCGCGACCGCTGCCGCACCGCTTTGTGATGGATTCCAACGACGGCGCCGACCTCGCCTGCGCGCACCTGCGCTTCGATGGCGGTAGCGCAAACCTGATCGCAAACACTTTGCCCGCCTGCATCTGCTTTCCGCTGGATCAGATGCAGGGCATCGACGGCGTGCTCGCGCTGCTGTTTGACGAAGCCTTCGATGATCGTTGCGGACGCAAGGCAATGCTCGATCGCCTGTTCGAAGTCGTGCTGATCCAGGTGCTGCGTCACCTGATGAACAACGGCCAGACCCAGGTCGGCATGCTCGCCGGACTCGCGCACCCCAAGCTGCGCCACGCCATCATCGCGATGCACGAGCATCCGGCCGACGAATGGGGTCTCGACGCACTTGCCGCAAAGAGCGGAATGTCCCGAAGCGTATTTGCGAACACGTTCCGCGACGTCGTCGGTTGCACGCCGGGAATCTACCTGCAGGCCTATCGAGTCGCCCTGGTCCAGCAAGGGCTGCGCCACGGCCGCGCACTGAAACTCATCGCCGATGAGGTCGGCTACGGCAGCGAATCAGCGCTGTCGAGAGCCTTCAAGGCGCAATGCGGGATGTCGCCGAGAGAATGGAAGCAAACGCAGACCGGCGCGCAGGCAAAACCCGTCATGCACGAGTGAACCCGGTCGTCGCGTGTGGCCGCCGCAGGCGACCGCACGAACGAGCGTCTCGGGCTTCCGCGCTGTCCACCGTGCTCTCGATCGCATCCGCATCCGCCAGAGCGAACGCTGGCGCCACTCACGTGTTCTTATCGGAGCTGCCGGGTTGGAAACAGCGAAACAGAGCAGGTCACGCATGCCTTGTTTCGCAAAAAGCACTTGCACCGTTCGACCGCAGGCGCATCACTGTTCAACGTGCTGCACCATCGCCTTCAACCGGAATATCAGCTCCGCGCGTCGCGAAATCCGATGTAACCTTGTACAAAGTCTCACAATGGCACCAAGGACACCCATGCTCAGCGCACTGATCGACCATCGGCTGTCACGCTATGCGGCGTCGCGCGCGGCGCACGCCACGCCCGGGGGCTTGCCGACGCGCGACGTGACGACTCCCGTCGGCGTGGTACGCGTATACGATTCCGCATCGGACCAACCCTGCGTCGTTCTCGTGCCCGATGGACCCAACGTCATCGAGCATCTCGAACCCGTGATCGCCTTGTTGTCGCCCACGCTGCGCGTGGTGTGCTTTGACATGCCCGGATTTGGACGCTCACTGCCTGCCGCCCATTACGCGCATTCGCTGGATCAGGGCGCGCACGCCGTGCTCGGCGTGCTCGATGCGCTGGGCATCGAGAAGGCCACGCTGGCCTTCAGTTGCGCGAACGGTTTCTACGCGCTGCGAGCGGCGCAGATCGCGCCGCAGCGAATCCGCAATCTGGTGCTGTCGCAAACACCTTCGCTCGCGGCAATGCATGCCTGGACGCAGCGCATCATTCCGTGGCCCTTGCGCATTCCGGTGCTCGGCCAATTGATCGCATGGCTGTTTCGGCGCAAGAGCGCGCACGGCTGGTATCTCACGGCGCTGCCGAGAACGACGGACGCCACGCCATTTCAGGCTAAGGCGCGCACGGCATTGGCAAACGGCGGCTGCTTCTGCCTGGCCGGTGTGGTTCAAGGTCTGGGGCGCGAAGCGCAGACCGCATTGAACGGCGCGACCACGCCAATGACCATGATCTGGGGCGCGAAAGATCATTCGCACAAATACACCGATCACCAATCCATCCTCACCTCCGCACCCAGCGCAGACATTGTTCACTTCGATGACTGTGGACATTTCCCGGATATCGAGCAACCCGAACGCTTTGCTGCGCTGCTGACGGATCGCGTGTCGCGGTATCTTTCCTGATTTTGCGGATCTTGCTCCGAAGCATCGCTACTCAGCACATTCGTCCCACCGATGCGCACCACGCAATCGACAAGTCGCGGCGCTGGCGGTTGGGGCGCACGATGCACCCGGACCGACTCGACGTCAGCTGCATCTTGACCAGAACATGACAACCACCGCGTAGTGGAGTTGTTTACCTTGCGCGGAAGGCATAAAGTACGGATTGTGCAGCGGGGGGCGCTGCCTCGATGGTCGCACGCATCGCCTGGCACCGATGGCTCAGCCGCCGTGGCCTCGTCAGGTATTGCCTGTGCGGCTGAAACGAGGGTGTAGCCAGTCACGCGGTTGATGCGTCGCGCTGGATCTGTGCAGGAGTGCGCCAATGCCGCCTTTTGCGAGACGTCCGGACGATCTGCGCGTTGTTCTCTCTCCATTTTTAGCGACGGTTGCCGCAAGCGCCATCGAGCCGCCGCGTGTGCTTGACGCGCGTGCGGTGCCAGCGCGGAAACGTCGTTCGATCACGGTGGATTTTCTGCGTCGGGCGATCGACGCGGTGGAAGCTTTTGTTGTCGGGGCGAGGAGGGGAAGGGCGTAGTGGGTGTTCCATCGACGGCGCGTTCTGCGTCGTCGCAACCAGCAGGGGAGCCAGCATGAGCAAGCGATTTTGGTTGTCGGTAGTTCTGGTACTGATGTGCACGGTGGCGTCCGGAGCCGGTACGGAACCGGCGGGCAAGCCGGCTGAAGTGGCTCGGCCGAATGCGGGCGATTCCGCGGGCGCGGCGCACTTTGCGTGGTATTTGTTTGTGCAGGCCACCACGCCGTTGAACGGTTCACTCACGTTCGAATCCTGGATGGAGCAGTGTCAGCTGAATCCGTTGATGATTGGTTGTCCGCCGCCGTCGGCGACAGCCAACAAGGGGCGTGTTCCGCATGGCAGCGCCTTGGCCAAGTCGTTGCGCCGCAGCGTGACGGGTGTCGCCGGTGAATCGCAGGGGGGCATCGAGTGCAATGCGATGCAGACGGCACCACTGAACGGGTATGCGCCACCGAAAAATGTCACCGCCACAGCGCAGTTCTGCGAAGAAGTGTTCGTGAATGCCAGCGAGAGCGACTTTGTGGAAAAGAATGGCTTGAAGACGCTGACCGGCCAGCAGACGTATGCGAAGGCCAACGGCGGTACGGTCACGTTCCCCTGGACGGCGGTCGAAATCAAGGCCGACTGGGTGCCGACCACCTCGTTCGCCAATCCGACCTTCCAATGCCCGGACCCGACCAACACGCTGTACACCGAGACGATCAACGGAACCTGCTACGCGCTGGTTGGCCTGCACATTTCGTCGAAGGTGTTGCCGGACTGGCTGTGGGCAACGTTCGAGCCGGCCAGTGCGGTGACCAATCCCAACCGCTGTGATCCGAACCTCTACGACACGTGCTTTGATCCGTGGGGAACCACCTCCGCCACGCCGTACGGAAAAGGCCAGACGGTTCCACAAAGTGCAGCACTGAAGCAGCTGATGGCCGCCGAGGGTTTGAACAAGGCGTTCAACAACTACTACCTGACCGGTGTGCAGACGCAGTTCGTGAACAGCAAAGGTGCCACGCCGCTCGGTAGTTCCTTTGTGGAGTTCAACGCCGGCGTCAACCCTGGCCAGGCCTCCTGCATCACCTGCCATCGCTACGCGTATTTCGATGGCCAGAAACCAGCGGCGGGCGCGCCGGAGAACAACTTCGGTGGACCGATCGCAGGCTGGTCGTCGGTCGGCAACGCCTGCAGCACGAACCCGAGCAAGAACTGCACGCCGGTATCGCCGAATTCAATCTCGCAGGATTTTTCGTGGATGTTGGGCTTGATGCCGTATCAGTGAGGAGAGTGCGCAGCGATTCCGATTGCTGTGGCGAAGGCTCCGCCTAGGAGTCGAATTGATTGACGTGTTGCCCACGTGGGGATGACGGGGTCGGTTAGTAGCTGACCCCGTTTTTTTTGACTCTTTCATTTGCCGGTCGTAGCCCCCTCATCGGGTCGAGTTAATCGCGACTGGGTACATGGGACGCTATCTGGCGAGCGTTTCCGGTAGCGTGTGCTCGCGAAAGCGAGCGCTCGATCGGACGTATCGTCGGCGGCGACGTTGGTTCGTGCGGTCGCCTGCGGCGGCCGCACGCTACGCGATCGTGGCGCGGTCGGTGATTCGAAACAGACGTATGGGCTTCGTGAGCGTCCGCGAAACCAAAGTATCGTTCTTTGCACTGTTGCTATCTTGGCGTTGTAATAAACGTATACACGATGTCCTCGGGCGTCTCTATCCGCTGTGGATATTTTTGTGCCTCGACGTTGGGGTTCGCTGGCGTTCATTCCAACCTGCGTTTTAATCGACGCATGTCAGGTGTCGCCCGGGCGGTGCTTCGTGCGCGGGAGATCTTTCGAGTCTGACGAGATGCGTGCGCTCTCGCGGTTCGATACTCCGGCGGTGGTGTTGTTTCGAACAGGGTCGTGCGAATAGGTTCGCTGACAAACTCCGTCAAGCGGAGTTGCACCCGGTCCGGTAGCGCGTGCTCGCGAAAGCGCGCGCACGATAGGGGTAGAGTGATTGAAAGTGCTCGATCGTGCGGTTGCTTGCGGCAGCCACACGCTGTGATGGATGACACTCGGGATATTGACGTGCCGCAAAATATCATAATAACATTGTTGTACTCGCCCGTATTTGGCGTCGAAGCCATCGGGTTTCCGGCCGACTCCGACTCCGGAACGGGTTACTACTGCGCAAAGTCGCCGAGTTTGTTCGCGGGCAAATGAATGCCTGCATCCTTTGCGGCCACCGCAACTGAGCTCGCAGTGGCGCTGAGCAAGCGTGCACGATTCGTTCCCCATGCGCATCACTGCCAAACGATACTGCGGGGCCGCCTCACTGGAAGCCCGCTCACCAGCAGGATAAAGTGCAGGTCTTCAATGCGACAAAACGAAGGAGTGGGTTGCGATGAGCGAGAAGGTGCTGGGCCTGGGTGGTTGCTTCTTGAAGTCGCGGGATCCAGTGGCGCTGTCGGCGTGGTATCGCGATGCGCTGGGCGTGAGCATGGACGAATACGGCGGCATGTGTGTCGCGCAGTTTCCGTTCCGGACGGAGGATGCCGGGCAGATGGTGTGGTCGCTGTTTCCGGAGGCGTCGGACTATTTCCCGGGGCCGGTGATGATCAATTTCCGGGTGAGCGATCTCGATGCGATGCTGGCACAGCTGCGCGCGTTCGGTGCAGCAGTTGAGGATCGCGTGGACGATTCGGATTTCGGGCGCTTTGGTTGGGTGACCGATCCTGAGGGGCGCCGCGTTGAGCTGTGGCAACCGCCGGTGGGGAAGTGAGCGGCGGGTGAAGTCGTCCGCTGCGCAGGCTTCATGGTTCAGGACTTGAGTCGCTGGTTCTTGATCGCTGCAGTTGTTGGTTGACGGTGTGCAGATTGGGGTGAGCGTCTGCGAGCCCTACATCGCGCGATACATTGTGCGAAATACGCTTTGTCAACAAGGCGCGAACATGTGTTTCGCGTGACGACCGACTCTCGATCGGTCCGTTATGTCCGCTACGCCTCACTGAAACCCATCACGAAAGATGCGGTCGCCGAATCGTCCGAAGCGATCCCGTTCGTGGCCGGCGAGGTCGATCGCGCCGATGTCGGTACGGCGCCCTTGCGTGTCGTTGTCGAGGGGATCACCGGCGTCGATGATCGGGCTGCCCGCGGCGGGTGTGTAGCGTGCGCGAAATGCGGCGAGGATCTGCGAGATGCCTTGACTGCGTTGCCACAGCGCCGCTTCGTCGGCGACAGATTCCCACGGCAGCACGCGCGAGCCGGCAAACGGGGTGGTCGCGAGCTGTCCGTTGACCACACCGAGGGCGCCGGTGCCGCTGACGTCGTGGGTGGCGTAGCCGCTGGCGCCGCCTTCGTCGAGGCCGCTGATCGCGTAGTTGTCGCGGGTTGTGTTGTCGGGCGAATAGAAGGCGTTGTAGTCGGCGGATTGCAGCACGTTCGCATCGCCGACGATGCGCGGCAATCCGGCGGAGCCGTTGTCGTAATTGCGTGACCACGTCACGAGATTGTTGCGCAGGCTGGTCACGCGCGAGGCGTTGTTGATCTGCACCGTGGGTCCGGCGAAGTCGCCGGTCACGTTTCCACCCCCGTCGAAGGTGTTGTTGTAGATCGCGATGCCGGTTTCGCCGCCGTAGAACCAGATGCCCTGATTCTGATTGCCGCCGGTGCTGTCGTCGGGAACGAACAGGTTGTGATGGATGCTGGCGTTGCTGACCGCGCTGCGCAGCCAGGTGTGACCGTAGCCGTAGACGAGGTTGTAGCGGAATTCGCCGACCAGCGATTGCACCGGCCATGAGCCACCGGTGAACACGTTGTGCTCGATCAGCACGTTGCTGCCGCCGGGCAGGCCGCAATTGTTGCAGCCGAACGACAAGTTGAAGCCCTGACTCCAGCCGCCGCGGTAGTTGTGATGCACGACGTTGCCGCGTATCACCATGTCGGATGCATTGTTCACAAGGTACAAAGTGCCACGTGGCCCGATGATCACGTTGCCTTGTGCGTCGGTGTCGCCGCCGACCAGCCAGTGGCGCGTGCCATCGAACACCAGGCGACCGGCGCCGATGCGATTGCCCTGGAAGACTTTCGCGCCAGTGCTGGTGCCGCGCAGGCGCAGGATCGGCGATGCGTCAGGGTCCGACGGCACGAAGCGCAGACGGTTGTTCGCGCGGAATTCGTTGTCGCGGATCGTGGCGGTGCTGCTGGCGCTGACGTCGACGTATGCGGTGTCTTCGAAGATCGTGCGTTCGATCGTCACCGCCGGTGCGCTTGCCGCGAGGCCGGTTACGCTGGTGGATCCAAGACCGGTGACCAAGGAATCGGTGATGGCGATCGACGTGCTGCCGGTGACGACGTGACCATTGCCGACGATGTAGCGATGGTCCCACGCGATCGGTCCGCTGAGATCGGCGTTGAGATTGAGCAGCGTGAGTCCGGCAGGTACCGCGTCGATCGCAATGCTGATGGCTGCACTGTCGACGCTCGCGCCGTTGCCGGCCGGCGGTGGCGGATACGTCGCACGCAGGCGCAACTGATGCGTGCCCGCACCGATGCCGACGGTGCTGAAGCGGTAGTACTTGCGGGGCAGCGGATTGTTGTTGCTGTCGACACCGATCGTGCCGGACACCAGGGTGGATTGCGTGTCGACGTCAGTCGTTGGAGTACCGTCGAGGAGCAGTTGGAACTTCGGCCAACCGCTGGCCGTTGCGCCACCGGAACACGTGAGCGTTCCGGCGTTGCCGGTTGGTGGCGAGACAACCGTCTGGCCTGCGGGACAGGTGGCCTGGGCCGGACTGTCATCCAGATCCGCGTACACAACGACGGGCAGGCCGACGGTGAAATGCATGCCGGCGCCGGGACTCTTGAAATAGGCCGATTGCGCAATCGCGGCAAACGGCGCAACGGCGGCAAGGCAAAGTGCAAAGCGGATTCGACGACGCATGACCGACCTCTATTCACCGGCAGAATTGTTATCGCGCACAGCGCCTGGCCCGAAAGAATGCAACCCTTGACGGATATACCAGGCGGCGAACGGCGCGTCGCTCGGTGGCGCGGCCAATTTGACGAATGCGCGCATTACATGCCCGATCGGGTGCGGGTTCTGCGGCGAGCTTGGCAGATGGGTCGTCGGCAAGTGGGGCCACCATCCCGGTGTGAATGTCGCTGAGATGGGCGGGTCGAAAATTCGCTCCAAGTGCCGATATTCCCACCAGTGGTATTTCATGCCGCATTGAACGGTTTCCAGATGTGCTGGGCCCACATGCAACATGCAGCAGTTTCCCGAGAGTTCCTTACAATCCTGGAGCAGGTCCTGGTGCGGCCCAACGGTGGTTTCCAGGAATCCCGTATTGCCGCGTCGCCAGCGGATCGGCCGATTTGCGGCGGCGCGCGGGCAGAGCTTGTCTCGATCAATGGGAACCATCGGATAGTTCGCGATATACCTGCACGCAGGAGTGAACACGATGCGCGACACGATGGCGACGAATATGTGGTATGCAGCCGGCTCGCTGTCGTATGAGCGCGTAGAGCACACCGCCACACTGCTGCTTTCGGGCCAGGTGCTGTTGGTGGGAGGATCTACCAGCGGCGACACCGCCGAGCTGTACGATACGGCGACCTACACGTGGAGTGCGGCCAGCCCGTTGCCGACCGCGCGCAAACAGCACACCGCCACGCAATTGCTCTCGGGCAAGCTGCTGGTGGTCGGAGGCTACGGCCCCGGCGGGGCAACCGCCAGTGTGGATTTGTACAATCCGGCGACGAATACATGGAGCGCGGCCGCCCCGCTCACGACTGCGCGCCGATTTCACACCGCCACGCGGCTGCGCTCGGGCCAAGTGCTGGTGACCGGTGGCTACATCACCAACCCGGACGCCGCTCTCAATAGCGCCGAGCTGTACGATCCGGCGACGAACACGTGGAGCGCAGCCGGCACGCTCATCCAAACGGCCTACAACCACACGGCCACGCTGCTGCAGTCGGGCCAGGTGCTGTTGGCTGGCGGCGTCACCAACGCGACGACGTATCCCACCTATGCCCAGCTGTATGACCCCTCGGCGAACACGTGGAGCCCGGCCGCCTCGGCCTACTAAGGAGCGCGTGAAAATCTCACAGTCACACGGCTGCCTTCGGGCCGGGTGCTGATGGCCGGCGGCTCCGATGTCTTTGACTCCAGCTATTACCACGCCAGCGCCGAGGTATACGCCGGCGACATCATCTTTCACGGCATCTTTGAATGACGACAGCGGAGTAGCGCACGGTCGAACCATCGACCGGCGGCGTCGGCGTGGGTGAATTCGCCACGCTGCGTTGTTCCCGCACCGACTTCGAAACAGTGGCGACACCAGCGCTGTGCCCGATCGAATAGTCGTCCTGCAACGTCGCCGTCACCGACGTCGCCCGACGTGACCTCAAGCGGGTACAGCTTTTGGGGTAAGCGTCAGCGAACCCCAACGTCACGCCCCGGTTATTACCGGCGTAGCATTGATTACAAAATACACATAATCGCTTTTGATAATTCAGATCGCCGGGTCGTTTTAGTACAGTGTTGCGTCTGCGATTGATCGCAACGTCGGCGAGTTGGGCAGGCGCATCGTGATTCGAAGGCCCTACTCGAATCCGTCGGAGAAAATTCCCAGGACGAAATAACAGAAGTTGACCGCGCCGTTGCCGGTCTGCGCGCCGCTCACTGCCACGATCGGCTCGTTGATGCTGTACGAACCGCCGCCACCGCCACCGATCCAGACAAAGTTGGAGGAGTTCTGACCGCCGCCACCACCGCCGTTGTATCCACCACCACCGCCTCCTGCATTGGTATTGGAGCCGCCGCCACCGAATCCACCAACTCCCTGATATCCGGAATTGGTTCCGCCGTTACCGCCGTTGACCAAGGCATAGCCTCCGGTCGAATTAGCGGCAGTGCCAGCCTGACCATTGGTCAACAATCCACCGCCGGCGTCGGTATCGCCTCGCGCGCCGCCATTTCCCGACGTGCCGCCCGCACCGCCAGGATTGCCTGCGGTTGCCGCGGACGCGCCAGCCGTTCCTGCACCGCCAGGAGCGCTACCGTCGAGCCCTGCCGTGCCACCTCCGAAGCCGCCACCGCCACCGCCACCGGCCGCTGCGACCAGCAATTGCGAGGAGTCAGGCGTTGTGCAATTAGCACCGGTCGCCCTGAACACGAAGCTACCGCCACCACCGCCCCCGCCGCGGTTGCTGACCTTGCCCTCCCCACCAACCAATACACAAAAAGTACCCCCCTCAATCACGTCGACTGTCGTCGCCACTTCGGCGCCCAGCCCCCCAGTGCCGCCGCCCGTCCCGCCGTTTCCGCCGTGCGCGCCGGCAGCATCGATCGTGATCTGATTCACTTCCGCAGGAACCGTGAAAGACGCGATGGTGCCCGTTGAGGTACCGGCTGCCGAAGCGTTGGTGAAGCTCACTTGCGTTTGGCCCGTGCAAGAGTAAGAAAGCGCCAAGGCCTGCGTCAGCGGTGCGAGGGCCAATATCGCAATCACGCTCGACCGCATAGCGCGGCGACGCGTTTCCATCATGGCGCGTTTCATGGCTTTATCCTTGTGGTCGTAGCGGCGGCGTCCAGCATATCGCACGCGGCGCGCACGAAGACGCAAGCCGAGGAGCGGCTATTGCGAAACTGCGGTGGAGTGGAATCAAACCCGTGGCGAATCAAGAAATCGCGACCGCGCCTGACATCCTTGCGGGCAGGTTCGGCCCGTTTCCCGGCCCGATCCTGCTGTCGATTGTTCAGCCGCTTGGATCGTTCTGCTCTCGCCGCTGGGGCTCACTGGCGCTCACGCCAACGCAGGCGCTGTTCATTCCCCGTCGGGCAACACACTCGCGTACCTTGCCAGCATCTCATGCTCGCGCGGCGTTGTGGAGATGTGCAAAAGCACTGTGCGGTCCAGCGGGACCGTCGGGTGGGAGGCGCAGGATTTCGCGAAGTGGAAGACGTCTTCGAGCGGGTCGTTTTCGTGCCATGTGGTCATGACAGACTCATCATCCGGAATTGCCTGGAAGCCGTGCCGCTCAATGCTGGCAAAGTCCACCGAGTCATCCCACGAGCTGCAGCCGGGTCCCCAGGCGAGCATGTACAGGCATCCCGAGCGAACCAGCCATTGGCTGACGAATCGTTGCCAGTCAGGGGCGACGTCGGCATCGATGATCACGACAGCGCGCATGGCCGGGCTCGATGGCAGATCCGGCGGATCGGTGTTGGGTGACAGCTGCAAATATAAGACGGAGTTGGAGATGATCATGCATCATTCTTTGGCGGCAATGGTGTTGGGCGACGCGCAGCGAGTTGATCGGGGTGGGCGTCAGAACCCCAACGTCTCGCGGCGTTTTCTGCTGTTGTATCGTTTAAAATAAAAGTAACATAAGCACTTTGGCTAATTGAGATCGCCTGAATCGTTCAAACAGCTTCGCTGTTGGAGTTCGCGAGCACTTGCCCCCATCTACGTGCTTCTCCCGTAGATGGGCCATGTCGTTCAGGACGTGCATCGGAGGTTGGTTCGTTGGCGTTCACGTTGGTGCCGCCCCAGTCGCTGTAGTCGGGGTAGGTGCCATCGCCGTTGGGTCCACCAACGCGGCTCACTGTCCATGCCGTGCCGCTGTAGTTGGTGTCCTGGTAAACGCCCCATTGGCCGTCGATTACGATGATGGACGAGGTTTTGTCGTTCCAGCCTTGTGGTACCAGGTCGGGGTCTGCGACGGTGACAACGAGCGAGCTTCCGCCAAAGT
>JBDTLV010000100.1:0-18956 GCA_039934615.1 Tahibacter sp.
GAGCACTACCTTGACATGGTAGGGGTCACAGGTTCGATCCCTGTCGCGCCCACCAGCTTCAAACGAACAACGGCGCGGGTTTTACGACCTTGCGCCGTTTTTCGTTTGGGAATGTCTTTCTCGCCCAAGTGTTCCCGCGACAGTGCTGGCTTCACCGTGCGTCTGACCCTCCAGGCCAATTGCGGCTTGCCGTCAGCGCTGCGTCCGCAGTTGTTCGATGGAGCATGAGATCCGATTCGTGATCGCTGCGCGCCAAGCCCGTCCGTGAAATCCGTTTTCACCGCCGGACGATTTGCGGATCTGTATCGAGCGTCGTAGTCAGGCTTCCTCGATCGGAAGCTTGGTGCCACCCGCGGTGTTCGGCGTTAGCGGTGGTCGGCAAGGCCATGGCAACTTCTGAGCCGTCAAGCGCGGACGGTTCAACTCAGGCTGCTGCTTCGCCGCAGGTTCCTCGCGGGGTGTGTGAACTTCGATGGGTTCGCTTAACCCACCACGCTCGGGGTGGTCTTTTGCACAATACAAAATCAGCGCATTCAGGCGCCATCGATTCCGTGACGCGAATCACGCGCCGAGCGCGCCGCAGCCCGCAGGCTATCCAGCCCTCAACCGGTAGAATGCGGACGCGTCAATCAATGGCGCCGGCGATTCGTCACCCCAGGGATTCGTTGAATCAGGGGCCGCGGCCGAGTTCGGAGCGCGTGCCAATCGTCCTCGCCCCGCAGTGCCCGTACCCGCGCCGGGTGAATCGAGATTCCAGATCTGGCGTAAATCGGCGCTATTGCGCGTTTACCGAGAATGCCAGGTGATGAAGGCGCGTCGAGGGAATCGGCGTGAGAGCTCGGTCGGGATATCTTACGAACGGCAGCGTACGGTGTTCAGCTGGTTCGCTGAGAGCATTTGCCGAGATATTCCGTCTTCGCTAGTAGCCATTCGGGAATTCCGGTCGGCAACTCACAATGTTCTGAATAGATGAATCAATTCGTTTGTGTAGATACGCGCACATTCTTGGGCGTGTGCATCTTCAGGTCAATGTGATAAAATCAACGTGGCAACAAGCATAATTTGAGACCTTGTTCATGGTAAAAATTTTGTGAATGCGTAAGCGTCTGCATGGCTGATGCCAAGCCCACAGGGGGGTTTGCAGTACGCGAGATCCATGGTTAGCGGCGTGCGGAGTCCACGACTTCGCGCTGGTCGAAAATTCGGAACGAAGCGCCGGAAAAAAACCTGCGCTTCCGGTGTTCCGATTGAGCCGATGCGTTCGGCGGTATGGACTCATGAATCCTCTTTCCCTGCTCAGCAAACGGGCCCTGCGCCTCGATCATGTGGCTATTGCGGTCCCCGACCTCGAAGCTGCAATCTGCTTTTATCGCGACACGCTTGGGATGGACCTGATCAAGCGTCGCACCATCAGCGGCAAGACAACCGGAATGGTGTCGGCCGAGATGAACTCGGGCGAATTTTCCATCGTTCTCGTGCAAGGCACCGAGAGCGCGAGCCAAGTGACGCGATTCATCAAGGAATTCGGTCCTGGCGTGCAACACATTGCCATTGAAGTCGACAGTGTTGAGGGCGTCGCCAACGAGTTGCGCGCGCGTGGCATGGAGTTCGAGACGAACGTCATAGTCGGGCCAGGTCTGACCCAGATCTTCGCAAAGCGCGACGCTACTTCCGGAGTGATGTTCGAGTTCATCGAACGTACCGGCAACGAGGGCTTCCACGAGGATAGCGTTCGCAGCTTGTTCGAGCAGCTGGAAAGCAGCGCTGCCTTCTGACAGCGTTCGCGGCCCAATCGAGCCGTCCCGCCAGCGGCGGTAGGCGCGGATTGAAATTTTCTGGTGGTTCGGAAAACGTTCATGCGGCCTGTACGTAAAGCGGCAGAGGCGCGGAGTGTCACACCAGGATTTCGAACGACCGTCTGAACGTGAATCCGGCGACGATTGACTCCGAACGATGGCGACATTCGCCAGTCTCGAGGATGCGGACGCTTGCGAGAAACGTTTGAGATTTCCTGATTTCTTTAATTATAAATATAACAATAAATTCGTCAACGCAAGCGAGCTGCGGACGTATCGTCTGAAACACTGTCGAGTTCGAACGAGCATGAGCAATAGTCCCAATTGTGCGCCATCTGACTCACCGGTGGCCGCCGCCAATTTCCCGTCGTTCGTCGAGGTCCTGCGTCACCATGCGCAATCGCACGGCGAGGACATCGCGTTCATCTATCTCAAGGACGGTGAGCAGGAAGAGTCCTCGCTCAGCTTTGGCGACCTGGAGCGTCGAGCGCGCGCGATAGCCGCGCGACTGCAGGCAATGGCCGCGCCAGGAGATCGCGCCTTGCTGCTGTTCCCGTCCGGGCTCGATTACATTTGTGCATTTTTCGGATGCCTCTTCGCTGGTGTGGTCGCGGTGCCGATTTACCCCCCGCAATCGCAGCGCAACAAGGTCGACCGATTGCGCAGCGTCGTTGCCGACTGTTCGCCGACCTGCGTTCTCGCAACAAGTGAGATTCTTGAAGCGTTGCACGGCGATGCGGGCGCGGAGGCCCTGCTCGTCGGAATGCGGACGCTGGCTACCGACGGCATCGCGGAACGCGACGTCGCTTGGGAGATGCCGGAACTCAAGGGCTCCAGCCTGGCCTTTCTGCAGTACACCTCGGGATCGACTGGATTGGCCAAAGGCGTAATGGTCAGTCATGCCAACTTGCTGCATAACCAGGCAATGATTCAGCGCGGTTTCGCGACCGACCGCAATTCTGTCGTGGTCGGCTGGCTACCGCTTTATCACGACATGGGTTTGATCGGCAACGTACTGCATCCGATCTATCTGGGCGCCAAGGCAGTGTTGATGTCGCCAATGGCATTTCTGCAAAAGCCATTGCGTTGGTTGCAGGCGATTGAGCGCTATCGCGGCACCGTTAGCGGGGGACCTAATTTCGCTTATCAGTTGTGTGTTGATCGGATCGGCGTTGCACGGCGCGCGGAATTGGATCTGACCGAATGGCGGGTTGCCTTCAATGGTGCCGAGCCCATCAGGGCGCAGACCCTGCGCGAGTTCAGTTCTGCATTTGCAAACGGCGGGTTTTCCGAGGCCGCGTTTCTGCCTTGCTACGGCTTGGCGGAAGCGACGCTGTTTGTTTGTGGTGGCAAGCCGAACTCAACGGCGCGGCAGCTCAACGCAGATGGAGAAGCCTTGCGCCAACACCACTACCGCGCGACGCGCAGCGATTCCGGTATCGAGCTGATCGGATGCGGCACGATTCTGGCCGATTCGTTGATGATCGTTGATCCGCGCGGGAAAACGCAGCTAAAGGACGGGCAGGTCGGTGAAATCTGGCTTGCCAGTCCCAGTGTCGCGCAAGGCTACTGGCGAAAGGAGCATGCAACGCTTGAAAATTTCCAGGCGTATACAACTTCGGGATCCGTTCCACACCTGCGTACTGGGGATTTCGGTTTCGTCCACGATGGCGAATTGTTCGTCACGGGCCGCCTGAAGGAACTGATCATCGTCCGCGGGCGAAACCACTATCCGCAGGATATCGAACAGACAGTTCAAAGCACCGTCGCGGCGCTGACCTCGGGTGCCGGTGCGGCTTTCGCCGTGGACGTCGATGGCGAAGAGCGCCTGGTGGTGGTTCAGGAAGTGCAGCGCACGGCGTTGCGGCAGATTGATTTGGAGGATGTCGAGAATCGCGTTCGCGCCGCGATCAGCGAAGTCCATGAGGTGCGGTTGCATGAGCTCGTACTGATCAAGCCGATGCGTTTGCCGAAGACGTCGAGCGGCAAGATCAAGCGGCGCGAAACACGTGAGCTGTACCTCGGTGCGCGTCTCGAAGCGATCGGGCGCGATTTCCCGAGCACGCAATCCAACGCGCTGTCCGCATCAGGTTTGCAGCAATTCGGCGCATCCAATGACGCTGAAACATCCGCTCTATTGAAAAAAGTGCGGCAGATGTTTGCAGAAGTCCTGCGCGCATCGGTCGACGCGATCTCGACTGAGCAGTCCATCACCGCATTGGGTATCGATTCGCTGGCTGCCATCGAATTTCAACATCGCGTTGAAATTCAGCTGCAGCGCGCGTGTCCGCTGGAATGGATCCTCGCGGGTGAAAGTCTCCGCGCGTTAAGTGAACGTTTGCGCGACGCGCAACCCATTGATGAGCAGCTCTTGCAGCCTTGTGGATTGTCGCAAGGACCGCTGTCCTACAACCAGCAGGCAATGTGGTTCATGCACTCAATGCATCCGCATCACGGTGCTTACAACGTTGCTCTGCCAATCCGCGTGCGCTCGCCGCTGGCGTGCGACGATCTCGCTCAGGCGTGGCGAAATCTCGTTCGAACTCACGCGATCCTGCGTACGCGCTATGCGCCGTACGAAGGCGTGCCGATTCAGATGGTGGAAATCGACTCCGACAACGAATTGGAGCGCTTCGACGTTGCCGATTGGGACGATTCGCGAATGGGAGATGCGCTGGCCCAGGCGGCCGGTATCCCTTGGCAGTTGGAGCCGGCCGCACCATTTCGACTTCAATGCTATCGACGGAACGACAGCGACTATGTGTTGCTGCTGCTGGCGCACCATATTTCAGTGGATATGTACACGATGGTGCAACTGCTGCGCGAACTCCTTGAGAATTACGCGACAGTCCGCCAGGGCGATATTCCAATCGGTCACGCTCCGCTCTACGGCAGCCTCGATTTTAGTCGCTGGCAACAGGCATTCATCGATTCGGAAGCTGGTCGGCACCAGCTGGGCTTTTGGCAGCAACGTCTGGCCGGGCCGTTGCCGATCCTGCAATTGCCCAGTGACCGACCTCGTCCACGGCTGCTCGATCACGCCGGCGATGCGCTGAACTTTCGGATCGACTCTGACCTGAGTGCGTCGTTGCGAAAACTGGCAGCCGCGCGCGGTGCGACTCTGTACACGTTGCTGCTTTCAGCTTATTGCGTTTTTCTGCATAAATATGCGGATGTAGACGAAATCTGCGTCGGATCTCCCGTGTCCGCGCGCACGCGCAAGGAGTTTTCGGACAGCAACGGGTTTTTCGTCAATACATTGGTGACACGCGCCAAAGTTTCCGGAAATCCCCCATTTCAAGAATTCGTCGGACAGATACGCGATCAGGCAATCGACGCCTTGGCTCATCGTGACATTCCGATTGCCTACCTCGTCGAAAAGCTTTGTCCGGATCGGGACCCGGGAATTTCTCCGTTGTTCCAGACGCTCTTCGCGTTACAGGACCCGCATGATTTTCCGGCTGCGGCAGCATTTGTCCTCGGCGAAACGGGGAAAGCCATTTCGCTGGGCGGACTGACTCTTGAGCCCTGGGCCCACGCGTGCGCTGGCAGCCAGTTTGACCTGTCCCTCTTCATGGTCGATAGCGACGACGGATTGTGTGCGCGCTTCGAATTTCGGTCGGCGCTATTTGATCGCGCGCGGGTAGACGCGATGGCGAAGGCATTCGCAGGCCTACTCGGCGCAGTCGCCGCAGATCCAGGAGTCCGTCTGGGGTCAATTGCCTTGCCGTCGCGTGATCAGCGCAAGGATCTGCTGGAGAAGTTCCGCGGTCAGGATCTTCGGTTTGACGAAAAATGTGGCCTCGTTGAATTGATCGCCGCGCAGGCGAGTGCTGCGCCGAATGCCGTTGCGCTGGTGCATGACGGGCGGGAGATTGACTACGCCGAGCTAGTCCTGCGCGCGCGAATTCTCGCTGGTTTGATCCTCGATCATGGGGCGGGTGTTGGCGATCGTGTCGGCATTTGTCTGCCGCGCGGTGTTGATCGTTACGTCGCAATCCTCGCCGTGTTGATCGCGGGCGGCACTTACGTTCCGATGGATCCTGCGTATCCGATTGCACGATTGCGCCTGATCGCGGATTTGGCTGACGCAAGGCTATTGCTGGTCGCAGACGCATTGCTGCCGGAGATGCTAGCCCTGGGGCGGCGCATGCAGAACGTAGGGGCGATGTGGACGACCGCAACCGTTGCACCGATTGCCGGTGTCGCGCCGTTGTCGTCGTTGCCGATCTATCTGATGTTCACCTCCGGTTCGACCGGGACGCCCAAAGGCGTCTTGATGAATCAGGTGACCCTGCTCAATCTGCTGCATTGGCAACAAAGCGACATGCCGCTTCAAGCGGGCGACCGTGTCAGCCAGTTCGCAGCGATGAATTTTGACGTGTCCTTCCAGGAAATATTCGGAACCTGGTGTTTCGGAGGAACCCTGATCGTGGTTGCCGATGAGCAGCGCCATGATCCTGCGTTGCTGGTGGCATTGTTTGAAAAGGAACGCGTGTGCCGAGCTTATCTCCCTGGCGTGGTGCTTCAGCAGTTGGCTCAGCACGTGGCGGATTGTGGAGCATCGCTTTCGGCATTGAAGGACGTGGTCTGTGCGGGCGAGCAATTAGTCCTGTCCGACGAAGTTCGACGGATGTTTGCGCGGATGCCGGGCGCTCGTCTGTACAACCACTACGGTCCGACGGAGAGTCACGTGGTTACCCGCCACGTGCTGGACGGCAATCCCGCGTCCTGGATGCAACAGGTACCGATCGGAACCGCCATTTCGAATGTGAACGTCTATTTGCTGGATCGCGCCGGTTGCATGGTTCCGAACGGTGTTCCCGGTGAGTTGTGTATCGGTGGTGCCAGCCTGGCGGATGGATACTGGGGCAGGGGTGACCTCACGGCGGATCGCTTTGAACCTGATCCCTACGCGGAAATCTCCGGTGCCCGGCTCTATCGAACCGGCGATCTGGCGCGCTGGTGTGAAGAGGGCGGTTTCGAATATCTGGGGCGTCGCGATTCCCAGGTTCAGTTGCGCGGCTTCCGCATCGAACTCGGCGAAATCGAATCGGTGCTTGTCGCATTGGACGCAGTCGTGGAGGGAGCGGTCCTCCTTCGTGAGGATCAGCCTGGCGTTCAGCAGTTGGTTGCGTATGTCGTGTTGCGGGATGCCATCGTTACTGCGGAAGCGCTGCGCAGTTCGCTGAAGCGATTGCTGCCGGACTACATGGTTCCCGCGGACATCGTGATGTTGCACGCCCTGCCGATCAGTCCCAATGGAAAAGTGGACAAGAAGGCACTTCCGGCACCGGGTCGGCAGGCGATGGCAATCGATCAGGTAGCGCCGCGTAATGACGTTGAACAACGATTAGCGAAGATATGGTCGGACGTGCTCGGAATCGAGCTCGTCGACATTCATATGAATTTCTTCGATTCGGGCGGCTATTCCCTGCTGGCTACCAAGCTGGTGACGCGCGTGCGCGCTGAATTCGCGATTGACCTTCCCGTTGGCGTCCTATTCGAAGCGCCGACAATTGCGGAGTTTGCGCTGCGTGTCGCAACGGCAACGCCGACAAGAATTCCCGCGCCGGTTAGGGTGCCGCGAGACCAAGATTTGCCGCTGTCTTATGCGCAGCAACGGTTATGGTTCCTGGAGCAACTCGAAGGGCCCAGCGCGAACTACAACATGCCTGCCGCGTTTGAATTGCGGGGTTGCCTGCGAGTGGATGCGCTGCGCGAAAGTTTTAGCGACATTGTGCTGCGTCATGAATCGCTGCGCACGCGTTTCGTCGAGGGCCGCGACGGTCCGATACAGATTGTCGACCAGGGTATCGATTTCACGATGGCCGTAGTCGAGGCTGACGACAGCAATGTAGCGCTGCGAATTCGTGAGCATGCCGCGCGGCCATTCCTGTTGCACGAAGGTCGCCTTATTCGCGTGGAGCTGCTGAGGCTGGCGGCGGATCGCCACGTGATGCTCGTCAACTTGCACCATATCGTTGCCGATGGCTGGTCGATCGCTGTGCTGGTGCGGGAACTTGCGGAAAGATATACGAAGCGCCTTTCCGGCGAAGCCCCCCTTATGTCCGAACTGCCAATCCAGTACGCGGACTTCGCCTTTTGGCAACGTGCCTGGTATCGGGGCGATGTACTGGCACGCCAATTGGCTTACTGGCGCAGGCAGTTGGACGAACTTCCGCCATTGCTGGAGATACCCGGCGATCGGTTGCGCCCACCGATGCAGAGCTTGCGCGGCGGCGTCCATAAGTTCCGTTTCCCCGATTCGTTGCGCCAAGACCTGCTCGACTTCAGTGCGCGTCAGTCCGCGTCCCTGCTGATGTGCCTGATGGCGGGCTTCCAGATTGTGATCTCGCGTTACTCCGGACAACTCGATGTAGCCATTGGCACACCCGTGGCGAATCGACCGCGCCCAGAAATGGAGGGTCTTATCGGGTTTTTTGTGAACACCTTGGTTATTCGCAATCAGGTGGAGCCGGCGCAGACGTTTCTGCAGCATTTGGACGCGGTTCGCACGACGGTTCTGGCCGCTCAGGCGAATCAGGATTTGCCATTTGAACAATTGGTGGAAGAGCTCAAACCCGCGCGCAGTCTGAGTCACTCGCCGCTGGTGCAGATCATGCTCCTGCTGCACGATGGTGCAGCGAATTCGCTGGCGTTGCCCGACCTCGACATTTCCCGGCATGACGATGGATTTGCCATCGCGCGCTTTGATCTGGCGCTGAATATCGAAGATCGCGCCGAAAGTCTCTTTGCGTGGTTCGACTATGCCGCCGACTTGTTCGATGCCGAGCGAATGGAAGCATTGGGCGCGTCTTTCCTCCGTGTGCTTGAGGCGGCGATCTCGGATTCGGCCCGGGACATCGCGCGATTGCCCTTGTTGGCAGGCGAGGAGATCTCCGCACAGCTGAGGCCGCAGGCAGATCTGCTGCCTGCACGAAATCCCGCACGCTGCGTCCACGAATTATTTGAAGCTCAGGCAGCGCGCACGCCGGACGCACCTGCCGTCGTGTTCGGTGATGAAACCCTGAGCTACGCCCAGCTTGATCGGTGCGCGAATCACCTGGCCGACGCTCTGTACGAGCGAGGCGTGCGTGGAGAGTCCCGGGTTGGCGTCTGGATGGAGCGCTCGCCGCGACTATTGGTCAGTATTTTAGCCATATGGAAATGTTCGGGTACCTACGTACCGATGGATCCGGGCTATCCGAAGGACCGCCTGGACTACATTGCGGGTGACGCCGAGTTGCCATTTATTCTGACGGATTCGCAGTTGGCCGGAGCGCTTGCGGCGCCGGCAGCGCCAGTGTTGATGCTCGATGAGCTCATGCTGGAGGAACCCGGTCCGCGCCGCCAGAGTACGCGTCGCGATATGCATGAACTGCACCCGGCGTACGTGATTTATACGTCGGGATCCACCGGAAAACCGAAAGGTGTGCAGGTACTTCAAGGCGGTCTGTCTGAACTGTTGCTGGGGCTTTCACAGCGCTTTTCGTGCTCATCCATCGATAGCATGCCGAGTCTGGCGTCGCATTCGTTTGGCATTTCCTTTGTGGAACTGCTGCTGCCCATTATCAGCGGCGGGCATACGCGAATCCTGCCGCGGGAAGTGGTGCTGGACAGCGACGCGCTCTGCCGGGAACTGGAAAACGTGACGATGGCGCACCTCGTGCCCAGCTTGATGCGCCGCGTTCTCGGGCATCTAGGCGATAGCCCGGTGCCGCGAAATTATTGCGCGTTGAGGCATATATTCGTGGGCGGTGACGCTGTCGCTCCGACCTTGCTCGGTGCTATGTCCGAGACATTTACGTCGGCGCAGATTGTGGAATTTTATGGCCAAACCGAAACCACCATCCTCTCCTGCCATGCGCCGCAGGATGGCAATCGCGAATCGGGCAATGTGATCGGTTTGCGCCTGCCCCACGCGCAGATTTATGTGCTCGATGGCTGTCTACAGCCGTTGCCGCAAGGCTGCATCGGCGAAATCCACGTGGGTGGCCACGGCGTTGCGCGTGGCTATCTGGGGCGTCCTGATCAAACTGCCGAACGCTTTCTCCCGCATCCATTTTCTTCGGATAGAGGTGCATGCCTGTATCGAACCGGCGATCTGGGTCGGCTGCTTGCCGACGGGCGCGTCGAGTATGTGGGTCGTGCAGATTTCCAGGTCAACGTACGCGGTTTCCGCGTCGAACTCGGGGAGATCGAGACGGTGCTGCGCGAAGCGCCCGAAGTCAGCAATGCCATCGTCAGTGCAATCGAAGACGAGCGCGGCGACAAGAAGCTGATTGCCTATCTGGTGGCGAGCGAAGGCCATGCCATCGTCGTGGCCGAGTTGCGGCAGCGGCTGCGTTCGGCATTGCCCGATTACATGATGCCGGCGCACTTTCTGATGCTTGACGCGTTTCCGACCAACGCCAACGGAAAGGTCGACCGCAAGGCATTGCCGGAACCGGGTACTGCGGAGTCGACCGAAACCTATGTCGCGCCGAGAGATGAATTCGAAGGGAAGCTCGCGCTCATCTGGATGGAACTGTTGAAGCTGCCGCGCGTCGGCGTGAATGACAATTTCTTCGAGCTCGGCGGTCATTCGTTGCTGGCCGCGCAAGCCATGACCCGGGTGCGGCAGTGCTTCGATCTCCCGATCGGCGTGGCGGATTTCTTCGAAGCGCAGACCGTTGCAGGGCTGGCGATGAAGTTGAACGTCAGGCTCCGGGAGCGCGAACTGCTTTCTCGCCTCACTGCTGGTGACCAATCCGAGGCGGAGAATGAAGAAAGCTTCATTTTTTAATTTCGATCATCCATCCGATTTGATCTAAATGGTTTTATTCACAAGGGAGAACAGTATGAACAATTCGCCAGTCGAGCCTCAATTCGAGGTCGTGGTCAATCATGAAGAACAGTATTCCATCTGGATGCTGGGGCGGGAGCTGCCGCTGGGATGGAAAACGGTCGGAAAGAGCGGCAGCAAAGATGAATGCCTCGCCTATATCAAGGAAGTCTGGACCGATATGCGTCCACGCAGCTTGCGTGAGCACATGGACAAACACGCGGGTTGATACGCGTGTGATGTGCGGGATGCGACGGGTGCACGAACGGTCGGTCCTGAGCATTAGGCACCTTGCGGTGTCTCCGGCGGAATTCGAGCGCGTGTGCCGGGCGGCAATGATGTGATCAAGGGACGTCAGGGTATGGGAATCGCGGGAGTGTTGGAGCGTCTGGGCGAAGCGGGCATCAAGCTCGGAGCCGAAGATGGTCAGCTTAAGGTCAGTGCGCCAAAAGGTGTAATGACCAATGAGCTGAAGGCCCTGCTGCTTGAGCATAAAGCCGACCTGCTGCGGCTGCTGGAGCAAAATGCCCGCAATGTCGGTCGGGGCCGATTGCTACCCGTTGCCCGTACCGAGCGAATGGCCTTGTCATCCGCGCAACTGCGGTTGTGGTTTTTGCAGCAATTGGACGAAGCGAGTGTTGTCTACAACAAACTTGTTCCGCTGCAGATTGACGGTGATCTCGATCTGTTCGCCGTGCAGTTCGCGGTGGACGAAATCGTAGCGAGACATGAGGCGTTGCGCTGCTATTTTGTAGCGGAGCGTGGTGAGCCTTCGGTACTCGTGGACGCGCAGTTCCGACCGAAAATCGAAGTGCGCGACGTGGAGGTCGAACATCTCCCGGCGGAGATCGGCGCCGAAGCCCATCGCCCCTTTCGACTCGACGTCCCGGGGCTATTGCGTGTGACTGTGCTGCGCCTTCATGCGACTTGCCACGTGATCATCCTGACCATCCATCACATCGTTTCCGATGGCTGGTCAATGGGTGTTCTGGTTCACGAATTTGCGGCCTTATATACACAATATATTAATGGCGCATCATCCACATTACCCGATTTGCCCCTGCAATATCTGGACTATGCCGCATGGCAACGAACCTGGATGGCCGGCGAGGGCCCTGGCGTGCACCTGGAATTCTGGCGTGAACGACTGCGCAGCCTGCCGCCGTTGCTGGAACTTCCGCTGGACCGCTTGCGACCGAGAGAGCAGAGCTATGCCGGGCGCACGCTGCGCTTCGAATTGCCGGGCGAAATGAGCACGGCGCTGCAGGCCCTTGCACATCGCCACCATGCCTCCTTGTTCATGTTGCTGCAGGCGATATTCAAGATCTTGCTGGCGCGGTATTCCGGGCAGACCGATATTGCGGTGGGATCGCCTACTGCAAATCGGGAACGCCCCGAGCTGGAAGGCCTGATCGGATTCTTTGTGAATACGGTGGTGTTGCGTGATCACGTCGATGCCAATCTTCCCTTTCCAGCATTCCTGGATCAGGTAAAGCGCAACACGTTGGAGGCCTTTGCGCACCAGGAGATTTCGTTCGACCAGCTGGTCGAGGAATTGCAGCCTGTGCGTAGCTTGAGCTATTCGCCGCTGTTCCAGGTGCTGTTCACGCTGCAGAATGCGCCATTGTCGGATCTGGCACTGCCGGGACTTCATGTTCGCCTCTTGGAGCACGAGACCGAATCGGCCAAATACGATCTGAGCATGGAGCTGGAAGAAACGTCGCGCGGGCTGCGTGGCAATGTGGAATACAATACTGACTTGTTCGATGCGCCGAGCATTGATGCGCTGGTACGCCACTTTCAAGTTCTGCTGCGAAATGTACTGAAAGATCCTGAGCGGCGGGTCGGTGAGCTGGCACTCATGGACGAGGCGGAGCGGCTGCAGGTGCTGCAGCGCGGGACGGCGGCCGCGGTGATTTTCCCGCAAGACGGCTGTGTGCACGACATGATCGATGCACAGATCGACGCTGCCCGCGATAGGGTTGCGGTGCAATTTGATGAAGGCGCGCTGACTTACGGCGAGCTGGATCAGCAAGCAACGATGCTCTCGCGGGAGTTGATCGATGCAGGCGTCGGGGTGGGGCAGCGTGTCGCAATTTGCCTGGCGCGGTCGCCACAGCTCCTGGTTGCGATGCTTGCGGTGATGAAGAGCGGTGCAGCCTATGTGCCGCTGGATCCTGCCTACCCGGATGAGCGCATCGCTTACGTACTGGCCGATGCGAACGTGTCGATGCTGTTGACGGAATCTCTTTGTTTACAAAGAGAGTGGGCGACGAGTGTGCCGTCCCGATTGTTCGAGCACGGTAGATGGTGCGGCAATTCGACTCCTTCGCAACGCCGAATTTCCACACGTGCGCAAGCGAGCGATCTGGCTTACGTGATTTACACGTCGGGTTCAACCGGTCGACCCAAGGGAGTCGCGGTCGAGCATCGGTCAGTGGTGAACTTCCTGCAAGCCATGGCGCGACACCCGGGACTGGATGGCCGGGATCGTTTGCTCGCCGTTACGACGATCGCGTTTGATATTGCCGTACTGGAATTGCTGTTGCCATTGACTGTCGGCGCGACCGTAATTCTTGTCGACAGCGAATCGATCAACGATGGCGCGCGTCTGCGTGACCTCATTCGTCGCACAGCGCCGAGCGTCATGCAGGCAACGCCGGCAACGTGGAAATTGTTGTTGGCCGATGGATGGCGGCCGAATAGTTCCATGCGCATGTTGGTCGGAGGCGAAGCGCTGGGACGTGACCTGGCTGATGCCCTTTCGGTCAGTGGTGTGGAATTGTGGAACATGTACGGACCGACCGAAGCGACGGTCTGGGTAGGTGCGACGCGTGTCGAAGCGACCTCGTCTCAATGGTCTGTTGCGCCGATCGACGATCCGATCGCCAACTCAGTTTGGTACGTCCTCGACGAAAACTTGCAGCCTGTGCCCCTCGGGGCATCAGGACAGTTGTATATCGGTGGCTCGGTGCTCGCCCGCGGCTATTGGAACCGGCCCGAGCTGACTGCGAGTGAATTCGTGGCGGACCCTTTTGCGACGCAGATTTCGGCGCGCATGTATCGGAGTGGTGATCTGGTTCGCCACCGTCGTCAAGGCGGCTTGGATTTCCTCGGCCGTGTCGACCAGCAAGTGAAGTTGCGCGGTTACCGCATCGAACTCGGCGAAATCGAGCAGCAGTTGCTGGCGTGTGCCTCGGTACGCGAAGCGGTAGCGATCGTGCGCGAAGACACGCCGGGAATGCCTGGGTTGGTAGCCTATGTCACGACGCACGAGGAAACGAGCGCCGGAGAACTTCGCGATGCGCTACGCCTGCGGCTGCCCGACTACATGGTTCCTGTTACCTATGTGTTCCTGGCCGAGCTTCCGCTGACCGGCAACGGCAAGCTCGATCGGAAATCCCTGCCGCGGCCGGATCTCGCGCCACGCGAATACGCGCCGCCGCAAACCGCGATTGAAATCACGATCGCCGCCATCTGGTCGGATGTGCTGAAGCGCGATCGGATCGGCATCGATGAGCACTTTTTTGAAATCGGTGGTCATTCATTGCTGGCCACTCAGGTCATGGCGCGCATCCGCGAAGCAACCGGTGCAAATCTCGCGATCAAAGCCTTGTTCGAGGCGCCAACCGTCCTGCAATTGGCTGCGCGGGTGGCTGCGGCCGGTATCGATTCGCACCAGCCGGAATTGATCTCCGTTGACCGAACCGGAGCCTTGCCACTCTCCTTCGCCCAACAGCGCGTGTGGTTTTTGGAACAATTGGAAGGACCCTCGTCAACATACAATATTCCGATCTCGATCGACCTGCGCGGCAAGCTCGACATCGATGCCTTGCACCGCGCTTTACAGCACATCGTCGATCGGCACGAGACATTGCGAACCACGTTTCATGAGCAGGATGGTCGCCCGACGCAACGAGTTCGCCCGAATTGGGTGCTCGACTTGAATCGGATTGAGATCGCACCAACCGAGCTGACAGCTCGGGTTGTGGCCGACGCGCTCGCTCCATTTGATCTGGGTAAGCCCGGACTGATCCGTGCTCAGCTCCTGCAACTGGGCAACGAACACCACGTGCTGTTGCTGACGATGCATCACATAGTTTCAGACGGGTGGTCGCTGGGCATCCTTGTCGACGAGCTCAGCGAAGGTTATCGCGCGCATCACCTCGGCATAGCTCCTCAGTTTGCGGAATTGTCGATCCAATACGCAGATTTCGCGGTCTGGCAGCGTCGCTGCCTGCAGGGCGAGGCGTTGACGCGCGAAGTGGACTATTGGAAAACAAAACTTTCGGGACTCCCGGCGCTTCTGCCTTTGCCCACGGACCGACCACGTCCGGCCGTGCAGAGCTACCGCGGCACCGTGGAGACGGCCCAGATACCTGCTGCGTTGCTTGCGCGGCTGCAAACACTCAGCCGGGAAAATGGCGCCACGCTCTATATGACCGTGCTTGCGGCATTCAATGTGCTGTTGGCGAGATATTCCGGCACGCGCGATATCGCGGTTGGATCGTCGATCGCCAATCGACCGCGACCGGAGCTGGAAAAGATCATCGGCTTCTTCGTCAACACGCTGATCTTGCGCACTCAAGTCGACGAGTCGTTGACTTTCAGTGAGCTGTTGCGCCGGGTTCGCGATGAAGTTCTCGATGCGTATGCGCATCAGGATGTTCCGTTCGAGCAGTTGGTCGAGGCCTTGCAGCCGGTGCGCAGCCTGAGCCACTCGCCGTGGTTCCAGGTCATGCTGGTGTTGCAGAACACTCCGATGAACGAGCTGCAGTTGCCCGATCTGGCGTTGACGGTTCGCGATCCGCATATTGCCGTCGCCAAGTACGACATCAGCCTGTATCTCAGCGAAAGTCGCGATGGACTGAGAGCGGATCTCGAATACAACATCGACTTGTTCGACGCGACCACCATCCAGCGGCTGCTGCGTCACTACTGCAATTTGCTGACGGCAATTGTCGATCACGGTGGCCGGCCCTTGTCCGAGCTGACTTTTCTGGACGAGGCCGAGAGATCTCGAGTCGTCCACGAATGGAACGGCGAAGTTGATCATGGTCGAGATGACCTTGACGTCGTCTGCCGTATCGAGCACCAGGCCGCACGCAATCCGCAATCCACTGCCGTTCAAATGGACGATCGATGCGTTTCATACGCAGCACTGAATGCAGCAGCTAATCGCATTGCGCACGGTCTTCGCGAACAGGGTATCGGTACTGACGCCCTGGTCGGCATCTATCTTGAGCGTAGCCCTCAGTTGATTGAGGCCCTGCTCGGTATTCTGAAAAGTGGCGCGGGCTACCTGCCACTGGACATCAAGGCTCCGAAAGAGCGTCTGGCCTATCAGCTGGGCGACGCGAAGCCCGCCTTGGTCCTTACGCATTCATCCTTGCTGGCGAATCTTGTCGGCAGTGACATGCCTGCGCTTTGCATGGATTGCGATACGGATAAGTGGATAAAGTCGCACGGTAACAATCCGAATATCAGTGCCCACCCGCACAGCGTGGCGTATGCCATCTACACGTCCGGTTCAACGGGTCAACCCAAGGCGGCGCAGATTTCCCGCCAGGCGCTGGGCACGTTCTGCCATGCAGCGATCGTCCGTTACGGCATTACAAGGGACGACAGAGTGCTGCAATTTGCGGCGATCGGTTTCGACGCATCGATCGAGGAGATCTTTCCCACGCTGTGTTGTGGAGCGACGCTGGTCCTGCGCAATGACGGCATGCTGGATACCATCGATGATTTCGTCCGACGCAGCGTTGAACTCGACCTTACCGTCTGGGATTTACCGACTGCTTTCTGGCATCAGCTCGCCGCCGAATTGCCGCAATGGGGGCACCGCAGTCCGCCACGCCTGCGCGCGACCATCATTGGTGGTGAGCGTGCCGACAGTGCCTCGGTTGTGCTGTGGCAGCATTCGTTCGGCGAGCGGGTACGCCTCTTCAATTCATACGGCCCTACCGAAGCGACCGTGGTTGCGACTGCCGCTGAACTACCGATCGCAACTGACACCGGAACGATGGTCAGCATCGGCCGCCCCTTGAGCAATGCAACATGTTACATATTGGACGACTGGATGAATCCGCTGCCGTCGGGCATCAGCGGGCAATTGCATATCGGTGGTTCGGCATTGTCGCGAGGGTATCTCGGCCGTCCCGATCTGACTGCCGCAAATTTCATACCGGATCCTTTTTCGGCCATACCGGGGCAGCGTCTGTATCGCACCGGCGATTTGGCCCGCCATCGCGCTGACGGCGAACTGGAATTCCTGGGGCGTCTGGATCACCAGGTCAAGGTGCGCGGATTTCGTGTCGAACTGGGCGAGGTAGAAGCCGCGCTGCTGCAAATCGACGGTGTCGATCAGGCGGCGGTGAGCGCGATTGCGGATAGTCACGGCCAGCTTTCGTTGCGAGCCTATGTCAGTGGCTCCGTTGACCTCGATCCGGAGCAGCTGCTTGCCACTCTGAGCGGACGGTTGCCGGATTATATGCTCCCGGGCCGGCTGGTCTGCGTGCCTGCCATGCCGCTGAACTTGGCCGGAAAAGTGGATAAAGCTGCGCTATCGAAGCTCGACGCGCTGCCAGCGCCGGAGCATTCGTACGCCGCGCCGCGCAACCCGCAGGAAGAGCAGCTCGCGGGGATATGGGCGGATGTGCTGGGTATCGAGCGCGTCGGAATACACGACAATTTCTTCCGGATCGGTGGTCATTCGTTGCTCGCGACCCAGGTCGTTTCGCGGGTGCGCGCATCCCTGTCGTTGGCGATTTCGATAAAGATACTGTTCGAAAAGCCGACGATTGCAGAGCTTGCCGCACTGGCTGTCCAGGGACCTGCTCCTGGCGAAAGCGCAATTACGCCGGTTCCCCGTGACGCGCCATTGCGCCTTTCGTTTGCACAGCAGCGTCTGTGGTTTCTCGATCAGTTGGAAGGAGGCAGTGCTACGTACAGCATGCCCGGCGCATTCCTGTTGAATGGCCGGCTGGATGTGGCTGCCTTGCGCGGAAGTATACAAAAAGTGGTCGATCGGCATGAGTCGTTGCGCACGACTTTTGCACCGGGCGAGGCGGATGGCGAGACGTTGCAGGTCATCGCGCCGCAGCTGGACATCGAAGTGCCGCTGATCGAGGTGGCCGAGTCGGACATTTCAGTGACGGTTCAAGCATTCTTCGACCAGCCGTTTGACCTGGGCAGCGGGCCGCTGTTGCGCGTGCAGCTGCTGCGTCGCGAAGAGTCCCGTCACGTGATGTTGTTGAACATGCATCACATCATTTCCGATGCGTGGTCCATTGGTGTGCTCGTCAATGAGTTGGTCGAGCTTTACAGAGCGGGTGTTGAGCAACGGCAACCGCGCTTGTTGCCCTTACCGGTGCAATACGCGGACTTTGCGAACTGGCAGCGCTCCTGGTTGCAGGGTGACGCGCTGGAGAGGCAGATCGGCTATTGGCGTCAGCGCCTGAAGGATCTGCCACCTTTGCTTGAATTACCGACGGATCGGCCGCGTCCAGCCGAGCAGCGCTATCGCGGAAGGCAGGCACCGTTCGCGATACCGCGGAGCCTGGTCGATACGCTCAATCAATTCAGCCGCAGCGAGAGCGCCACGCTGTTCATGACTCTGCTGGCGGCCTTTCAGGTGCTGCTGGCGCGCTATTCGGGTCAAAGCGACATTGCAGTCGGCACGCCGATCGCAAATCGCATGCGACCGGAATTTGAGCGGTTGATCGGGTTTTTCGTCAACACCCTGGTGCTACGTAGCCATGTGGATATGGCACAAAATTTCCGGACTTTGCTGTCGGAGGTTCGTGGGCACACCTTGTCGGCCTACGAACACCAGGATGTGCCGTTTGAGCAACTGGTCGGCGAGTTGAACCCCGAGCGCAGCCTGAGCCATGCGCCGTTGTTCCAGGTCATGTTCGTCTTGCAGAACGCGCCGATGGGCGTTATCGATCTGCCCGATCTCAGTCTGCTCCCGGCCGAGGGAGACGTAACCATTTCCAAGTTCGATCTTCGTCTGGATCTGCAGGAAATCGATGACGGCCTGGTGGGGTTGATGGAATACAACACCGACCTGTTCGATGCCGCGACCATCGGGCGAATGATTGAACACTACCAGTGCCTGCTCCAGTCTTTAGTGGACAACGCGCAATGTGCAATCGGTGCCGTCGCGATGCTGGCCGACGCCGAGCGCAAGCGTCTTTGTGTCGAATGGAATGACACGGCTATCGATTACCCCGTTGACCGCTTGATTCACGAAATGATGGTTGACCATGCGCACCATGCACCGGATTCGATCGCGCTGGTCTTCGAGGACGAGCACCTGAGTTACGCGGAAC
>JBDTLV010000101.1:0-18698 GCA_039934615.1 Tahibacter sp.
TGCGAACCGGAGCGCGTATTGCCGAACATGATCGCTGCACGCAACGAGCAGTGCGTGGTATCGCCTTGGGCGGCACACTTGGTGGTGGTGGCCGGATCCTGCGCGGCATCGCTGGACACGTTCACGTTGTAGGTTTCGGCGCCGGCGTGCACGCTCAGCCCGCCCAGCATGGCGCCCGCCAGCCAAAGCGACCGCAGGCGCCGTGCGCCGGAGACAAACCCATTGCCGCGCAGCTGCGCGGATTGCATCGTGTTCATGGTCCTACCCATTGGTTGACGTGACCGGCGTCTGCTCTATCAGCCGGATGCCGTGTTGAACGCGCAAGGAGAGGAAAGCCGAACATGTCGCGCGGGCAAAAGGGACAGCGCCAAGCGCGCGCATTACTCTGCGGTTCAGGAATCAGCCGCGTAGCCCGCTGGGAGCCGCACCGGCGATGCAACCTTGGACTTTGAGATTCCGGCGTCACGCCCGTTTTGGTGACACCGGAACGACCTGACACGTCGTCCGTCCCGCCTGCAAAGCAGGCATTTCATACTATTCCGTTTGTGGATATAGAAACCTGATCCGCGTTTTGGACCCGGGCATGGGGCGCAAAAACCTGCTCGCTTCTGCGCATCCCCGTCTACTCCCAGCGGGTCATTCCTGAAGCGCTCGGCTCGCAGGGCATGCTAGCCTTTGAAGATGCTGGTTTTGACTTGAACGGCCAATCCGAGAATCAAATGCGCTATATATTTGCAATTTGTTTAGCGGTATGCGGTCTGGCTCATGGGACTACGCTCCCGTTCGAAGACAATCTGAATTCGGCAAGTGCCGCGTGTTGGGCCGCTCGCCAGAACGGAGAGACTGGCACCCAACCCTGCGGGGAATGGCTGGATATTGGAAAACGTGACGCAAGCGCAACCCCGATTCACAACGGGTTCTCGTACCGTCCCGACTTGGGTGCTGTTGAATGCACGTACGAACGCGATGAGCGGTATTGCCAGGCACGAATCGTGTTCGCTCCCACTGACGAAATCTGGGTCAGGTTTCGCATGAAATTTGATTCCACGTTCGACTTCTCGGGGGGACAGAAGACGTTCCGCATATCTGCGAATCCGGCTTCCGGTTTGAAAACCGATCACATCGTGTTCATTCATTCGTCAAACGAAGCGGCCTGGATGTCCGAAGCCGACGCCATTTGCGGGGATAACAATATGGGGAATGGCGGCGGTAGCGGTCAGTATGGGTGCGCGTCTGGTCCGATCCAGCGTGACGTGTGGAAGACGTACCTGTTTCATTTCAAGATGAACTCATTTAACCCGGACGGGACCAACAAGTCCGACGGGGTATTCGAGATGGAGATAGACGGCGTATCGAAGATTCACGAAACCGCGATTAATAACTACCGGTCTTCGGCGGTTCCGCAGGGTTTCGACGTGTTGTCGATCGGCGGGTGGACGTCATCGTATTCGACGCCGAAGGTGGACCCAAGCCATGCATCCACCTATTGGATTGACGATTTCCGAGCATCGTTAACGAACGATTTCGGCCCATTGCCGGACGTACTGTTCGCGAACGGCTTTGACTGAGCACGGGATCCGAGAGTCTGCCGAGTTGAAGGCGCCGATCTCCGATTCTCGCCTTGTGCTTGCTGACCCCGTCGCTGGGCTGGTCAAATCGCACAGGATCAGTGAGCGACACAGAACGGATTCCTTGTCCGTGTGAGGAAACATGTCATCAAGTGACGGCGGCGATGCATCGCCCACGCGCGTCATGCCGAGCAGCGTCTCATGGCGCTTCAGCAGCAGCGATCTGACCAACCCCGCGACGCAACGCGCGTCGATCGACTTGTTCAGACGTTCCCTGGATTATTTTCTGCAAGACATCAACCCACCGAACCCTTCGCCGGGAATTGTCCTTTAATAGAACGTTTCAAAATTCCCGATGAATATCGTGACGCCGGACTCGTAAGCGCCGATGTCGATTTGTGCAATTCCATCCGCATTCCCGTCGACGACACGTGGCACCCTCGCCAGATCGAGCGTTTCTGTTGCGGCGGCATTGCTGCCCGCGTCGATGCCGGCTGAGCCCGGTGCGAGCCGATAGCTACCCGGGCCGACAAAGGTCGGCGCATCAGAGCGGTTTCCGTCGACGCCTTCGCTACCTGCACACTGTCCTGCATAAGCGCTCGCGCCGCTCGCTAGCACATTGTTGTTGGTGACGACGCCGGGTGACGGATGGGGCCCGTATTCAATGCACTCAATTCCCGTCGACGACGGGATTGCGACAATCAAATTGTTGACGATGCGAAGGGAGGCATTGCTGAAGACTATATTCATGCCAGAACCGGCCGGTGCGCTGTTGGCAATGATCGTGTTGTTCACGATCGCCAAAGGAAAGGATTCAGGGCGCGCCTCCGTAACCGCACAAATGCCACCGCCTTGCTCGCCAAGGCTGACAATATTTCCGACGATCAGATTGTTTTCGATCCGCAGGCCCGCAATCCTTCCGCTGACCACAATGCCGCCGCCGCAATAGTTGCTGGCATTGTTGCGAATCACGTTGCCGACAACATTGACGGGACCGCTGCCGTAGAGCTTGATTCCACCGCCAGTGACTAACTCCTGCGCCGAGTTGCCTTCGATCAGATTGTCGCGAATCTCGGCACCGCAAGTGGGCGACGGGAACGGGGCCTTCGTACATGGATCACCGGCCACAAAAACTCCGCCGCCACCGCCGGGCTCATATGTCTGGCCATATTCATAAACCTGATTGTTTACAATACGATTTCCAACGATCAATGCGCTCGACGATCGCATCGAGATGCCGGCGCCGCGATGGGCGCTCGCATTGTCGACAATCGTATTGTTGCGGATGATCGGCTGCGCGTTAACGATTTCGATGCCGCCCGCGTCCGTCTCGGAATAACCGTGGGTTAGCGTGAAACCCTCGACAACGGTCTGACGTGACGTACTGCCAGTAATTCGCAACACAGGCCAAAATTGTGAAGCGTCGACGATCGTCACCGCCGGACCGTCGGTGCTGCGCAGCGTAATGCGCTTGTCGGCCATGTTCAGGTGCTCGTAATACGTGCCCGGTGACACCAGCACCGTGTCGCCATGCACCGATGCGGCGATCGCACCCTGAATCGTTGGATAGTTCGCTGGCACACGTCGCACGGTCTGTGCCTGGACGGACATCGAAAACAGCAGTACGACGCACGCTGGCGTGATTGCCTGGAATTTCATAAGGGCATTTCAGCTTGCAGGTAAAATCGGGCACGCATTATGCCAGCACACGAGGGGGCACTGGGCGAGGAGAACACCCACCGCCCAAAAAGAAGGTGCGCCTGGCGTTCTCCGCAGCTTCCAGACACGCCAGGCCTCGCGCGCCGCGGCGCGAGGCCTCAAGGCCGACCCGAGCCAAAGTTCGTCACGAAATTGTACTTATTTGTAAGTTGTGCATCAGTGTATTAAGCCACACATATCAGCACCGCGGCCTTCCCTCTACCGATGCGAGGTCGGCACGGGGCCGCCATTCCCGGCGCGGATACGGTGACCGTCACCGCCTCGCCCGGCGGTGCCACCTGGACGGCCACGGTGACCACAGGCCAGTGCGCGATCACCTTCCCGAGTCCGGGCGATGTGACCCTCACCGCAAGCTATGCCGGCAGTGCGAACTTCGCCATCTCCACGTCGAACCCGGATACGCCCCTGACAGTCCTGGGCGCGGCCTTCGCGCTCGCGATCAGCGATGCACAGACCTATGCGCAATACGGCAAGGTGCTCGAACACACGGTCACGCCGAGCAATAGCAGCCTCAGTTCCGCCACCGCTGCGTGGCGTCGCGACTTCAACGAAGTGAGACCGCACAGCGCCATCGGCAGCCGGACTCCCACAGAGTTCGCAGCGACCCTGCGCAGCAAAGGTACTCTCTCCACAAATCCATCACCGAGCGATATGCTCGCAAACAGGGATTCTACGAAGTAGCGGTGGTACTAAAAGCGGGGGCAGGTCAGAGCTACTAGCTCAGCAGAACCAGCAGGGATGATGTTGGCATCTGCGTTCAGGCGACGGAGCGGAATGCCAGTTGTTGCGACCCAGCTCAGCCAAGCCGCCCGGTCGACGTGCGAATGCATCATTCGCGATGGCTAACGAGGATTTAGAAAAACGCGCCCGGTCTTGCTGCAATAGCCCCATGCAGACAAGAGGAACTTGTGGATGGCTCGTTACCCGGCCAAATCCAGCTGCCTTCCTCGTGATCCAAGGAAGGCAGCGGCGGCTTTCAATCGCTTTGTCGCAATCCGATCAAGGGGTTTCGAAGCCGCTGCGGAAAATGATGTCGCTAGACAGCGGCGTGTTGACCGTAGCGCTGTTGTTGCTACTGGCTGGATCGCTGTAAGGCGCGGTTACGCTGATCGACGCCGAACCGGTCAGCAATTCCCCGGCGCCGATGGCTGAATCCACAATGGCATTTATCGTATAAGTCACACTGCCGTTGGTACCCAGGCTGACGTTGTGTGCTGGGGCACCGTTGCCGCTTGCCGGGCAATTTGATCCGGCACTCGCAGCGCAGGTCCAGCTGATGCTCGTATGTCGGGCGGAGGCGGTGAACAGGAAGGCTGCGCTGGGCACGGGCACCACATTGCTGAGATTCTGCACCACCACCTGATAGCTGATCGGACCACCGGGCAGGATCTGGCCCGGCAGACGTTGCAGACTCACCTGCAGATCGGCAACCAGGTCGTCGTTGAAGATCTCCCCGTTGACCGTGGCCGGGATCACCAACACAACCGGGTTGGTGCTGGTCAAATCAACAAAGAATCGTTCATCGGCTTCGGGAATCAGGTCGCCAATGATGCCGATACTGAAGCTGTGCGACTCACCCGCCGTACCGGCGAAGCTGACACTTCCGGTGGCAGCCACATAGTCGCTACCGGCAAGGGCGGTGTCGTTGCGGGTCTGGTAGTTGATGTTGAATCCACTGGGTGTGGCGACATCCAGTTGCAAGTCGAATTGCATAGTGTTGTTGGCGTTCCCCTCTGCATTCACCGCGCCTGCAGCGCTGACGATGGCAGTGTCGTTGTCGAGGATGGTGCCGGTGGCCGATGCGGGTGCTCCGACGATGTAACCCGTGCCAGCTGCAACCGTCAGGATGACCGTTTCATCGGCTTCAATCGTGCTGTCCGCGGTGGGATCAATCGTGATGGTTGCGGTCGTGCCATTGGCCGGAATCGTCACGCTTGCGACACCGCCCGTGTAGTCGGTGCCCGACGTCGCGGTGCCCGAGGTAGTGATGTTGACGACCGTTGTCGAGACCAAGCTGGCATCGCGCGTGACCGTGTAAACCAAATTGGTGACACCCTCTTCGCTCACGCTGGCAGGAGCCACAGCAATCGACACATTCGTCGGATTGACTACGATGTGCGGCTCCGTATCGCTGCTGCCGTTGAAATTTGCATCGCCTGCATACGTTGCAGTGAGTGTGCGGCTGCCGACAGCGGTCAGCGCAATATTGCAGGTGCCGGCGGCCACGGTTCCGCTACACGTTTCAGCACCACCGCTAATCGTTATGACGACATTGCCGGTCGGTGTGCCTGCTCCGGGGGCCGAAACCGCGACCGAATAGTTCACGGCAACCACGCCGCCGCTAACGGATGAATCCGGATTGTCGCTGGTAATGGTGGTGACCGTACTGGCCTTGTTGATGGTGATAGCCACCGTGCGCGTTTGCGAATCGACCACGCTGTCGGCGCTACCTGCACCTGCAGCATTGGCCGTGAACGTGGCGGTTGCGTTACCGGCAGACTGGATCGCAGTCTGGGTTGCGGAAAGTGTGCCGCGCACCGGGTTGGCGTGCGCATGCGCGGTGCCGATCATGGCATCGAGGTTTGCCACGGCGACCGCTGCAGATGCCGAGTTGGTCAGGAAATCTGCCGTCAATGCACTGGTTTGGCCGACCACAATCGTATTCGGGACTGCCGCATGATTCAGTACCAGGTGGGGCGTGCTGACCAGCGTGCCGGATCCCGATGCAAGCACGGCGCGATCGCATGGCGCGCTCGCCGCTCCTGCGTTGCAACCCCACCAATTGTTCGTCGCCGTCGTGGTGCCTGGGTTCAAGTCCTTATGTATTCCGCTTCCACCCAAACCGAGTGCGCTGTTCCCGACAATACGATTAAACGTGACATTCACGGTGCCGCCGCCGGTGGCAATACCGCCTCCGCCGCGCTGTTCGGAAGCCCCTGCACCCGTCGCAGAATTTCCGGTGATGGTCACTTCGTTTATGGTGGTGGTACCGGCCGAGCTACTGTAAATACCGCCACCTTCGGCTGCCAAGCCCGCTAATCCTTGCGATGTATTGCCACTCACCACACTATCTTGATTGATCGTAAATGTGGAAGCGCCCAGGTTTATATTCGACACGCCGCCGCCACGACTGGCAGCCATATTGTTGGAAATAGTGGAAGCTTGAACCAGTACTGCACCGCCGTTGGTATGGCGGACAAATAGCCCACCGCCCTCGCCTGGCGAGGTGTTGCCAGTGATCGTGCTGTTGGTGATGGTGACTGAGTGTTGATCGGCAAACAGATTGACGCCGCCACCCGTGTTATTTCCTCCCAGCACCTTGTTCGCACTGATGGTGGTTCCGGTGATTGCCACCGATCCATTGGCCGCGAACGAATCCAGATTGATCCCGCCGCCGTATCCCAGGGTGTTGGTATTGTTATCGAACACGGCATTGGTCACGGTCATGGTGGAGTTGCCGGTACCACACCAGTCCATGCCGCCGCCGGTATAGCTGAAATCCGGCGCCGACGTGGGTTGGGTATTGCGGCCAAAGCTGACGGTAATACCGCTGATCGCAGTCGCCATTGGCGATACGCACAAGGGGTTGAACGCAAACACCTTGTCGATGCCGTTGCTCGTCGTGGTGCCTGCGCGAACAATCGTGCTCGCGGCGCCGGCGCCGGTGATGGTCAGCGCAGCATTGACATCCAAATCGCCTTGTGCATTATTATCTTCGTTCACACCACTCGTATTGCTGATCGTGAGCTGATAAGTGCCCGCTGGCAGCACGATGGAGTCCGCACCCGCTGCCGCATTCGCGGCACCGATGGCCTCGCGAAGGCTGCAATCCGCGTTACACGTTCCATCGTTGGTATCGGCCGTCTTGCTGACCGTAAACGTCGCGCTGGGTACGGAAGGCAGGATGCTGGGTGCGGCTGCGTCTTTCGCCAAAACGATCAAACTCGGCACGACAAAGTTGCTGGTCGGCATCGTGAGCACTGCCACCGGCGCGCTGCTGGAACTGACGCTATAGCGCTTGCGCGTGGCGCCTTCCATCGTCAGCAGCTTGAGCGTCTGATTGAGGGGGTCGACAACGATTAAATCGTCGGCAGCTTGCCCGGCCAAATTGGCGCGCGCCAGCGTTGCTCCGCGCGCCGCAATGCCTTTGCTCACCACGTCGGTCATCGTTTCTTTGACGGCCCATGCGCCACCGCTGCCCGGCTGCCAGTATTTCATCGCGACCGACTTTGCGGCTATTTGCGCACGACGCTTTTCGCGCACTTCCGTCAGCGAAAATGGCTGGGTGTCAAGTGCGCCGCGAACCACAATGGCTAGCGTGCCGTCAGCTTGCAGCAGCGCCAGCTCCGTTCTGCCTTCGCGATCCCACGTGAAATTTCCCAACGCGAAAGACTGGATTTCGGGAGCGGAATCCACTGCCTGCAAGCGACTGAACCCCGGCACGCCTTCCTGCTGGTTGTAACCATGCAGAATCGAAACCTTGCCGCCTGCCAGTATGGCAACGGCGCCCATCATGCTGTCGTCCAGATTGCCAACGGCCAGTTGAGTAACGGCGGCCGCGACGGGATAGTCCAATGGGTTGTTGGAAATGCCATCGCGATAGATCTTCAGGCGGGCGCCGGATTCAGCGGAGATCGCGACGACCAGATCCAGCGCGGCGTTTGGAAAATCGATTTCACCGGCGGCGATTGTGTCCACGGTTCCGCTCAGCGCTATCTTTCTCGCGGCACCAAAGCCCGACTGCACGCCTGGCATGAAATAGATCGCGTCATCACCGCGCTGAGCAAACACCACGTCCGGTTCGCCATCCGCATTGAAGTCTCCAGCAATGAGAAGCTCGGGTACAACCGGCACATTCCAGACCTGAGGCTCGCTGACGAATCCCGGCGGAAAGATCCCCCGCTCGATATTGGCAAAGGCGGTGGGACTGGTCGGTGAGTACGCGTCTGGATCGCCGCGATGGACGGCAATCAATCCTGCTTCACCCTGCCCATAGCCGCTGACCAGGTCCGCGTAGCCATCGCTGTTGAAATCGGCACTCGCCAAACTCACGGCGCGCGTTTCGACGCTTGAATTGCGCGCTCCAGGGCTCAACCCGTAGGACGCGGAGCCCAACTGCAAGTGCGCACTTCCGGCCTGCATCGCCTCGAGGGAAGTCGTGGCCATCGCTCCGACAGAAAACCCCAACGCGAGCGCGGTGACGATGGCGCACGCTGCACCTCTTGAATGTGCGGCAACTGGTTTGGCCATGATCAACCTTTCGATTTAATGAGTGCCAGCATGCGGGCTGGCAGGGACGTGCGTGGGGTACGCGGAGGAAAAAAATCGTATGGCGCGATCATGAGTCAAAGCGCAGACCGTCGCAATAAATTGGTTTTCCACTCAACGACTACGTATAAACTTTGACCAGGCCGTGCCCTCTGCACGAAGGAATCGGGGAGTTGTCGCAATGAAGATGGCAAAGAGTCTTACGGCCGAGTTTCTCGGCACCTTCTGGCTGGTACTCGGAGGATGTGGCAGCGCAGTCCTCGCCGCCAAGTTTGGCGGCAACGGAAATCCGCTGGGAATCGGTTTCATCGGCGTGGCTCTGGCGTTCGGCCTGACGGTCCTGACCGGTGCGTATGCGTTCGGACATATTTCGGGCGCCCATTTCAATCCGGCAGTCAGTCTTGGACTGTGGGCAGGCGGTCGATTCCCGGCGAAGAATCTTGTTCCCTACATCGCGGCTCAGGTCGCCGGTGCGGTCTTTGCCGCGTACATACTTTTCACCATCGCCAGTGGAACGGCGGCGTTCGTGATCGAACCCGGAACCGCGGGTGCATTTGCCAGCAATGGCTTCGGCACTCTGTCGCCGGGCGGCTATTCGATGATGTCGGCGCTGCTCTGCGAAATCGTATTGACGGCATTTTTCCTGATCGTGATCATGGGCGCGACACACGGTCGCGCGCCGGCCGGCTTCGCTCCCATCGCCATCGGTCTCGCCTTGACCCTGATTCATCTGATCAGCATTCCGGTAACGAACACCTCGGTAAATCCGGCCCGATCCACGGGCGTTGCCCTGTTCGCCGGCGGCGCCGCCATAGGACAGCTGTGGCTGTTCTGGATCGCCCCCTGCATCGGCGCGGTGATCGGCGGCGTGATCTACCGGTGGCTCGGCCGGGATGACACCGATATCGTCGGCAGTCGACGCTAGGCGAAGCAGCGCGCCAGCGTGACGTCGAGCCATCGTATCGGCGTATTTTGCGCGATGAAGCATGCGGCGGATGCATCCCTGACTCCGTTTGGCAGCCGTGCTTCACAAACGGAGTCATGTGGATAGTTCCAGCTTGGTGACTACACCACAATGCGACGTCTTGCGCCGCGCAGCAGTCCCCGGCGAGCGCGTCGCGGCAGGTTCCGCTCGCTGGCCTCTTGAAATCGTTCGGAGCCCAGCGCTTTCTGCGGGAACGGACGAATCGCCCGGTATCCGATAGAAAAGGTCTGAGCCCGATCGCGCTCCTTCAGAACGCGTTCGGTTCACGCTGTGGAACGTCGAATCCGACGTGCCCTTTCTTTGCCGCGATCAATTTCGACCGGTGTTAGCCACCGGCCGACGGAGATGGTTGCGCTCACCATCAAACGCTCATGGCAACACGAAAGCTGCCCCCGGTTGTTGACCCTGTTGTTCCGCTGGCATCTCCGCGGCATTGCCTCGTCGATCCGGCCTCCGCCGATTTTTCTGCCATTGGATGTCGCGTTGTGTACGACGCGCGTTTCTGAGCGGTGAAGATCGACTCATGGGTCGATCGTTCGAGCACCGCAAGTCATGGGTAGCTGATCGCGCGATGGAACTCGCGCGCGTGTCTTCACTGGGTCAATACACCATCAAAGTAAGTCCCTCGATAGAAGCCACTGTCGATTTTTTTCTTGGCACGTTCGTATGCAATGTCGCACCGGTCAATCAGTCTGATGGTCCACCAGGAAGCCGCTTTGCCACAGCGCGACAACAACGTCCATTTGGGAGTTGTGGCATTTTGGCGCACCGGATGTACGGGCCCAAAGTCCGGAAGGACTTGCTGCGAGTTGCGGATTCGAGCAGAGAGCTTTCACTGCCTCGATCGCATACGTGCCGTTGGTGCTCTTGCGAGCCTCGCCACTGCTCTGAACGTTCGTGAGAAACCCAGCATCGGCAAGCGCGAGAAATGAGGAACGCGGACATGACTTGTCGCGAGATGGTTGCTGAGTAGGGAAGACTTCCAACGCGGCCGATGCCCAAGCGTCGCGTGGGCGTTGCCCGCCTTGAGCGCGCTTTGCGGCGCGAACCGCGATTTCCGCATATTTGGACATGTGGAGGTCTCCGTTGCGGACCAAAACCTTGCCGCATGGCATTGCGACAAACTCTGCAGGTGTTCGAATGCCGCGGGAATCGGACGTCACCGGGTCGTAAAGCGTCGGGTTCCGATCGGCAGCCTGCGAATCGTGGTCGATTCGGCGCTCTGGATTGACGTTGCCTCACCCTGGCGTCGGCGCGCTCGGATTCGAACGCTTGTGCAATCTGACCTCGGTTGTTCTCTGGCGTATTACCTTCCCATCACGGGTTGGCTTGTCGCATCAGGTTGAACGGCTCAAATTTCACATCGGCGCCAGAAGCGATGACGGAGATCCCATGAATCTCGAAGTCATGCGCGATTTCATATTGCCTGCCATTGAACGTCAGAAGCAGGTTGTCTGGCGTCAGCGCGGTGACCGATATTTCAATGGGTTGGTCGGCAGCAAGATCGACGTCAAAAGTCTCTGAATCGGCTCCCTTGGTACGCTTGATCATGGCTGTGGGCTTGTGATTCTTTCGGTTCACTTCGAGCAGGATTGACAGCTTTTTTTGATCCTTGCCCTCGCCGGCACCCAGAAAGTTGATGCGCGCGATCGATGCCCACTTGTCTTTTGGCTTTCCATAAATTTTTTCAAATTGTATTTTTGCGTACAGACCGTCGAAGCGCGGCAGATCGTAGCGCTCCCAGTCCGTGTAGGATCCCGATTCGCCGCCGAGATTGAATCGGTAGCGCTCGGAGACTTTCAGCTCTGCGACACGTTGCGACCCGGCGGGTACGTCCTGCCCGACCCCTGAGACATCCGGATTGACGGATGACAGTGTCAGCATGAATGCCATGGCGAACTGGAGCATGAGCGGTTCCTTGATCGAACGTCGAAAAAGCTCACAGGAGCAAACGCAGGTCTACAAACTGCACCATCGCGCCTGAAGCGGGAGACGCATCGTACAGGACCGCAGCTCGCGACTGCCATGGCAAATAGCGGTACGTTGAAACTGACCGTTGCAAAGTTGCCGCACATTGTCGCAACGGCGTGACGCTCGTCCCGACAACGGCGACACGGGTCGTCGCAAATAGCAAACTGACCTTGTCGCGTGAGATTGGCTCGCGCACCATCGCGGGATCATGGCGAACGCCGGCAAACCTTCGAACTACCACTCTCGATGCCCCGGCCGCTACACGGTGTTGGCGCCTTCCCACATGAAGTGCCCCCATAAACGATGCTGAATCAAGTGGGTGCGGCCTTGATGTTTTTCGACTCGAATCTGCAACGCCGTTCGCGCCTTGTTCGATCGATGTGCCAATGAGCGTTCTATTCTGAAGGTCGCGAAACACGGCTGGGCCGCTCAGGTGTGTTGAGCATCGCGTGCGGCGCGCTTAGCCGATTATTCAAGGGAGCTGCCGAGCCCTTGCTCCCAAGCCCCGAGTCATCACGGTGATGCAATGAATCGCTTTCGCGCAGTTTTGGCTTTTTGGATTGTGCTCGTCAGCCTGCTGTTCCGCAGCATGCCAGCGTTGGCCTACGACGCGGTCGCCACGGGAGAGCACCACACCTGCGCACTGCAATCCGGTCGCGTCGCGTGTTGGGGCGACAACCTGTTCAAGGAGCTCGGCACCGCCAACGAGCACCGCACACCGGTCGAAGTGGAGGGCCTCACCGCGGTCGTGGCCATCGCCGCGGGCGGCATGCACACCTGCGCGCTGGACAAGTCCGGCAGCGTGTATTGCTGGGGTTCCAATTTGGCCGGGCAAGTGGCCGACGACGCCGAAATGAAGGTGACGCATCCCCATCGGGTGCCGCACCTCGAGCATGTGCAGATGCTGGAAGCAGGCGGGCTTCATACGTGTGCGCTCACGAGCGAGGGTCGCGTGCTGTGCTGGGGCGGCGTTAGCTTCAACCACACCTCACTCGAGCCCGCCAAGGTGGTCGAGGGCATCGGGACGAGCACGGCGATTTCGGCCGGTGGGCTGCAGACGTGCGCCTTGTCGAACGAGGGCGAGATTCACTGCTGGAACGTGCAATACGGCGCGACGCCTGCACCCGTCAAGATAGCGCTGCTTTCACCCGCCACGGGCGTTGCCGCAGGCGGAGGCCATGCCTGTGCGCTCAGTGAGGATCACCGGGTCATGTGCTGGAATCACGCCGACGCGTCAGCCGCAGCGTCGATGACGCCGCATGGGATCGAAGGACTGAACGATGTCCGCTCCATCAGTGCAGGGCAGGGCCACACGTGCGCAGTCACCGCGTCAGGATCCGCCATGTGCTGGGGCCAGAACGACAGTGGTCAACTTGGCATCGGCACGACCCAGAACTCGGATGTTCCTGCGCCGCTCACGCTACGGCACGTACGAGCGATCTCCGCCGGCACCTATCACTCCTGTGCGCTGGATACGGCGGGCAAACTGCGTTGCTGGGGCAACAACCTGTCTGGCGAACTCGGAACCGGCGACACGCACGACACGTTGAATGCCGAGGACAGCGTGACGATCAAGCCCTTTTAGAGGTTGAGGTTCGCCGCAAATCAACCGACTGGCACGATGGCTGCGCCGCTGAAATGACGCGCGGCGGGAGCAAAACATAGACATTTGTGGAACTAGAAACCTTTCCCTGTTTGAATAAGCTGCGGCGCTAACTGGTTTTGATTCGAATCGCCGACGCGGTCCACGTCCTGTTCGTTCGCTGTTCCGATCCGCGTTTCTGGCCTTGGAGCGCCTGCCGGTGATTGTGGGGATTCCGACGTGAACGAGCCTGCACGGAAATTATCGGATGACGACGACTGCAAACTCGCGCGTCGCAATCGCATGCTGACATGGGGCGGCGTGACAGTATTCGTTGCGTTTACCATCATCAGCGAACAATTACGGCTCGGCCAATCTCTTCCGGCGTTGGCGCTGATGATGCTCGCCTTCTCCCTGCCGCTCTGGATGGCCCTCTCATCGGGACGCGATATCGTCGATGCGGTGTGGCTCGATGGCGACACGTTACGCGTGGAAACGCGCGGCCACACCCATCACGTTTCAAGAAATCAGATCGTGGCGATCGACGAGCCTTACCGCTATGACTGGACCCCACTTTCGCGCCCGCACCCCATTCGCGTGCGCTTGCGTGGGAGATCCGCACTCGGTTCGAATCTCCTGTTCGTGCCAAACCGGCGGGAGGATGTTGAAGTGCTCAACGCATGGGTTCGCGGAGTTCAATGATCGATGGTACCGATCATGATTTCCGATTTACAAATGTGCTCCGAGGGCCGTGGGATGATCGTGGCCCTTTGGCCGCGTCAGGTCCATCATGCGTATGCAAGCTAGCCGGAACTAAACCAACGATGCATCGTGATGTTTTTGTATGGATCTTCGACTTCGACATTTCCACTACTGCACCCATTGAGACTCAACATCACCAACGCGGTAGAAGTCGCCATACCGACACCAAGCGCTTCTATCCCGGCATAGGCGTATCGCTGACTGCGGCGCAGGTGCTAACCATCCGGAAGTCTGCTTGCGGCCACTGCTGACGCAAGGCCAAGAAATCGGCGCCGACGCGACGAAGCCCGGCACAAGGCCGGGCTTCATCAACGCGACCGCCAGCGCGGCCTGCGCCAAGGTCATGCATCTACCCGGTAAGCCTCCGGATTCACCTCGACGTCAACGCGCGGACAGCTCGCCGAGCAGTTCGTCGAGCTGTTCGAACGTCTCGTGCGACGCTTCCTGCGCGCCAGTGCCGGCCGCGTCGAGCGATTCCTTCGTGGGATACAGCTCGCTCATGACGAGCAGCGTCTTGCCGTCGCGTTCTTCGAACGTCACGGTGGTGACGGATCCGGCGTCACCGCTTTCCTCGTTCGTCCAGACGATGCGCTGGTTTGGCACCACCTCGAGATAACTGCCGAAGAACGCCATCGTGTTCACAGCATCCTCGCCGAACACCAAACGGTATTTGCCGCCGATGCGCACATCCATCTCACACGAGCGAAGTGTCATGCCCATGGAGCGAGGCACCCACCACTTCTTGAACAACTCCGGTTTGGACCACGCCTCGAACACGAGCCGCGCGGGCGCGTCGAACGTCCGCGTGACGACGACCTCGCGTTCCGACTGCCTCTGCACCGTCGTGCGCTGGGATTCATTTACTTTTTTTGCGACCACGGGCCTTCTCCTGTCGTTTGAGCTCGTCGATGACATCGTCCAGCGCTTCGAAGCGCGCGTCCCACGTGTGGCGGTAACGTGCGATCCACTCCATTTCCTTCTCGAGACGGCACGGGCCCATGCGACAGGTGCGCACGCGGCCGACCTTTTCAGTGGTCACGAGGCCGGCCGACTCGAGCACGCCGACGTGTTTCTTCATGCCCGTGAGGGTCATATCGAACTTGTCGGCGAGGTCGGTGATGGAGGCGTCGCCACGCGCGAGCTGGTTGAGGACGCCACGGCGGGTGGCATCGGCGAGCGCGGCGAAGGACGCGTTGAAGTGCGAGGAAGAATACTGAGCCATGTGGTTCAGTATCGAGGAGTCGGCGGCCGCATGCAAGGGGTGGTCTTAACGCGTCGGCACATGTGGTCACAAGAACCGGGAGATCCACACATCCGATTAACACGTCTACCAGAGTCCTTCCATGTCCTGCAGGTATCACCTCGTACAAGCGGCAATAGCAACCCGACCCGGGATGTCGCTACCCGGATGTCGCTGCACAAAGAGAATGCCGTCAGGTAACTGCCGATGAGATTCTCGGACTGTTCTGACATCAAAATCGGGGACATCTTTATATTTCCACACGGCGATCCTGCGCACGTCGCGCAGCGTTGAATCACCCCTCGAAACCGACCTATCGCGCGTTCCCCGCGAGGAAGTTTTCAAGCCCGATCGCTGACCCGCCACTCGCGCTGAAGTCGATTCTTCGCCACCCGAACGTCAATCGCTGCCGTCGCGACCGGCGAATTCAAACGGTAATGCCAACCTGACCCCGGTTGCAAACGGAAGCGTTTCCACTACCGCCGATTTGCCACCCCGCACACCTTTTCCACCGCGTGCAATCCGCCGCACCGCATCCTCGCACTGAAGCGTCAATGGGTGACCTCGTTTTCTCCTCGTTTTCGCAACGATCGTTTTTCCGCGTTTTTCCGCGTCCGCGTTTTTCCGCGTCCGCGTTTTTCCGCGTCCGCGTTTTTCCGCGCGCGAGCGGGTGGCTATTCAAAAGAATCGGCAAAAATCCGATCCGAAGAGATATCGATTGCCTGCAGAGTTATTCCGTCAAAATAGCCCGTCGTCGTTCCATTGATCGTGAGTCCCGCCTCCTGGACGATGAGCGACACTTCGACCGATGAATACCGCGACCACAATGCCGGCGGGATAGTGATGATCGCGGGAGTCGTCGATGTGACCCAGGTCGATGAGCCAGGAAAGGTGACTTCCCCTTCGGCCGGTACCGAACCGTTGCACGCTTCGCCGCCCGGGTTCGGGCGAAGTTTCCAGCCCAGCCGTACTTTGTCGCGCTGGACATTGGAGGGGCCGGCGCCATATGCAAATCCGTTGAGCTCATAAGAGCCCGGCCCGGGAATATGCACACATTGGGACAAGGCTACCATTTCGCCCGTAGGCGCGGGATCCTGGAAGATCACCACCGATCCGGCACTGCTGGAACCGCTGCTGTTCCAGGTCGAGACACCCGGTGTCACCACATTCCATAGGCGCAGATCGACAGCGAAACCGGGATCGAGGACCAGGTTGCCGATTGACTGCAACTCGTAGGCACCGATATCGCCGACACCGTAGCGGTTGGCCACCAGGGTCATGTCCTTGTTGTGCAAGTTGCCTGCGAGGTCAGTGGTACTGGTCACGCCGGCAAAATCGACCGCGGGCGATGCCGCTTGCAGGTGATAGTCACCATGCGCCGGATCGATGAATCGCGGATCGGCGTAGATGATCGATGTGCCGCCACCGCCGATGCTCGGCAGTTCGCTGGCAATGATGTCGTCCAGCGAACTTGAACCGCCGAGATTGGCAGTTTGCTTGCCGGGTTGCCAGATGATCGATTGCTCGATCGTGACGCTACCTGCGGCCGAGATCACCGTGGTGCCGGCGATGGTATTGCCGGCAATCGTGCTACCGCGGATGTTGATCGGACCACTATTGGATATTTCCACCACGTCGCGTTGCAAGGTATTGCCGCTGATCAGCGAGTGGTTGAGGCTGAGCGGAACCGCGGAGTCTGATTGATCCGCCCGCAAGATCGCGCCACCGACATTGCCCTGAATCAAGGTCCGCGAAAAATTGGCGCGTGCCTTTTCCGTCGCCACCACGATGGCACCGCCGGTGGGATTGTTGTTCGAATCGACGGCAAGATTTCCCACCAGGCTGCCGGTCATGGAGAACTGACTGCCGCGCGGGAGGCCTAGACCGTCGGTGTCGTGTCCTACGAAGACGGCCGCCGCCTGCGGGGCGCTGTTCGAGTCGAGAATACCGCTGACCACGGCGTCGACATCGCCAAAATCGTTGAAGCCGTAGTAGTTCTGCAGATAGATCGCACCGCCGCTTTCGCTGGCAAAATTGCCGGCGATGCTGGCGCCACCATTAAGAGTGAATGACCCCGAGCCGACACCATCGCTCTCAAGTCCCTGCACTGCGACGCCGGCGCCCCAGCGCGCGCTGTTTCCGTAGATTGCGGGGATATTGGAATACCCGTTGCTGCCTACGGTTGCGCGCGTTCCGATGGGTCCATTGGTGCCGTACAAGCGCAGCCCGCCGCCGTAGTTGACCGCCGAATTGAACGCGATCGAGCTGCCTGGCGCGGTCATGGCCATGTCGCCATGCTGCAGGTAAATACCACCGCCGCTAATATTGGCGGTGTTGCCATTGATCAGGTTGTCATTGCTGATGATCAATTTTGCGGTATTGGAATTGCCCTCGAAATAGATGCCGCCACCGTAGTTGGCGCTATTGTTGTCGATCGCCATTTCGATCAGCTGCAGATTGCCGCCACCGAGAAAATAGATCCCGCCGCCATAACCGGATCCGGCATTGCCGCCGGTCACGCGCAGCAGCTGCATCGTCACCGTCGACGTATCCGTGTTGGCGATGCTGAACACCTTGTAGGCCATCGCGCCCGATGCACTGATCACGGTCTTCTGGCCGTCGGAAACGGTCGAGGTGCAAGCCGCGAAGCCACCGACGATATTCAGATTCTGATTGTCATTCACAACGATGTGTTGGCCCGCATAACTCAACGAGCGGGTAATCCGCACGGTGTCTACTCCGGGATTGGCGACAGCGGCGTTGATCGCTGCTTGAATAGTGGTATGCGTACATCCGGTGCCGCTGGCGCCGACCGTGTAAATGGCCGCACCACACTCGCCTGAAAAGACCGTCACGGCCGCTACCACAGACAGACCGACGAGGGTCAATCTGCGCAGAATGGGGGTGAATAGCGTGGTCATCGGGCTTCCTCGACAAGCCGGAGCATTCCGGTTAGAGGCGAAAACGGCGATTGACGGGGATTTGCGACATGCCCTCGGCGAAAATGTGATTTGCTTCCTCACGGCGGCCATCTCCCTTATCCGTTGGCGGGCCACTCGATGCGGTACTTAGCGGTTCGTCTGCGGGCCAGAACACGGGCCAGCAACGGCCACACGTCGGCGAAATAACCGGCGTGAAAGAACTGACAACAGTCGATGTGTTAACGATGGTTGCTGCGCTCGGCTGCGGTGTCGGATGGTTATTTTTGAACGCAAAAACGCCGAATTTTCTGCGTACAGGATCGGCTGCGGCGGACTAGGCTTGCTCTCATCTTGAACGAGCCGGATGCCACCTCGAAGCTCAATCCCGCGGCGTATGAAGCGGGCGTCGTCGATGGATGATCGCTCGAAGTCCATGGCGAGGCGCCGGCGTGAACCGGACGACACGCTCGACACTACTGCCCCGGTGCACAAGCTGAACTTGTGTGTTGACGAGCGTCCCTCCAGCGCGTGCAACCCGCCGTATCGCAGTCTCGCACGTGACGCGTCACTGCCATTGCGCCATCCCATCGCCTGCCCAATTCAGAACCAACCGCAGCACCGCGAATACACGGCCCTGGTCTTCTACTGGCGGAAGAAAACAGAAAAGTGGGTGTCCTCGTTT
>JBDTLV010000102.1:0-18571 GCA_039934615.1 Tahibacter sp.
ATTGCCAATACAAGCGCCATACCGCGCCGTTGGTCAATACACCCCATTGCAGGCCCCGATCCGATGCCACTTCGACGCGACTCAGATACCGCAACATCTGGCTCGAAGGCGTTCCGGTATCGAGCGGATCCGTACCGTCGTCACGATCCAACGGCCGCAGCCAGCGTTCGGCCTCGACGATCAGGGTACCGTGGCGATTACGCCGATCGGGATTTGATTCCGAGCGCGCGGTTTGCTTGGCGTCTGGCGTGGCGAACAAAAGAAAGTCGGGCACATCGTGGCGGCCCTTTGAATTGGCGGTTTGTTGGCGTAGGTGCTGGGTCCAGCCAAGCGCCGCCAGGACCGGGAGAATGACATCGTCTTCGGTCTGAACTTCGTTGAGCACGGTTTCGATCGGAAGCGTTGAGAAAAGCGCCCGAATGGCTTGTCGGAACGAGACGAATTCATTCTCGGCGGCATTCCATTCGTGGGTTTCGCGGATACCTTCGCGCAAGAAATCGCTGGTGAAAAGCTGTCCGTGCATGGGTTGGCATCTCGATCGCATTACCGTGCAGATCTGATCTTAGCCTACGCTAATTCCCATGACCTGATCCCGTTGGGGACGCCGTAAAGTGGCGCAATGAGCGGGGGCATACTTTGTACAATCTGAGCCCGGCGCGATACGAATCTCGCCAGGCGCGATGGATGGGCGCCTGGGGCGCATGGTTGAATCAACGCACCGGATTCGCAGATGCTTGTGCGTAGCGGGTCGTGCATGGGCGTGGCGGAAACTCCGTTGCGTGCGTCGATGGCATTGTCTATTTCCAATGCCAATGTTCCACCGCATGCGACACGCGGATCGCAGCGCTGTTCCCGCCCGTGATCAGAACAGTGTCGGTTGAAGTATCGCGCGCACTGGCGCATAGCTGCGCCGGTGTGCCGGGCAGACGCCGAGGCGTTGTAGCGCGTTGAGGTGTTCCGAGGTCGGATAGCCCTTGTGCTGGGCGAATCCATAGCCGGGATGACGACTGTCGAGCTCCACCATGTATCGGTCGCGCGCGACCTTCGCGAGGATCGAGGCGGCGCTGATCGCGGGCTCCAATGCATCCCCGCCGACTATGGCGCGTGCAGGACAGCACAGCGATTTCGGTAAGCGATTGCCATCGATCAGAGCCAGTTCGGGCAGGCAGGCCAGACTCGCGAGGGCGGTTGCCATACCGTGCATCGTGGCGTGGAAAATATTGAGGCGGTCGATGTCCTCGATGCTGATGGCGATCACGCTGAACGCAAAAGCATGCCGCAAAATTAATATTTCCAGTTCTTCGCGACGGTTGGCCGTGAGTTGCTTGGAATCCGCCAGTCCCTCGATCGGCTGATCGGGATCGAGGATCACGGCAGCGACCATCAACGGACCAGCAAGAGGGCCACGGCCCGCTTCGTCAACTCCGGCGACGCGTCGCGGCCGATCACTGATGGTGACAGTGTCCATCAGTCGCGCAGCGCGTGCAGAACGCCGTATACATAGGCGTGGTAGGAATCCTGCAGCCTGGGTACCGGACAGTCGAAATAGCGACCTTTGCAGCGATCGCGCAGCAGTGTGCTGGCTTCGTAAAAATCGTTTTTCCGCAAGTCTGCCACGTCCAGGAGCAGAGAGCCGAGATAGATGATATCCAGCACTGGCAGGTCGAATTTTTCACGCAATGGAAAATTTGATTTCAGTACGTAGTAGGTGATCTTGGTTGGGTCGCTCACGCCTTTCGGCACGACTTTCTCGAGCACGTTGATGGCGCCATCGAAGGAAGGCTGGTGATCCCCGAAATGCAGCAATACCGTGCGTTGATCGGAATCGAGCAGGCGTCGTTCCAATTGCGCCATGGCTTGCTCTGATTCGTTCAGACGAGCGAGGTAGTTTCCCAGATTGAGGTTCAACCAGGCATCCAGCTTTTTCGGAAACAGCGGTTTGTTGTACGGTACCGGCAATTCGCCCAAAGGCGTCATGTGCGGGCCATGCTGGCGCAACGTAAGCATGAATACGAAAAGCGGAACGCCGGGATGCGCTTTGCGTTCTGCGGCATAGATTTTGTCGAACGCTGCGAGTAGATCGAAGTCATTGGCTTTCCAGCCAAGTCCGTACTCGGTGCCGTCGTAGAACTGGTCGAAACCGTAAAAACCGTAGGCATTTCTGGCATTCAGAAAACTGCCAGACATTGGGTAGATGGCAATCGTGCGATAACCATTTTCCCGCAGCACGCGCGGCAGGCTGTATTCCACCCGGGGCGCCAGATTGAACGGGGCGTAAAGACCGGCATTTCCAAACAGCACATGCGCCATGCTGGTGAGGAAAGCGAATTCGCTGGTCCAGGTTCCGCCGCCCCATGTATGCACCTGGAGATAGCCGTGTGCGCGCGTTCGTGCATCCGGCTGAAACAGTTTACTTTTACAGACTGGCAGCTTGCAGACTGCCAGCATTGCCGGATCGAACGTGCTTTCTTCAAGGACCGCGACAATGTCCGGACGCTGACGGGGATCGCCGACGCTGGCCACCTGCTCGTTCCAGACAGCCAGTTTTTCGGCACCTTCGACAAGCTTGGGTGATTCGATCTGGGTGGAGTAGAACGAAATGAAGAAGTCCGTCAGGTAACTCTTGTCATTCATCGCAAGCCACATGCCTTTCGCATAGATTTCGCGGAATGGTCCATCCGGCAACGAGGTCATGGTCAGTACCGAACCGCTGACGAGCAAGCCCAGCGCGGTCAGGCTGCGCCGGAGCCACGGACGATAGACGGCAAACAGACGTTGAGCATCGATACGCCAGATGCCATAGAGCATCATGGGCGCGACGACGAGTCCGACGAAACTGGCGAGCAGCAGCAGAGGATAGTGCGAGATGACTTCCAGCGTGTCAGCGTTGATGAAATACACCAGATCCGGAGCGAGCAGCGGAGTGGTCATGTAGATGTATTTCAGAATGCTGCTGACGTCGATCAGCATGAAGAGAGCCGCCGAAGCCAGCAGACTGAAGGCGATTCTGCGCGTCACGAACAGCAGCACCAGGGTAAAACTCGTGCTCAGTACCAGTGTATAAATTTGCTCAGCCTGCGTGCTTTCACCCAGTGGGCCATACATGAGCATGGTGCCGTACGCGAGCACGGCCAGCACATGCAGCAGTAGCGTGCGACGATCGAACGTTGTGGCGATGGGCATTGCCTTCACAGGGGCGGGAACACCGCGCGCATGGTGAAGGGCGCTGCCACGGTGGTCAATGGGCGCGTTCGCGCGCTAGGGACGATGCATGACCTGGAGATGATTGAAGAGGTGATCGTAGTAGGCAGCGAGTAGGGTTTGGTCAGCACAGTCCTCGAAGTGACCGGCACAACGCTCCCGCAATTGGCTCTGGGCCGTAAAGTGCGGCCCGGCGGGCAATCCGGCGGCTTGCAGCAACAAACCAGGCAGATAGGCGATGTCCAGGACCGGAGCGTGGGTCAGAGCTTCGACATGCGGGTTGGACTTGAGCACGTAATAGGTAAGTGCGTAACCGAGTTTGGCGTAGCCTTCGGGGATGTTGCGCGTCAACGGCATCATTTGCCCCTCGAAGGAAGGCTGGTGATCGCCGAAATGGAGCAGCACCGTAGGATCGTTTCGGTCGAGCAGGTCGTGCTCCAGCTGGGCCATCGCCTGAGCGTTATCATGCAGGCGATACAGATAGTTGGTCAGGGCGGTGTTGAGCGGCGCTGCCAAGCCCGACAGGAGGCCCGGCGTCCATGGTGCCGGCAACCGGGACAACGGATGGCTGTGCGGCCCGTGCTGATACAGAGTTAATATATATACAAATAACGGCTTGCCGAATTTGCGTTCCTCAGCGACGACGCGCTGCATTGCGGCAAAATACTTGCGCGTCGTGGCTTCCCCAATCGAGGCCGAGTTCGGCCGCGTCGTGAAATGCGTCGAACCCATAATTGGCATGGGCATGCCGTGCCTTCAGGAATTCTCCGTAGATGGGATAGATCGCTACCGACCTGTAACCCAGCTCAGCAAGCCGCGCGGGGAGGGTGCCACGCATCAACGGAGCAAGCTTGTAGGGCGCATATCGACCTGCCGCACCGAAAAGCGTGTGCGGCAATCCACTGAGACTGGCGAATTCGCTGGTATAGGTCGCTCCGCCGAATGTGTGTACCAGCAATGGTCCGCTGGCCACGGTGCGGGCGTCCGCGTCGAAGAATTCCGGCAGCGCACATTCGGTGATGTCGCACTGCGGCAGCACGCACGGGTCGAAAGTGCTTTCTTCCAATACGACGAAGATATCGGGGCGTTGCGTCGATGGGGCAACCTCCGGTGCCGGCAGGGTCCAGGGATCTGCCGTGTCGGGCGAGCCGCTCAAGGCGGGCAATTCTATGCTGGAGTTCGGAGTCGAAACGAAAAAGTTGGTGAGGCGGCTCTCGTCGCTCAGCGAACTCCACAGATCCTTGCCAACAACACGGGCAAATGGAACGCGCGTGGAGTCAAGCCAACCAAGCAGAGCCAGGGCAAACAGAAAGCCACCGATTTGCCAGCCAACTCTCGGCAGGGGTCTTGAGCGGCGAAACAGCCGGAAATCGGCATGATTGAGCAACAGTAGCAAGAGCGGAAGCCAATCGCGACGTACGGAGCAGCGTCCGAGATTTCCGGGTATTGGCGTAGCGTGTCCACGATTCCGAAATTTGAAAAGTAAAGTATGTCGGTAATCAGGAGCGGATCACGCAAGTGTTCGTACTTGGTTGCTGCGGCAAACTGCAGCGCTTCAAACAGGACAGCAGTGAGCGAGATCGAAAGTGCCGGACGCCGACTCAACAGGGAGAGGGCGATCGCGGTGCCAGCCATGAGGCACAGTGTGAAACCACACTCGACCACGGAAAGCTGCTGCAGCGGCCCATAGATCGCTGCATGGATGAAAATCAAGATGGCAAGCACGAGAGCGAGCCATTGGCGCAGCATGGGCAGACCGTCTGAGAAACGACCGCTATAATTCTACATTGTAGGGTAAGTGACGGTTGTTGCGTACCGTTTTGCTGTCGTTGCCAGCACTGCGGCGCACTGTTCGCGCCGTTCGGCACGGGCCCTCGCCATCTCGCGAGCGTGAGTCGCGGTGACGCAGCTGTCTCAATACTCCTGCACAGGTGCTTCTCGGGACAACAATGCGTCAATCGCCGCTGCGGCACCCTCGTCAGCATTGGCCAGGAGACGTAAGTGTTGTCGTTCAAACTCGGCCACCATCGCCATGCGTCGCGGCGCGTCGGCAAGGAGCTTGAGCACGGCGTTCGCAAGGTTCGTTCCGTTGCATCGATCCTGCAGGATTTCCTCGACCAGGTCTCGATCAGCGAGCACATTGGGCAGCGAGTAGCGCGTTGTTCGCATGAGCTTGAAAAATGTAACGATGCGATAGGTCCATGCCGACACTTTGTACGCCACGACCATCGGCCGTTTGGCCAACATCGCTTCCAGCGCAGCAGTTCCCGAGGCGAGCAATACGACGTCTGAGGCCAACAGCGCAAGATGCGCCTGGCCATCAAGAATGCGCACGTGAAATTCAGCATTATCCACATTATAAAAATGCTTCGCGCCTATTTCATCTGACGCGGCGCGTAGCGGCACGCGTGCTGCCTGTGCGATCTGTTCAAAGGCGTGCCGGCAAGCGGGTGACGCCATCGGGGCGATTACTTGCAGGGATGGGAAATGCGCGTGGCAGCGACGGGCGGCGTCGAGGAAGTCGCCCGCCAGACGCTGGATTTCGCCAAGCCGGCTGCCGGGCATCAACGCGAGCACGGGCATGTCAGGGCTGAGCTGCAGGGAGATACGGGCAGGGCCGCGTTCGGTCGTCATGCTGAATTGGTCGGCGAGCGGATGCCCGACGAAAACAGCACGCACGGAGTGCTTGGCGTAGATGGGGGGTTCCATCGGGAACAGACAAAGCAGCAGATCCGCGCTGCGTCCGATCTTTGCCGCGCGGCCTTCTTTCCATGCCCATACTGACGGACTGACATAGTGGACGGTGCGAATTCCTGCATTCTTCAATTTGCGCTCGAGTCCGAGATTGAAGTCCGGCGCGTCGATGCCGACGAACACATCCGGACGCAGGGCGAGGAGTCGTCGGCGCAGGTCCCTCCGGATGCGCAGGAGGCGCGGCAGATGCCGCAACACTTCCGCGTATCCCATGACGGCGAGCGACTCGGCGGGATACCACGCCTCAAGACCCGCAGCGACCATGCGAGGGCCGCCGATTCCAACGAAGCGTGCATCCGGGTGCCGACGTTTCAACGCCACAATCAGGCCTTCGCCAAGCAAGTCGCCGGAAGCCTCGCCAGCGACGAGTGCAAACGTCAGACTTCGCGCCGGCGGGAGGGAATGCAGCCAATTCCCTGCGTCGGCAGCTGGTTCCACTGCGTCGACGTCGATCCGGATTTCCGGGTCCCGATGGTTGGTCCCCGATTCCCGACCCCCGTTCATCGCACCAGCGAGCGCTGACTGCGTTCGATGAAGTCGAGCATCAGGCGCACGTCGGGGGCGTCGGAAGCAGCGCGGGCCAATTCTTCACGGGCTTCCGCCAAGGGAAGTCCTGATTTATACAATGTCTTGTAGGCTCGGCGAATCGAGAGAATCCGATCTCCGTCGAAGCCGCGCCGCTTGAGCCCTTCCGCGTTGATTCCCTTGGGTTCCGCGAAGCTGCCTGCCACTGTCACGAACGGCGGCACGTCGCGATTGATGATTGAACCCATGGAAGTGAATGCATGTGCGCCAACCTGACAAAATTGATGCACGAGCGTGAAGCCGCCAAGGATCACCCAATCGTCGACAATGACATGGCCAGCCAGCGACGCTGCATTGGCAAAAATAACATTGTTTCCTACGATGCAGTCGTGTGCGAGATGCACATATGCCATCAGCCAGTTATCGTTGCCGATGCGCGTCACGCCGCCGCCGTCTTCGGTGCCGCGATTGAACGTGACGAATTCGCGGATCACATTCCGGTCGCCGATTTCCAGGCGCGATGTCTCGCCGTGGAACTTCTTGTCCTGCGGCGCAGCGCCGATCGACGCAAACTGCCAGATCTTGTTGTCCCTGCCTATTCGAGTCGGTCCCTCGATGACAACATGCGGACCAATCCAGGTGTTGTCGCCGATCTCGACGTTTGCACCGATGACGCAGAACGCGCCGATACTGACATTGTCTCCGAGTCTTGCTCCCGGATCGATTTGAGCACTGGGATGAATCATCAGTCGGTGCGCTCCGCACACAGCAATTCCGCCTCGGCAACCGGAGCGCCATCGACTGTCGCCTGGCACCAGAACTGACCCATGCGCCGGATCATGCGTTTCTGCTCAACCTGCAGCATCAGCTGATCGCCTGGCGCGACGATACGGGAAAAGCGCGCTTTATCTACTTTTACAAGATAAAAAAGCGGATGTTGGTGCGGATCGACTTCGCTCGACAGCTGCACGAGCAAGCCTGACGCCTGGGCAAGCGCTTCGATGATCAGCACGCCCGGCATCACCGGATGACCCGGAAAATGGCCCTGGAAAAACGGCTCGTTGATCGTGACGTTCTTGATCGCGGTGAGGCGCTTGCCGGTTTCAAAACTCGTGACTCGATCCACCAGCAAGAATGGATATCGGTGGGGCAGGAGCTCAAGGATGCGGCGCACGTCCAGAGGCGCTTGTGAGCCTGGCTTCATGTCGGTCATTCGGTGCTGTCCTTTTCAAGGGCTTGTAAGCGGCGTGCAAATTCATCCAGGTGCCGGAAGCGCGCGGCGTTTTTACGCCAGCGACGATTTTCCTGCAGCGGAGTGCCGGATGAATATTCCCCCGCCGCGTGAATCGAGTGAGTCACCAGGCTCATCGCGGTGATGGTGACCCGGTCGGCAATGCTCAGGTGTCCTAGGATACCGGCTGCTCCGCCGATCAGACAGTAACGACCAATCCTGGCGCTGCCTGCCACGGCGGAGCAACCGGCCATGGCGGTGTGGGCGCCTATGAATACGTTGTGGGCAATCTGAATCTGGTTGTCGAGGCGTACGTCTTCCTCGAGCACGGTGTCGTCGATGGCCCCGCGGTCGATGGTGCAATTCGCGCCGATTTCGCAATCGTCGCCGATCCGCACACCGCCCAGTTGAGGCACCTTGATCCAGCGGTCGCGTTCGAAAGCGAGGCCAAAACCATCCGAGCCGATCACGACTCCCGGGTGGAGCAGCACGCGCTGGCCCAGATAGACGCGCGTGACGAGGGTAACGCGCGCGATGAGACGGCAATCGGCGCCCACGTGGCAGTTGGCGCCGATGATGCAGCCGGGCCCGATCTCGGCACGGGCATCGATTCGAGCGCCTGACTCGATCACGCACTGCGCACCGACGCTTGCACTGGCGTCGATCTGTGCGTCGGCAGCGATCACCGCACTCGGGTGGATGCCGCCCGTCGCGCTCGGGCGCTGCTCGAACAGGCTCGCGACTCTGGCGTACGCGACATAGGGGTCTGTCGCAACCAAGGCGGTCGTCGGGCACAGCGCTACGTCGTCGGTGCGCAGGATCACTGCTTCCGCGGCGCAATTGTTCAACTGTGAACGATATTGCGGGTTGGCGAGGAAGCTCAGCTGGCCGGGCCCGGCATTGGAGAGCGTTGCCGCCGCATGCACGCGTCGCGACCCATCGCCGTGGAGATCCAGCGCAAAGCGCTGCGCGATTTCGTCAAGACTCCAGCTGGGCGGCGTGCTCATGGCGTCTCAACCCTGCGTCCGGGGCCTCTTCGCAGTCGATCGAGTACGCGGTCGGTGATGTCGATACGCGGATCCACGTAGACGACGGGGCTCGGAACGACCAGGTCCAGGCCTTGCTCGCGCGCGTATTCGACAACCGCGTTGTTGATTTCCTGCCAGCTCTTGTCGAGTTCCGCGTCGCTGCGGCTCTTGAGATCATTGCGCAGATCATCGCGGGTGCGCTTCACACTGCGTTCGAGCGTATCGATCTCACGCTTCCGCGTTTCATTGTCGGCTTTGGAAAGCGCCGCGCCATCGCGTTCAAAATTCTGCTTGAGTGTTGCCAGGCGGCTTTCGTCGATTTTTAATGCGGCATCGCGAGCGCTGAATTCGCGTTGCAGACGCTCGCGACCGGCGATCACCTGCGGCGCATTGTCGAGCAAGCGCTTCATGTCCACATAGCCCAATTTGCCGGTGCCCTGCGCATGCACAGGAAAGGTCAGCAGCGCCAGCAGTGACGCCAGCGCCAACCCCCATTTGCATGCTGCGCCTGCGTGCTGGCCCACGCGTCCTCCCATTGAATCAAGTCGGGACGGTCGTGCGCGACTAGCGTCCGCCCCGGTCGGCTCCATCATGCCAGTTTTCGCTAGAACTGCTGACCAAAGGAAAACTGGATCGACTCAGTCCGGTCGCCTTCCTTCTTGCGGATCGGTCGCGCCAAGTTGATCGTGATCGGTCCGACCGGCGCCTGCCATTGCAATGCCAGTCCCGTGGAGGCGCGCAACTCACCGGCATCAAAATCGGCAAAGGTCTTGTACACATTGCCGACGTCGAGGAATGCCGAGATGCGCACCGAATCGTTGTCCTTGGAGAACGGTGTCGGCAGGATGAGCTCGGCCGAACCGAGCACTTTGAAACCGCCGCCGAGCGGCTGTCGATAGGTGCTTCCGATCGTGCTCGCATAGGGACCCAGCGTGTTGTCCTCGAACCCGCGGACGTCTCGCACGCCACCTGCGTAGAAGTTCTCGAAGAACGGCAATCCCGACAGGCGCAGGCGGATCTTTTCGGTCGAATTCGGATTGAAACGGCCGATCGCGTCGCGATAGCTGTTGCCGTAGCCGAGATTGCCCGACAGCAGGAACGTAAAGCTGTCGCTGAGCGGGAAGTAGTGCGCGCCCTGATAATACAATTTGTAGTATTCCAGAGTCGAACCCGGCAGCGCGACTTCCGCCGAAAGGGACTGCAAGCCACCGCGCGTCGGGGTGAAGTATTTGTTGCGTGTGTCGTGTGCCCAGGAGGCCGTCATGTTCCACGTATGGATCGTCTTGTGGTCCAGGTCCGTGATGAAATCGATGATACTGACCGGCGACAGACCGGGGATTGTCTGAATCTCGGTCTTGCTGACGCCCAATTGCAATTGCACCGAGTCGGCCTCGCTGATCGGAACGCCGAAGAACGTGGAAAACGACGCCGTATTCGTCAAGTAGTTGGCGATGTTGGCCTGCCCCTGATCCAGTTCGCGGTAGCTAAGGTTGTAACCCACGCTGATACCGCTGTCGGTCAGATAGGGCTGGGCGTAACCAATGTCATAGCGTTTCAGGTACGAACTGCGCTGAACCGTCGTCGTGATGCGATCACCCGTACCGAGGAAATTGTTCTGCGACACCGAGACGCTGGCAATCAGGCCTTGTACCTGCGAATAGCCCAATCCGAACAGCAGGCTGCCTGACGGCTGTTCCTCGACCGTGACGACCATGTCGACGCGATCTGTCGAGCCGGCCACTTTGGGCGTCTCGATATCCACTTTCTTGAAATATCCCAAACGCTGCAGTCGGATCTTGGAGCGGTCAATCGCGGCTTGCGAATACCAAGAACCTTCCAGCTGGCGCATTTCTCGACGCAGCACTTCGTCTTCCGTGCGCGTGTTGCCTTTGAAAGTGATCCGGTTCACGTACACGCGACTGCCGGGCTCGACAAAGAAAGTCACCTCGACGGTGCGCTTTTCCTTGTTGACCTTGGGGACTGGTGTGACTTCGGCGAACGCATAGCCGATGTTGGACAGAACCGCCGTCATGGCCTTCGCGCTCTGCTCGAGATTGCGGCGCGAAAAAGTATCGCCGGCCTTCGCTTTCATCAAGGCGCGCAAGGTTTCTTCAGGCAGCACCAACTCGCCGAGCAGCTTGATGTCGCTGATCTGGTAGACCTCGCCTTCGTGGACATTGGCGCTGACATAGATATTGCGTTTGTCCGGGCTGATCGTGACTTCGGTGGAGTCCACGCCGAAATCCGCATAGCCGCGGTCCAGGTAATACGACGACAGTTTTTCGAGATCGCCGGAGAGTTTCTCGCGCGAATATTGATCATCGCGTGAGTACCACGATGTCCAGTTGGTGGTGTCCGATTCAAAGTCGTCGCGGATTTGCTTGTCCGTGAACACCTGGTTGCCCACCACGTTGAGCTGCTTGATCTTCGATGCCTTGCCTTCGGCGATCACGATATTGATGTCGACGCGGTTGCGGTCGAGCGGCGTGACCTTAGGCGTGATCGTGACGTTGTACTTGCCGCGGTTGTAATACTGGCGCGTCAGTTCCTGCTGCACGCGATCCAGCTGCAGGCGGTCGAAGGTTTCACCTTCCGCCAGGCCGATGTTCTTCAGGCCCTTCTTGAGCTCTTCTTCCTTGAGCTCCTTGTTGCCTTTCAGGGTGATCTTGGAAATCGCGGGGCGTTCCTGCACCGTGATGACCAGGATGTCGCCTTGCCGCGAAACTTGTACATCATTGAAAAAGCCCGTTTTGAACAAGGCTCGGATTGCCTTTTCGCTGCTGTCCGCGGTCAGCCGGTCGCCTTTTTCCACCGGCAGGTAGGTAAACACCGTGCCGGGAGCGATGCGCTGCAAGCCATCGATGCGGATATCGGAAATCACGAAGGACTCAAAGGCCAAGGCATCGGCAGTGAGGCAGGCAAGCAGGAGCAGGGCGGCGATACGCTTCATCGTCACTTCCAAAAGAGAATTTCTTGTTGAGCGGCAGGCGCTTGCCGCATGTTATTAATAATTTTTCAGCACAGCATTCAGGATGGGAACGGGCGCAAGATATCGTTGTAGAAAGCCAGCCCCATCAACGCCACCAGCAGCACCAGTCCCACGTATTGCCCCGCGATGAGGGCTCGCTCGCTGACCGGACTGCCCTTGATCGACTCTATAAGGTAATACACGAGGTGCCCGCCGTCCAAGATCGGAATCGGCAGGAGGTTCATGATGAACAGACTGAGGGAGATCAACGCGAGGAAATTCAAGAACCAGGCAACGCCGCGTTTGGCCGATTCATTCGCATACTGGGCGATGGAAATCATCCCGGACACGTTCTTGAGCGACGCCGTGCCAACCAGCATGCGCTTGAGCATTCCCAGCGTCTGGCGGGTCAGACTGGCCGTTTCGCGCAATGCAGCGGGAATGGCAGCGATCGGCCCATAGTGCTGCAAAGCGTCATAGTGCGCATCCGAGACTTTCGCGCCGATTCCGATCTTCCACGACTCCTTGCCGCTTTCATCCTTGTTCCGTCTCGGCTGCAACGCGACATCCAGCGTTTCCGTTCCGCGCTGGATGCGCAGCGTCAGCGCCTTGTCGGCAGCTGATGAGGACTGGATCAATTCCACAAATTTCTGCCAGTCGTTCACCGGCGTGCCATTCAGCGCCAGGATCCGATCGTTAACCCGAATGTCCGCTGCTTCGGCAGCGCCGCCAGGGCTGATAACACCAACCGCAGGTTCCGCAATCAGCTGTTTTGGCACCAATCCAATACTGCGCATCGCAGCGGTTTCATCCGCGTCGGTTGGAATCTTGTCCAACGCGAGGCGGCGGGTACGCTCGGCGCCTGCAGCATCATCAACCACCACGTCGATAGGTTTGCGATCAAGAGCCGCACCGAGCAGCGCCATGCTCGCGTCGGTCCAGTTCGAGACGGACTCTCCATCGATCCGGCGAATGCGATCGTTGTCGGCAAAACCGGCCTGTGCCGCGATACCTTCGCTGCGCCCGACGATCGGCTGATAATCTGGCTTGCCGACGACGAACATCGCCCACAACGCGGCAACCGTAAAAATAAGGTTGAACGCGGGGCCCGCGAGCACCACCAACACACGCTGCCAGATCGGCTTGCGGCTGAAATCCTGGTTCTTCTCTTCCGCCGTGACGTCAGTTTCCCGCGAATCGAGAAACTTGACGTAGCCGCCGAGTGGTATGGCTGCGATCACATATTCCGTGCCGTCCTTGCCGATGCGCGACCAGAGCGGTTTGCCGAAGCCGATCGAGAACCGCAGGACCTTGACCCCAAAACGCCGTGCAACCCAGTAGTGCCCGAACTCGTGAAATGTCACGAGCAGGCCCAGGGTCACGATCAACCACCAGATGGAACCAAAAACGTCAGCCATCGTCGTCGTCAGCAGAAGGAGGAGCGCATGATACGGCGCGCCGCATGACGTGCGGTTAAGTCCGTCTGAACGAGTTGCTCCAGACTTTCGATGGCTGTCGCGGGTAACTCGGTTAAAGTTGCCTCAATCAATTCGGCAATGGCAAGGAAGGGCAGGCTGCCCTCAAGGAACGCGTGCACGGCAATTTCGTTGGCTGCGTTCAGGATCGTCGGTGCCGTTCCACCCGATTCCAGCGCCGAATAAGCCAGATCCAGGCAGCGGAACGTCTGGGTATCCGGGCGTTCGAAGTCCAGCCGAGCGAGCGCGAACAGGTCCAGCGGCGCCACACCGGATTCGACTCGTTGCGGCCAGCCCAGCGCGTGGGCGAGGGCCGTGCGCATGTCCGGGTTGCCCAATTGCGCAAGAACGGATCCGTCGACGTACTCGACCAGGGAATGAACGATGCTCTGCGGGTGAACGACGACATCGATGGCGCTGTGAGGCATGCCGAACAGAAAATGGGCCTCGATCACTTCGAGTCCCTTGTTCATCAGCGTCGCTGAGTCGACCGAGATCTTGCGGCCCATGCTCCACTTGGGATGCGCAACGGCCTGGGCTGGCGTTATCGCACCGAGCTCTTCGCGGCGCTTTCCGCGAAACGGACCGCCCGATGCGGTCAGGATGAGGCGCCGCACGCCTGCGCCAGCCGGTTCCGACCGGCTGGCCGGCAGGCATTGAAACAGGGCGTTGTGTTCCGAATCGACGGGAATCAGTTCGCCGCCGCCGTTTCGCTGCGCTTCAAGCAACAGCGGTCCGGCCATGACGATCGATTCTTTGTTCGCGAGCAGCAGACGCTTTCCGGCGCGCGCGGCTGCCAGGGTCGAGACAAGACCAGCGCTACCGACGATGGCTGCGACAACCGTGTCGCAGCGGGTCGATTCAGCCGCTCGAACGACTGCATCCTGACCCGATTCCACTGCGGTTTCCACACCTGCACGTTGAAGCTTGGTACACAAATCTGCTTCGCAGCTGGAGTCTGCAATGACCGCAAGGTCCGGTCGGAATTTTACGCAAAGCTCGACCAACGCGTCGACGCTGCGCTGTGCCACCAGAATGCTGGCGCGAAAGCGATCGGGGTGACGTGCAATGACGTCGAGTGTGCTCGCGCCGATTGAACCGGTCGCGCCGAGTACGGCAACCTGTTTCATGGAATCAGTAGAGCCAGGCCACAGGACCAGACCGGCAAGGCGGCGAATACGCTGTCCAGTCGATCGAACAGTCCACCGTGACCTGGAAACAGATTGCCGGAGTCCTTGATATTCGCGTGACGCTTGATCAGGCTTTCAAACAGGTCGCCGGCGATCGAGAACCCAACAGTTAGCATGGCCAGTAGAAATACGAAAACCAGCGCGAGCCCTCGAACGCCCAGCAGCCACGCACCGGCCACACCGACGATCGCGGAACTCGCCAGCGCTCCATAAACGCCGGCCCAGGTCTTGCCTGGACTGATGCGAGGAGCGATCTTGGTTCGGCCCCAGCGACTGCCTGCCAGATAGGCACCGCTGTCGGCGACCCAGATCAGCAGCAGGCCAAACAATGTCCACAAAGGGCCTCGCTCGCCGATGCTGTGGACCGAGTTCAGGGCGACCCACGCCGGAACCACAATCAGGCTGCCAACCAGCAGTTTGAGCGCGGTATTTTCCCGGGTCGGCGCGACGGCAAAGGAAAAACGGCGCAGCCACAGCATGGCGATGCACCACCAGAGAACACCAACGCCCATGGCAATCCACCACGGACTTCCATCGCGCAGCCACCAAAGTAGCAGCATGAGTGCGGCGTTCGCTGCCACAAAGATGCCGCGCGGTCCGCTGTTGCTCAGGCCCAGCATGCGCGTCCATTCCCATAGCGCGGCGACAAACACGATGCCGGTCACGAGAGCGAATGCCGAATGCGGCAGAAAAAGAATAATCGAGATCGCGATCGGCGCGAGGACGAGGGCCGTCAGGGTGCGTTGCTTCAGGACTGGCGACGGCACGGGAATCTCGCGGAAAGGATGTTGCGGTGGAGGGCAGGCAGGGTTCTGCCGCGGAATTCCGTCCGTTTCATGGGGTCGACGCGACTTGCGCGCCGGTCTTGCCGTAACGTCGTTCGCGTCGCGCGAAATCGCTCAAGGCGACATCGAACGCCGCATCGTCAAAATCCGGCCATAGCACTTCGCTGAAGTACAGTTCGGCATATGCAATTTGCCAAAGTAGAAAATTGCTGATTCTGCGTTCTCCGCCGGTGCGGATGAACAGGTCGATCGCCGGCAGGTCGGCGAGGCTGAGCGCCTCGCTGATGCTCTGCTCAGTAATCTGATCTGCAGAGATCTCCCCGCGAGCAGCTCGACCTGCGAGTTGACGGGCAGCTTGGGCGATGTCCCAGCGTCCGCCATAGTTCACCGCGATGTTCAGGTGCAGGGTGCGATTTTCACGCGTCTTGTCCATCGCTGCGTGCATCCGTTGGCGCAGTTCGGGCGCGAAAGCGGCAAGCTCGCCGATGAAACGAATCTGCACGCCGTGGCCGTGCAACTCGTTGACTTCCCGATCGAGTGCTTTCAGGAACAATTCCATCAATGCGCTGACTTCGGTTGGTGGCCGCTGCCAGTTTTCGCTGGAAAACGCGAACAGCGTCAGCGCCAGGATGCCGCGCCGCACGCAAAATTCGATGGCGCCCCGTACTGCCTTTTGTCCCGCGTGATGACCAAAGGTTCGTGGCCGATGACGCTGCTGTGCCCAGCGCCCGTTTCCGTCCATCACGATGGCCACGTGCCGCGGTTGGCGCATTTGCGCAACCGCTTTGGCGGGATCGATTAGCGTGTTGGGTTGCTGCACGAGATGTCGAGCCGTCTCGCTCAGAGCGACATCAACTCGTCTTCCTTGGCCTTCACCACGAGGTCGACTTCCTTGACGAACTTGTCGGTCAGCTTCTGGATATCGTCTTCCGCGCGACGCTCTTCATCCTCTGTGATCTTCTTTTCCTTGAGGAGTTCCTTGACATGCTGCATCGCGTCACGGCGAACATTGCGTACCGCGACTTTGCTGTCTTCGCCTTCGCCATGGACCTGCTTGGACAGCACTTTGCGGCGTTCCTCGGTCAGGGCTGGAAGATTGATCCGGATCACCGTGCCGGCCGTGGTCGGGTTGAGCCCGAGGTCGGAAGCAATAATTGCTTTTTCGATCGGTTGCACCATGGTTTTTTCCCACGGCGTAATGGTCAGCGAACGTGAATCCTGGACCGCAACCGTCGCGACCTGCGACAGCGGCATTTCCGAACCGTAGTAGTTCACCTTGAGGTGATCGACCAGAGCGGTTGTGGCGCGTCCAGTGCGCAGACGCTGCAGGTCGTGGCGCAAGGCCTCGACGCTCTTGGACATGCGGGTGGTGGCGTCTTGCTTGATTTCATTGATCGTCATGGCGACCGTCATCCTGCTGTTCTGAAAGCTGCCGGAGTATAACAGCCACGGCGTGCGCACCGGAGCCACCGAAGAGCGTCACTCAGCGTTGCGCACTTTCGACGAGTGTGCCGATCTGTTCGCCACGCATGATGCGCAGCAGATTCCCGGGAACACCCATGTCGTAGATGCGCAGGGGAATGCGGTGATCGCGGCACAGTGCAATTGCGCTCGTATCCATGACCTGCAAATTGCGCTGGATGACTTCGGTGTAGGTAAGTCGGTCGTAGCGTTGTGCGCCAGGATCCTTCTTCGGATCCGCGCTGTACACGCCGTCGACTTTGGTTGCCTTCAGGAGCAGGTCGGCGCTCAATTCGATCGCGCGCAAGGCGGCGGCGGAGTCCGTCGTGAAGAACGGGTTTCCGGTTCCGGCAGCAAAGAGAACAATGCGTCCTTTCTCCAAGTGGCGCACCGCGCGGCGGCGAATGAAGTCCTCGCATACCTCGTTGATCTTGATCGCGCTCATCACGCGGGCGAACGCGCCGAGCTTTTCCAGTGCATCCTGCATGGCGAGCGCATTCATTACCGTGGCGAGCATGCCCATGTGATCGCCTGTGACACGGTCCATGCCAGCCATCGCGAGCCCTTCGCCGCGGAAGATGTTTCCGCCGCCGATGACCACGCCTACTTGCACGCCCTCTCGTTGGACCTCGAGGATCTCGCGCGCGAGTCGCTTGATGACTTTTGGGTCGATGCCATAGTCGGCCTCGCCCATGAGTGCTTCACCGCTCAGTTTCAGAAGAATGCGTTTGAAGCGGATCTCGGCGGGCATGGTGAATGAACTCCTTGGGGCAAAACATGGGTCGCGCAGCGGGGCGGTCACGGTGGCCGCCGAAGGCGCGGGCCATCGCAACCAACCGGTTCGTCCGCCAATCCGTGGCAAATTCCGTTCTTTGGCCAACCTCGGCCTCACGGAATGAGGCCATCCCTGGCCAATCCCGTTCGTCGGCCATCCATGGCCTAACCGGATAAGGCCATCCCTGGCCAATCCCGTTCGTCAGCCAACCGTGGCCTCACGGGATAAGGCCATCCCTGGCCAATCCCGTTCGTCAGCCATCCATGGCCTCACGGGATAAGGCCATCCCTGGCCAAAAAAAAGCCGCAGATCAATGCGGCTTTTCTTTTTATATTTGTACGTGCATCAAGCCAGTCCGGCCTGCTTCATCACTTCAGCCGCGTAGTCCTCGACCACCTTCTCGATGCCTTCGCCGACAGCGAGACGCTTGAAGCTGATGACGTCAGCGCCTTCCTTTTTCAGCACGGCTTCCACCGTCATGTCGGTGTTGAGCGCGTACGGCTGGCCGGTCAGGGTCACTTCGTTGATGATCTTCGCGATCTTGCCACCGATGATCTTCTCGAGGATCTCAGCCGGTTTCGCCTTGTCCTTGTCGGTCATCTTGGCGAGTTCGATTTCCTTTTCCTTGGCGATGAAGTCCGCCGGAACGTCGGCAGCCTTCACGTAGGGAGGATTCATCGCGGCGATATGCATTGCAATGCCACGCGCCAGTTCTTCGTTGCCGCCCTTGAGTTCGACGAGCACGCCGATGCGACCACCATGGACGTAACCGGCGACGGTATTGCCACCGTCGACTTTAGCCAGGCGACGCACCTGCACGTTTTCGCCGACCTTGGCGACCAGCGCCTGGCGGGCTTCCTCGACCGTTCCGCCACCCGGATACGCTGCTGCCTTCAATGCGTCGACATCCGCTGCGCCGCTGCTCAGGGCGATACCCGCCACTGCATTGGCGAATTGCACAAAGTTATCGTCCTTGCCGACAAAATCGGTTTCAGAGTTGACTTCGACCAATGCAGCCTTTCCGCCGTTCTGGGCCATCACGACGCGACCCTCGGCGGCAACGCGTCCAGCCTTCTTGTCGGCTTTCGCGAGACCACTCTTGCGCAGGTACTCCATCGCAGTCTCGATGTCGCCCTTGTTTTCGACGAGCGCCTTCTTGCACTCCATCATGCCGGCGC
>JBDTLV010000103.1:0-18384 GCA_039934615.1 Tahibacter sp.
GCGCGCATGTACCTGTCGCGCCAGCTGTACGAGGAAGCGCTGCACGTGCAGTTCTACCTGACCTTGCTCGACAGCTACTTGCCCGACCCCGACGCCCGCACGCAGGCATTCGACGCGGTCGAGACGATTCCGTCGATTCGCCAGAAAGCCGCATTCTGTTTTCGCTGGATCGATTCGATCCAGCAGCTCGACCGGCTGGAAACGCGCGACCAACGGCGACAGTTTCTGCTCAACCTGATCTGCTTCGCCTGCTGTATCGAAGGCTTGTTCTTTTTCGCCGCTTTTGCCTATGTTTATTATTTGCGATCGCGCGGTTTGCTGCATGGCTTGGCGGCGGGAACCAATTGGGTATTTCGCGACGAGTCCGGGCACATGGCGTTCGCCTTCGAAGTGATTCGGGTCGTGCGCGACGAAGAGCCGGACCTGTTCGACGCGCAACTGCAGACCGAAGTCGGAGCGATGCTCGACGAAGCCATTGCCTGCGAACAGCAATTCGCAGCAGACGTCCTGTCTGGCGGTGTCGCCGGCCTATCGCTCAAGGACATGCGTCAGTACCTTGAGTACATCGCCGACCAGCGCCTGCACCAGCTCGGCATGCCGAACCGCTACGGCGCGACGAATCCTTTTGCCTTCATGGACTTGCAGGACGTGCAGGAGTTGACCAATTTCTTCGAGCGGCGCGTCTCGGCCTATCAGGTCGGCGTGGAGGGAGAGGTGAGCTTCGACGCGGCGTTCTGACCGGCGCCATAACCTGCGGTGGCGCGACGCCAGCTAAACGCCGGGTGAACTCTCCCGGCGTTGCAGTGCCGTCTGACTTGTAACTGCCATCGGGTCGGCCTAGTGTGAACATTGGTCCATTCCGGGCCGGTTCCACCAGGAGGTCACCACCATGAGCGGTGATGAACGCAAACCCGATTTTTCGAATGTGCAGAGTGGATCGAATTCCACGGCGCCGCCAGCGCCGAAAAAAGCCGATTTCTCCAATGTGCAATCGGGAGTGACGACGACTGCCGCCACGCCTGCCGGTGCGGATCGCACCTATACCGTGGTCAAGGGCGATACCCTGTCGAAGATCGCGAAGTCCTTCTACGGCAATGCCAACAAGTGGAAGTTGATCTTCGAGGCCAATGGCGATCAGATCAAGAATCCCGATCTGATCAAGCCCGGACAGGTGCTCAAGATTCCCTCGACCTGAGCCAACGCGTCCCATCCGCCAGTCCACGCGCGGAGTGCGCTGATGAGCCGCCGATGTCCCTGTCGGCGCGTCGAATCTCGCAAGCTGCCGCGCATTCACGCAATCAGGAGAGTCGATCATGAAATCCCTGCATACCTTGTTGTTGACGGCATCACTGGCACTTGCACTGGGTGCCTGCGGCAAACAAGCGCCACCGCCACCGCCGCCTGCGCCGACTCCTGCACCGGCTCCGGCTCCGGCGCCAACGCCACCACCGCCAGCTCCCGCGGGAGTCACCGTCAGGTCGGTCGTGATTGGCAATACGGTCGGCGCTGACCAGAACGTCACGGCGGCGATGACCAGTTTCGGGCCTAAAGACACCATCTATGCCTCGGTCGCCACCAACGGCAGCGCGGCGAGCGCCAATATTGCGGCAAAGTGGACTTATCAGGACGGCCAGACGATCAACGACTCCAATCAGACGATTGCGCCGAACGGCCCTGCCGTGACCACGTTTCATATCGCGAAACCGGACGGCTGGCCGGCCGGCAAGTACACGGTGGCGATCAGCCTCGACGGAAAGCCAGCAGGTAGCGCAAGTTTTGACGTGAAGTAGAAAGCGCAAACTGTCGTTCCTCAGAGCCCCGGTTCCGCCAAGGAATCGGGGCTTTTTCTTGCCCGCGCTGCGGGCGGCGGACGTTTCCTGCGATCATGGCTGTCACCCCCGTTTCCGTCGAGGCTTTCGAGTGGAATTTAGAACGTTAGGAACAAATGGACCGCGCGTATCCGCGCTCGGTCTCGGCTGCATGGGCATGAGCGCGTACTACGGCGCGCGCGATGAAGGCGAAGCGTTGGCGACGATCCGGCACGCGCTGGATCGCGGCATCAACCTGCTCGACACCGCCGACATCTATGGACCGCGCGCGAACGAAGAACTCGTCGGACGCGCAATTCGCGGTCGCCGCGACGAGGCATTCATCGCCACCAAATTCGGCTTCGTCCTGGATCCTGCGGAACGCGCCACGCGACAGATCAACGCGCGGCCCGACTATGCGCACAGCGCCTGTGATGCAAGCCTGCGGCGCCTCGGGGTCGAAATCATCGATTTGTACTATCTGCACCGTGTCGATACCGACGTGCCGATCGAAGAGACCGTCGGTGCGATGGCCGAACTCGTGCGCGCTGGCAAGGTGCGTCACCTGGGATTGTCGGAATGCTCGGTTCAAACGCTGGAACGCGCTTGCGCTGTGCATCCGATTACTGCGCTGCAAAGCGAGTACTCGTTATGGACCCGCGATCCGGAAGCCGAAGTGCTCGCCGCCTGTGCTCGACTCGATGTCGGGTTCGTGCCTTTCAGTCCGCTTGGACGCGGCTTCCTCAGCGGCAGCCTGCGCCACTACGACGATTTTGCGCCAGACGACGCGCGTCGCGATAATCCACGTTTCCAGAATGAGAATTTCGCAAAAAACCTTGCGCTGGTCGACGCGGTGGCAGAACTCGCCCGTTCACGGGGTTGCAGTGCCAGCCAGCTTGCGCTGGCCTGGGTGCTCGCCCAGGGCGCACGGATCGTGCCGATCCCTGGCACCAAGCGGCGCAGCTATCTCGACGAAAACATTGGCGCACTGTCCGTGAAACTGGATGCCGGCGAACTCGCGCACATCGACCAGGTGTTTCCCCGCGACGCCGTCGCGGGCGCGCGCTACGCTGCGGCGATGCTGCATCTGATCAATCGGTAGCCGACGTATTCGATAGGTGTGACCGGTGAATAGCGAAGATCACCTTCGCAGAGTTCGCCCAGAACCGCGCAAGGCGAGACGCGGAATGCGCGCAAATCGCCGGGCCAGGGACGGAGTGCGCGCGTATGTTCGCCGCGGTACGCAGGGACTGCGTCCTTCCGCGAACGCCGCGCCACCCCGGTAGATCACGGGCCCCGGCTCGGCGCGCCGTGATCGTCGAACGTCCCAGGGAAAACCAGTCATGTTCCGAGTCAGTGTGCTGTATCCGACCGCGCCGAACTCCCGTTTTGATCTCGACGACTATCTTCAGCGGCACACGCCGATGGTCGAGTCGCTGCTGCGGCCTGCGCTGCGCGGCGTGCAGATCGATCGCGGGATCGCTGGATTCGTTCCCGGCAGTCCAGCGCCGTTTCACATCGCTTGCCACCTGCTGTTCGATTCGGCGCAAGCATTCAGCGCTGCCTTTGCACCGCATGCGGCGCAAATTCAGGCCGACATCGCGACCTACACCGACGTCGTGCCGGTCATCTGGATGAGCGAGGTACTGCGCGAGGCTTAGCGCGTCGCGCGCGGCATCGCACGTTAGAATGCGCGCATGACGAGCGCCGAAGATTCCCCGCTGGGCAAGTCGGTCGCGTATCGCGATGACTACGATGCCAACCTGCTGTTCCCGATTCCCCGCGCGCTCAAACGCGCGGAACTTGGCTTGGCTGCACTCTTGCCATTCCACGGTGTGGACATCTGGAATGCCTACGAACTGTCCTGGCTCGATTCACGCGGCAAGCCACGCGTGGCTCTGGCTGAATTCCGCGTGCCGGCGGAGTCACCGAACATCATCGAATCCAAGTCGTTCAAGTTGTACCTGAATTCGTTTGCACAAATGAACTTCACGACGACGGCCGCGTTATCCGAACGCCTGCGGCAGGACCTGTCCGCTGTCGCTGGGGCGCCAGTGTCTGCCGCGTTGTGCGAAAACGGAGAATTTCGGAACAGCGTCCTGTGCGAGCTCGATGGCGAACTCATCGACAATCTCGACATCGCGATCGACGACTACGGCCCGCCCAAGCCGGAATACCTGAGCTCCGAAGAAAGTCAGCCGGTGCAGGAAAACCTGGTCTCGCACCTGCTGAAGTCCAATTGTCCGGTGACCGGTCAGCCGGACTGGGCCAGCGTGCAGATCCGCTATCGCGGCCCCCGACTGTCCCGTGAAGGTCTGCTGCGTTATCTGGTTTCGTTCCGCCGCCACAGCGACTTCCACGAGCAATGCGTCGAACGGATTTTTATGGACATTACCGCATTGTGCAAACCGCAAGAACTCAGCGTCTATGCACGCTACACGCGGCGTGGCGGCCTGGATATCAACCCCTGGCGCAGCAGTGTCGCCGGCGATCCGGCCAATCCCCGCGGAGCACGCCAGTAACTCCAACGCGCTCGCGCATCGCGCGCTATGGCAATGGACGTCCTGGTCGTCCGGACCAGGAAGCCCAGGCGAAGGCGCAACCCGCACCAAACAGTATCGTCACGCCCCAGGCGACCGGCGCAACGGCGGCGATCAGCAAGGCACCGAGCAGACACAACCAGGCGCTTGCTGTCGCCAGCGGGCGCAAGCGAGTGGCAGGCATGTCCTTGGCCAGCCACCAGTAGGCGGTGCCCGCGAGCATCAGCAGGATGGCGAACGCGAGGCTGAACATGTTCAGCACGGTCCACAGCGTGGTGCCGAATTGCGGCGCAACGACATAGGCCTGCATCGCGTGCATGATGGCCTCGCGCCGTTCGTCGAAGGCGCTGGTCTGCCAATAGGAATGGTAGTGCAAGACGGCGTGCATGCCAGCGGCGATCAGCAGGATGGATGCCGCAATACGGATGCCGCGGCGCAGTCCGGGTTCATTCATGGGTGGTTTCCGCGGGTGCCTGCGCGCATGATCCGCAACCTTCGCCTGCCGCACAACCGGAGTCGTCGCATCGATGGCCCATCCCTGCTTGAATTGCGGAGCCTGCTGCGCTGCGTTCCGCGTCGCTTTCCATTGGTCGGAGACCGACGCGCACCCGCAGGGTTGCGTTCCTCGCGCGTGGACCGGAGTGCTGGATCCGCACCGGGTCGCGATGCGCGGCACCGACGCGCGCGAACCGCACTGCGCGGCTCTGGTGGGTACGGTGGGCCTTGACGGGCAATGCCGCATCTATGCGCAACGGCCGTCGCCCTGTCGCGAACTGGGCGCCGCCTGGGAACAAGGTGAGGCGAGCCCGCAATGCGATCGGGCCCGGGCACGTTACGGTCTGGCGCCATTGACGCAGGACACCTGGCGCAGCGGCGGCACAACGTAAAAAAGCAAAATTGCCCATACCGCTGCGCGACGCCTGTGCCTTGCGCCAAAGCGCTCCGCTCGCGTTGTCGACCCGCTGCTACTTTGCCTTTCGATAGGTGCCGTCGAAGCTGGAACTCCAGGTCTTGCCGGCGTCATCGGAAACTTCCCAATGTTGACGCACGCTGCCGTCGGCGTTTGGTGTCCAGGTGATCCGTTGTGCCTGTGCGACGCCGCTCTTCGGATCGGTCTTCGCGCCGCTCAGCACCATCGATTTACCGACCAGTCCACCGGTCAGCCACAGGGTCGATCCGTTGTCCGAAACCCAGAACTGGTGCCAGCGTTTGTCGGACGGCTCCCACGCGTTGTAGCTCTTGCCCTCGCTGCCGGTCGACTCGGTCCAGTTTTCCGAAATGGCGCAGCCGTTGAGGATGGGCTCAATGCGGCTCTTGCCGACTTGCGCGCCGCTGGGGTCGAACACCTCCCAGTCGCCGATCCAGAAATCGAACTGGTGAAACTCCGCGGGTTTGCAGACATCGGCCGGCGCCTGTAACGGCACGATCTGCGGTGTCGGCGGCGTCACCGAGGTTTCGGTGGCAGGGGAAATTCCCGTGATGGACAACAGCATCAAGCTCAACATGGCGCGCATGGCTCACTCCGGCTGGGGTGGGCGCCACGCTACGCGATCCGGCGCTAGTCGGTGTCACAGATTTTGCGCTATGAAACCGCAGCAAACCTTCAACCGACGCGGGCGGACTGGTACCCTTTGCGCCCGTACGCCGCCGCAACGCCGGCCGCGCACCCTTTCCCCGGAGGATTTCCCATGGCTGAGCCCACCATCACCGCCCCCGCTGGCGGCGCCAAGATCACGATCGCCAACGGCGTGTTGAACGTGCCGAACAATCCGATCATCCCGTTCATTGAGGGCGACGGCACCGGCGCGGATATCTGGCGCGCATCCGTGCGGGTGTTCGATGCGGCAGTGAAAAAGGCCTACGGCGGCCAGCGTCAGATCCACTGGCTGGAAATCTACGCGGGCGAGAAGTCCAACAACCAGTTCGGCTCCTGGCTGCCGGAATCGACCGTGCAGGCCTGCCGCGACTACCTCGTGTCGATCAAGGGGCCGCTGACCACGCCGATCGGCGGCGGCATCCGTTCGCTCAACGTCGCGTTACGCCAGATGCTCGATCTCTATGTCTGTCTGCGCCCGGTGCGCTGGTTCAAGGGGGTTCCTTCGCCGGTGAAGACGCCGGAAAAAGTGGACATGGTGATTTTTCGCGAAAACTGCGAAGACATCTACGCCGGCATCGAGTTTGAACAGGGCTCCGCGGCGAACGACAAGTTTCTCGCCCTGCTCAAGGAACATTTCCCGAAAGAGTTCAACAAGATCCGCTTCCCGGAAACGTCCGGCATCGGCATCAAGGCGGTCTCGAAGGATGGTTCCGAACGACTGATCCGCGCGGCGATCCTGTACGCGATTACCAACAAGCAGAAATCGGTGACCCTGGTGCACAAGGGCAACATCATGAAGTACACCGAGGGCGCGTTCCGCAACTGGGGCTATGCCCTGGCCGAGCGTGAATTCGGCGACCAGGTGTATACCTGGGAACAATGGGAAAAGACCAAGGCCTCCAGCGGCGAAGCCGCAGCGAATGCCGAACAGAAGGCAGAGCTGGCCAAGGGCAAGGTCCTCATCAAGGACGCGATCGCCGACATCACGCTGCAGCAAGTGCTCACGCGTCCCGAGGAATTCGATGTCATAGCGACGCTGAACCTCAACGGCGACTATCTGTCGGACGCGCTTGCCGCACAGGTTGGCGGCATCGGCATTGCCCCGGGCGGCAACATCAACTACATGACCGGCCATGCCGTATTCGAAGCGACCCACGGCACCGCGCCAAAATATGCCAATCTGGACAAGGTGAATCCGGGTTCGGTGATCCTGTCCGGTGAAATGATGCTGCGCTACATGGGCTGGAACGAAGCCGCCGACGCGATCATCCGCGCCATGGACAAGGCAATCGGCAACAAGACGGTCACTTACGATTTCGCCCGCCTGATGGAAGGCGCCACCGAAGTGAAGTGCTCGGAATTCGCCGATGAGCTGATCAAGGCGCTCTGAGGCAGACGATCATCGCTGCGGGTACTTGCTGCCCGCAGTGATCGGCGTATTGGCGAAAGCGTTGCGTCTTCGGAGTGTTGTCGCGCGGCGCGTTCGCGCAGGCTGATCGTGGCGCGTGACCGCCACGCGGCAACGGGGGCCATCAGGATAGTCTCGAAAAGGAATTCATCATGCTGCCCAGGATCGCTTCGATCGTTGCGAAGATTTTTGCGTTTGTCGTATTGTTGATTATTCCAATGCGCGGCCGGGCAATCGGCGATGTCGCGTGGGAAGTGCTGGCTGCGGAAAATCCAAACCTGTACACACCACCCTTGACCGGGGCGGCGAGGCGCACCTTTTCCCACCCTGGCGTCAACGACAGTGACGGTGGCCAGGTCGGATTCAACGTCATTTCGCCCGCGGACGGCAGCGGGTTCTGGACCCGTCAGGCGCAAGGTTTGATCCGCTACGCCCAGTTGGACACATCAGGAACGAGCGGGCCGGGTCGCAGCGGCGCCGAGAGCGCTCACGTATTCCGCAATCTCAACTCGGCTCAACGCGATAGCGGCGGCGGCGGACAACGCGTGTTCGTCGCGCGAGCGGGCGACCCATCACTGCCGGTCGACGCTGCCAGCTACGGCGTCTGGCGTTGGGATCTAGTCCACAATGTGGAGGTGGCGCGGACCGGCACGGACGCGACCTTGGGCCCAGGCCTCGGTGCGGGCTGGACCTTCCCTTCGGTAGCGAACTTCACCCAGGTACGTTCCATCCAGGGTGGACGCGTGCTGCTGGACGCCAAAGTGAATGGCCCGGGTGGCATTGCGCGCAACCTGATTGCGCGTCACGTACCGGGATTGGGCAATCGTCCTTGCCTGCTGAGCCTTTCTACCGATCCAGGGCTGGCGCCGGGATTGAGTGCCGGCGATTCGTTTGCGACCAATTTTGGCGATCCCTACAAGCCGGCGGTCGACGCCCAAGGTCGGGTGTTTGGCAGCTTCTATGCGAGTGGCTCGCGCGTTGGTATCTGGGAAGTGTGCAACGGTGCGCCGATCGCGCGTGCGGTCGACGATGAAACCGGTGCCCGCGGCCCGGGTGTCGCCAATACGGCTGCCGTGTTCAGCAGCTTCGACGCGCGCGTCGTGCCCAGCGGTAATGGATTCCTGTACTTTTTCGCGCTTGCACGTGAATCAATAGCGGGGGGATCGGCGACTATCACCGGCCTGTTTCGCAACGATGGGACACACAACGAGGCGATCGCTCTGCTCGGTGTCAGCGGCGCGTTCTCACCAAACTGGCAGGGCAGCACGTTTAGCCAGTTCAGCGACAATACGCTGGATGCCGCAGGCAGCTACGCAACGTTTGGCGCCAGCGTCCAAACGGCCGGCGGCGGCGCAACCGGCCTGTGGCGATCTGCCCCGGGTGGTCTGCAACCGGCAGCAATACTCAATCTTGAAGGGGCTTACGGGCCAGAGCCGGGAAGCACGTGGAAGTCGTTTCGGGAGCGCAGCATCCTGGCGAACGGCGACATCGTCATGGCTGCCGAGACCCTGCCGGCCAACGAGCTGGCGGTATGGCTGTTACAGATCGGTGCCGCGCCGCGGCGGATACTTCGTCCGGGCCAGAACCTCACGCTGCCGACCGTGAGCGGACCTGTCATCGCAGCGGTCAGTTCGATTGCGCTGCCCGGCGAAGCCGACGGCATCACTATCGATACGGCCCGGCCGGCCAGCGGGCGCGATGCCTGGATCGCCAGCGACGGGACGGTCCTGCTGCAGGTCAACATGGGTTCGACGTACGGCAGCGTGCTGATCAGCGCAAGACCCACGAATCCGGACGACGTGATCTTTCGCGACGGGTTCGATGGCTGATCGAGGCGACCTGCGCGCGATTTGCGGCGTAGCGTAGCGACGAGCCCGCTCGCGGGAACCGGTACCGCCCATGCCGAATGGCAGGGGCAAGACCGGCTGACTTGAGTAGGATGAAAGTCTTGTCCGCCGGAGTTGTGCCCATGTCCCCCTTGCGCCGTTTGCTCGCCCCCGTTTCGCTGGCGGTGTCGTTGGTCTGGTCTGGCGCACAGGCACAGACCGCTGCGCCGCAGGATGTGGAATATCCCGGCACGTTGGCCCTCAGCGTGGATGCCACCGATGTCGCGCATCGCGTGCTGCACGCGACCCTGCAGATTCCGGTCAGGCCCGGTGCACTAACCTTGCTTTATCCACAATGGATACCGGGCAACCATTCGCCGACCGGGCCGATCAACAAGGTCGCGGGCATCCACTTCAGCGCCAACGGCAAGCCGATCATCTGGCGCCGCGATCCGCTTGACGTGTATGCGTTCAAACTCGACGTGCCGGATGGCGTGGAGACGCTCGAAGCCCGCTTCGACGTGCTGACACCGACCGCCGGCGACCAGGGCGGCCGGGTGGTCATGACCCCGGATATGCTCAATGTGCAATGGAACCAGGTTGCGCTGTATCCGGCCGGGCATTACGCGTCGCGCATCGCGATCAGCGCATCGCTGAAATTGCCGGCGGGATGGCAGGCGGGAAGCGCGCTTGAGCAGCAGTCCCGCGATGTGGATACCTTGCATTATAAAACCGTGCCATTCGATACCTTGCTCGATTCGCCGGTGTTCGCCGGGCGGCATTTCAAGCAGGTCGACCTGGATCCGGGCGCCAAGGTACCGGTACGGCTGAACATAGTCGCGGATGACGCGAAAGATCTGGAGATCAAACCCGAGCAGCTCGCTGCGCATCGCGAGCTGGTGCGTCAGGCGTACAAACTGTTCGGCTCGCGCCACTATGATCACTACGACTTCCTGTTCTCCCTGTCGGACCAGATGAGCGGGATCGGCCTGGAGCACCATCGTTCCAGCGAGAACGGCGTGCAGCCTGATTATTTCACCGAGTGGAAAAAGAGCGGCGCAAGCCGTGATCTGCTGCCGCACGAATTCACCCATTCCTGGAACGGCAAATTCCGCCGACCCGCGGATCTGTGGACGCCGAACTACAACGTGCCGATGCAAGGAAGCCTGCTCTGGCTGTATGAAGGGCAGACCCAGTTCTGGGGCGACGTGCTCGCGGTGCGTTCCGGCCTGCGCACAGTCGAGCAGGCGCGCGACGACCTGGCCATGGTCGCGGGCACCTACACGACCGATCGCCCGGGCTTCTCGTGGCGCAATGTGCAGGACACGACCAATGATCCAGTGATCGCGCTGCGCAGACCGCAGGCGTATCGCGGTTACCAGCTCAGCGAGGACTACTACGTGGCCGGACAGCTGACCTGGCTCGCGGTCGACGCCAAGCTACGCGAACTGAGCCACGAACGACACTCGCTGGACGATTTCGCGCGGGCTTTTTTCGGTGGTGATGAGGGCGTTTACGTTCCGAAAACCTACGTGTTCGACGATGTGACCGCCACGCTCGACAAGATCGAGAAATACAATTGGGCAGAATTCTTGCACGCGCGCCTGGATGCAAACGCCGCACCGCTGGATGGACTCGCCGCGAGCGGCTGGAAACTCGTCTACACCGATACTGCGAGCGAATGGTTCAAGAATCTCGAAAGCGAGCGCAAGATCGCCGACTTCTCCGCTTCCGTGGGTCTGGTTGTTGCGAACAAGGAGAACACGGTCAGCGCGGTACGCTGGGATGGCCCCGCGTTCAACGCGGGCATTGCGCCGGGCAGCAGCCTGATCGCGATCAACGGCTACGCGTTCGAAACGGCGCGCCTGAAGCAGGCGATCAAGGATGCGAAGGAGACCGCCGCGCCGATCGAACTGATCGTCAAGCACGGTGATGTCGTGAAGACGGTGCGTATCGACTATCGCGACGGATTGAAATATCCGCATCTGGAGCGTGTGGCGGGAACCCCGGATCGCCTGTCGAAGATCTTCACGCCGCGCTGAGCGGTATCCGCATCGCAACAATCCGGCCGTCGCGCTGAAGTCGGGCGCGAGATGGGGGAGTGTCGTGGCTCCCCCGAGGAGTCAGCCGAAATCACAGCACAGATTGGAACGCTGTGCAGGCCCGAGTTCCAACCCGGCTTGCCAGCTCGATACAGGGCGGGTGTGGCGTCCTCGCCGCTAGTCAAGCGGCAGCGTTGTTCAATCGAAGTTGTCGAGGTAGATGCGACCCGCCGCCGCGGTGCCCGGCACTGCGAAGCGACCAACCCGCGTCCGCTCGGCCGTGTCGGAAAACGGTACTTGTTCGCTTCCATACACACTGCCATCGTCAACTAGCTGCCAGCTTTCGGTGTAGCCGTAATTCTCGCTGCGCATCCCGTCGAAATCGAATTCCGCGCGAATCGCCAGCGTGTCGGGATCCAGCAGCGCCGTGTCCGCGCCGCCGGGCCCATAGCCGGGAAGCAGAAATCCCAATGAGCCGACGGCGAGGGCCTTGTGAAACGAGAAGTAGGTAAAGCCGGCACTTGCAGCGACTCGTGTGCCCGCCGCGTTGATCAGTTGCAGACCTGTGTCGCCGAGGACCAGGAAATGTCCGTTGATCGGACCATCCAGCAGCGACCTCGAATAGGTCTCGCCAGAGGGTCGGTCAAACGCGTGGGACACCACACCGTTGCTGCTGACTGTGCGCAATCGCGGAGCGTCACCACTACTCTCGCCGAACATCTCGAGCGCCGAGCCATCGGCGTCCAGCGCGATCAGCGGATCCGTATCGGGCAAAATCGTCTGCCAGAGTAGCGCTCCGTCTGCCGCGAGCCGAAGCAGACTCGCGTTGCCGGGTGGGCAGATCGGTGGCGAAATCTCGCAACCATCGGTATCGCGATACGCGACGGCTACGACGACTCCGCCGTCGGGCAATTCACGCTGCGCGGCAAACCACACGCTGTCGCGTTGTGCAGAAACGGAAAATTCACGACTCTCCAGCAACGTGCCAGCGGCACCGACGCGGTTCCAGCGCATGGCGCTGCCATTCGCCTGCAGCACGATTGCCTGAGCGGGACTCGCGAATACCGCGGTTGCATCGCGCCTGCCTGAAGGAAAGTCAGTCAATGCGGTGTCGGCGACCATGTTGCCGTTCGGATCGACGCGAACCACGCGTTGGCGCAAATTCGGAACGCCCGCTAAGGGGTGCGACCGGATCACCAGCCATGCAGATCCATCCGGCAGCAAATGATCTGCCGAGATCGTATCCGGCGCTTCAACAATAGCGCAAAAATCGCAAAGTGCAATCTGCCAGCGCCGAACCGCGTCTGGTGAAAAGGCAATCGCTTGCGTTACCAGATTCGCCAACGCGCCACTATGCGAAGATACCTTTAGGTCGCGGATCGCCGTCGATTGCTCCCGTACGCAGGACGGCAAGCTCCGCGGGCCGTTGGGCGGCGCCTCGCGATCGACGGTCGACGATCGGCAATTCTCATTGATGAGACCCGCGAGAGTCTTGCTCCACTGAGGCGTGAGCAGCGCGGCTTGCACAAGACTTGCTCCGAGCAGGAAAGCGATGCCTGAAGTACGGGCCAGCCAAATTCTCATCGCGCAAATTACTCCGGTCGTGCAGTGCCGGACTGCGATGCTACGCAGGTCCGATACGCGCAACCTGAATGCCCGTGCGATAGAGTCCAGGCAGGCACAAATTCCGGCTCTTCACTGAGCGCACGGCTTCAGGATCCGCACACCCATGCACGATGCCGAACTTTCCGATCGATGCGCCGAGCTCATTCGCGACGGATTCGCGCGCTACCACGCGCGCTTCCGTGCGATCACCCAGCGCGCGCAACGACGCTTCGAGACGCGCGACTGGCGCGGCGCGAATGCCGACGCGGTCGAACGCATCGAATCTTATGACGCGTGCATCGGGGAAACCGCGCTGCGCGTCGAAACCGAATTGGGGGGCGCACTCGGCCAGCGCGATGCATGGCGCGCAGTGCGGGCCGCGTATGCGGATGCGATAGCCAGTCTGCTCGATCAGGAATTGTATAAAACCTGGTTCAATACGCTGGCCCGCCGTTTTTTCAAGACGCGCGGCGTCGCCGAAGACATCGAGTTCGTCGCGCTCGATATCGAGCCGACCGATCGCATCACCCATCCGGTAGCACGTCACAGCTATGCGGTCTGGAGCAATCTGCCGCGCGTGTGTCAGCGCATCCTGGACGACTATCCGTTTGCCGCCGCCTACGCGCATCCGGGCCTGTGCGCGGTGCGCATCGCCGAAGCGATTTCGCAGCGGCTCGCGGAGTGGGGACCCGAACCGGTGCGCGCGGTGGAGCTGCTGGAGACGGTGTTTTACCGGGAGCAGCGCGCCTATCTGATCGGCCGGGTGTTCGGCGCCGGACGCATCGCACCGCTACTGATCGCGCTGGTCAACGACGCGGGCGGGATTCGCGCCGACGCCGTGCTGACCGAGCGTGAACAGGTCGCCCAGGTATTCAGTTATACACGTAGCTATTTCCACGCCGACCTCGCGACGGTCGGCGACGCGGTGGTGTTCCTGCGTACCGTGCTGCCGAACAAGCCCGTCGACGAGATCTACACCGTGCTCGGTCGCGCCAAGCAGGGCAAGACCGAACGCTATCGTCATTTCATCCGCCATCTGGAGGCCGATCCCGATGAGCAGTTCGTGCACGCGGACGGTGAGCGCGGCATGGTCATGCTGGTTTTCACCTTGCCGAGCTACCCACTGGTGTTCAAGCTGATCCGCGATCGCTTCGCCTATCCGAAGGAAAGCGTACGCGAAGAAGTGATCGGCAAGTACCGAATGGTGTTCCACCATGACCGTGTCGGTCGGCTGGTCGATGCGCAGGAGTTCCGTTTTCTGCGTTTTTCACGCCGCCGATTCGCGCCAGCCCTGCTCGATGAGCTGCTGCGTGAGTGCAAAGACAGCGCGTATGTCGATGGCGAAGACGTGGTCATCGCGCACTGCTATGTGGAGCGCCGCTTGCGCCCCCTGAATTTGTATCTTCGTGAAGCGGAAGCGAGTTCCGCTCTGCGCGCCATGCTCGATTACGGCCAGGCGATCAAGGACCTTGCGCGCAGCAACGTGTTCCCTGGCGACTTGCTGCTGAAGAATTTCGGCATCACGCGTCATACGCGGGCGATCTTTTACGACTACGACGAACTGTGCCTGGTCACCGAATGCCGCTTCCGGCCCCTGCCGGACAGCGAAGAGCAGGAAAACGAAACGCGCGGCGACAGCTACTACGTCGGCCCCAACGATGTATTTCCGCAGCAGTTCCCGCGCTTTCTCGGCCTTGCGGACGAACTTCGCGCCGCGCTCCTGCGGGCGCACGGCGAAATCTTCGACGTGCGCTGGTGGCTGGAACTTCAACAATCCCTGTTGAATGGCGTACGCCACGACGTCGCTCCGTACCCCGAGACTGCCTGCCTGACACCGGCGGCACTGGGCCTTGCCGCCGTCGGGTAGATTCCACGCTCAGCAGCTCAGGCACGCATCGTCAGTGCCGATCGGTCGGGGCACGGCGCTGACTGACGCGCGCGCAACGGAGCTCGCGCTGTCGGGCTCGTCGCGAGGTGTTTCGGACGGGCCACCGCTCAGCAGGTTGGGATCAAGAATATGCCCATGCAGGAAAAGAAGGCCGTGAAATAGCTTGCTCATGTCGCTCTCCTCTGGAACCGGCCGGTCGCTCCACCGGTTTGACTGAGACACAAGATAGACCTATGTTTGCCACTCAAAAAGCGACATATTTGCAATGCAGGCTTGAGGAAAATTCACATGGCGCGCGCACCGTTGGTGGCATTGCAAGGCTTCGTGCAGGTAGCGCGGCACGCGAGCCTGTCGCGTGCCGCAGAGCAGATGAACCTGACCGTCAGCGCACTGAGCCATCAGATACGCGCGCTCGAGCAGCGCATGTCGCAGCGTTTATTTATACGCGGACCACGCGGCGTCAGACTGACCGATGCCGGCGAGCGACTGTTGCAGACAGTGGGCCCTGCGCTGGATTCGATCGAGCAGGTGTTTCGGCCGCTGCCGCAGCGTAGCGACGATGCCTTGAGCCTGAGCATGCTGGCGACGTTCGCTTCGGGCTGGCTGATGCCGCGTCTGCCGCGTTTTGTTGCGCGTCACCCGCAGATCGAGCTGCAGCTCAACACGGGGATCGACCTTGTGGATTTTTCCCGTCAACCCTTCGACGCGGCCTTGCGCTTTGGCGCGGGAGTCTGGCCCGGCGTAAGCAGTGTGCCGTTATTCGAGGAATGGCTCACGCCGGTGGCCAGTCCAAAGCTGCTGGGCAGGCGCAAGCTTCGCGGTGCCGAAGATCTGGCGCGGCTGCCCCTGCTCGGCGATCCGGGCGGGCGCTGGAAAGACTGGTTCGCTCTGTACGGTGGCACACCACCCAAACGCTTTGTCGCGCAATTCGGCGACACGGAAACCTTGCATCGCGCGGCGCTGGAGGGGCTCGGTGTCGCGCTCGGTCGCATGAGCATGACCCGCGCCCTGATCGAGGCGGGCAGACTCGTTGCACTGACTCCGCAGCGACTCCGCGCGGAATGGTCGCATTATCTCGTCTATCCACCGCGCTCCGAGACGCACCCGGCAGTGCGCGCGTTTCGCACCTGGATTGTGCAGGAAGCTGCAGAATACCAAAAAACAAATAGCGATAAGCGTGCGCCATCCGCGGGCAGCGGACGACGCATGGGCACGCCGTGAGCGCAGCCCTTGCCACCCGACCGGGCTAGTCCAGGCATCGGTAGGCGTGACTGGGCGCAGTCGCGAATGTCGCCGTGCGCATGCTAGCCTGCGTTCCCCTTTTGCAGTCCTGGAGACGCTCCATGATTCGGCTCGCATTGCCACTGATATTCGCGCTCGTACTGAGCGCCTGCGGATCCACGCCGCCACCTGCCGCACCGGTCGCGGCCGCGCCGGGATCGACGGTTGCTCCGCCGCCAGCCAAACCCGAGGCCGACCAGCCTGACACGCCGCCGCCGCCGCAGGGTGCGGACCAGGTCGTCGGTGCGACGTTGGATCAGGTGCTTGCCGGCGCATGGCGCTCGGACAAGAACAAGGCGCGCGACGTTTACCGTCATCCGAAGCAGACCCTTGAATTCTTTGGCATCAAGCCGGCCATGACCGTGATCGAGATCACTCCGGGCGGCGGCTGGTACACCGAAGTGCTCGCACCGCTGCTGCACGGGCACGGCAAGCTGGTCGCGGCCCTGGTCGAACCATCCAGCGCCGAAAAGGAAGGAACGCGCAAATATCTGGACAAGAGCAATGGCGAGTACCGCACAAAGCTTGCAGCGGATACCACCAACTATGCCGGCGTCGAGGTGCGTGAGTTTGCCCTGACCGCGCCCAACTTCGGCGCGCCGTCTTCGGCGGACATGGTTCTCACATTTCGCAATGTGCATAACTTCCTGATGTGGAACAGCGACGCGGCGGTATTCAAGGCATTCTTCGGCGTGCTCAAGCCCGGTGGCGTGCTCGGCGTCACCGACCACCGCGCGGCGGCCGGTGCCGACCTCGCCAAGATCCGGGAATCGGGCTACATCCCCGAGGAATACGTGATCAAGCTGGCCACCGACGCCGGCTTTGTGCTGGACGGCCGCAGCGAGATCAATGCCAATGCGAAGGACACGAAGGACTATCCAGGCGGCGTCTGGACATTGCCGCCAACGCTCGGCGATGGCGACAAGGACAAGGACAAATATCTCGCGATCGGCGAATCGGATCGCATGACGCTGCGATTCAAGAAACCCGCCGGCGCGACGACAGCGGCTTCGGACCAGGTGTTCTCGGCGGACGACAAGGTCAAGGCCGTCGATACGGCCAAGCACTAAGACCAAACGGGGTGCGGCCGTCATGGCGGCCGCACCTGCACCCATGCTGATCGCCTTCAACAAGCCGTATGGTGTGCTTTGCCAGTTCACCGATCGCAGCAAGCCGCCGCGGCCGACACTGGCCGACTACCTCGCAATCCCGGGCATCTACGCGGCCGGCCGGCTCGATGCCGATTCGGAAGGTTTGTTGCTGCTGACCGATGACGGCGCGCTGGCGCACCGTCTGACCGATCCGCGCCACAAGCAGACCAAGACGTATGTGGTGCAGGTGGAAGGTGAACCCGACGAAGTGGTTTTGTCCCGTTTGCGCCGCGGCGTGGTTCTCAACGATGGACGGACGTTACCGATCGGCGCGCGGCGCATCGATGCGCCGGAATGGCTATGGCCGCGGTTTCCGCCGGTGCGCGTCCGCCAACGCGTTCCCGACGCCTGGCTGGAACTTACCTTGCGTGAGGGGCGCAACCGACAGGTGAGGCGCATGACCGCAGCGGTTGGCTTGCCCACCCTGCGTCTGGTGCGGACCGCCATCGGCCCGCATCTGCTCGCCGACTTGCAGCCTGGTCTATGGCGTGAGTGCGCCAGCGCGTAATTCGCTGATCAACGCAATCGGGACGGGACGGGATCGGCTGCTCCGATCGCCGCCGGGCACATCAGTGCGTGCATTTGCAATATGCATCGTTGTATACGAAGGAACAACGGCGGAAGGTCGGTCGTCGCGGGGATTCATCGCGATCGGCGTTCGGTGTTCTCGTTGCGGACGACAGCTATCGGACCCCCGGCTGGCGCCAGGGGCCTGAAGCGGGGCAGGCGTCGCTCAGAAATCCGTGCAGCCGAACGCGACCATCGCGGTCTTCGCCGAGTCTTTGGCGAGCGTGCACGATTGCGCCAGTGCAGCCCGTCCGGCTTCCGTGCCTGCGGATGCCGCCCAGGCTTCGCGCATCTGGTTCATGTTGCTTTGCATGGCGGCACGCGAGGCCTCAGGCACCTTGGTCGACACGCAGGCCAGATACTTGGTGATGTAGCTGTCGCATTCGGGAACGCCGACGCTGATGGCCGCAACCGGTGCCGGCGTCGCTGCTGGAGTAGCGGGCGCTGCGGCCGGTGCCGGATCCGCTGGTTTTGCCGGTTCGGCCTGGCGTTGGCAGGCGGTCAGGGCGATGGCGAAGGCGAGCGCAAACAAGGGGCGGGCAATCTGGATCATGGGGTGGCTCCTGGGGGTGAATGGTGTACGCATCACCGTGATTCGGCGATGCAGCAATAACGCTGCGGCGATGCAAAAGCGAACGCGCGCCGCACTACGCGCCGACCGGGTCGGTGGT
>JBDTLV010000104.1:0-18094 GCA_039934615.1 Tahibacter sp.
TGGTGCCGGTGGAGGGAATCGAACCCCCACTGTGTCTCCACAAACAGATTTTGAGTCTGCCGCGTCTACCAATTCCGCCACACCGGCAAGGTTTGACAGGGCGCGAAGTATAAGGCCTGTGAGCCTTTGTGCAAGCCTGTTGTTTCAGTACGTGTGATCGAGCGAAAGCTGGCGCTGATCACGTTCGTACCACTGTGCCTCGGCCTTGCGGAATACCGAACAACTGGTCATCGCACCGCGATAGATGTGCAGGGTGACGGCGATCTCCGAATCGCTGGGGTTCTGGATCGTGTGGTACTCATGCGGCGGAATCAGGCTGCCGGCTGATCCGGGACCCGCGTTCATCGTGCCGCGCGGCTCGAAGCGAAAGCGCTCCTCGTTGCGTTCGACCAATTCGTACGGCGTGACTTCCAGCGAACCGCGCCAGACGCCTTCGACACACCACATGCCGGCGTGGTCGTGAATCAGCGTGCCTTGGCCGGGCCCCCAGGTCATCGCAATGACACTGTAGCCATGCTCGTCGCTGCGATACAGCTCGCGCCGGGCGTAGTGATCGCCGACCGCTTCGAAGCAGCAGTCGGGCAGCTTGACCTCGGGATCGCGGATCAGCCGGCACAGCGTGTGGCGCAGCTGGTCGGTGATTTCGGTTGGACAATCACGGCAGATCGCCGCGTCGAGGGCGTCGACGAGACGTTTTGCACCGGGAAACTCAAGGGTCAGCATGGCGGGACTCGTGCAGCGGGCGCGACGGATGGATCGCTGTGGCGGGGGTGATTCTACAGCCGCGCCAGAAACTGCGCGATGGCCGCGCCGAATCGGGCGATATCCACCAGGAACGCATCGTGGCCCTGCGGGCTGTCGAGCGCAACGAACTCGACTTCAGCGCCGCCCGCGCGCAAGCCCTCGGCGATTTGTTCCTGCTGCGGCAACGGAAACAGGATGTCGGTTTCCACGCCGATCACCAGGGCTCGCTGCACGCGGATCTGCGCCAGTCCGGCGGCGACGCTGCCGCCCGCGTATTCGCCGATATCGAACCAGTCGCTGGCGCGGGACAAGTATAAATAGCAATTTGGATCGAAACTACGCACGAAACGCTGCGCGTGCGCGGCGAGGTAGGACTCGATCTGGAATTCCGCGCCGAACGGTTCGTCCTCGCGCTTTTCCGAATCCAGGCGGATGCGCGCGAATCGACCGACCCATTCCATCGCGGATCGATAGGTGATTACGCCGAGCTTGCGTGCGATCTGCATGCCGGCTTCGGGGTAATCGGTGTCGTCGTAGTGGCCCTGCTTCCAGTTCGGATCGAGCCGGATCGCTTCGCGTTGCAGCGAGCGGATCGCAATCGCAAACGGTTGCGCTTGTGGAGCAGTGGAAATACTCACATGACTGCGCGTACCGCCGGGATGCAGGATCAGATAGGCGAGGGCGCTCATCCCGCCCATCGAATTGCCGAGCAGGCACGCGAGTCGATCGATGCCGAGGCCGCGCACCAGCGCGTGGCTCGCATTGGCCACATCCTCCAGCGTGAGTGCGGGGAAATCCAGGCGATACCACTCGCCGGTGGCTGGATCGTTCGAGGCGGGGCCGGTCGATCCTTTGCAACTGCCCAGTGTGTTCGCGCAGATCACGAACCAGCGATCCGTGTCGATGTGCTTGCCGGGGCCGATCATGTCTTCCCACCAGCCTGCACTCGGATCCTCGGTGTTCGACGCCGCGTGCGCGCTCGGCGACAGCCCCGTCAGGATCAGAATCGCATTGTCGCGCGCGGAATTGAGCTCGCCCCAGGTTTCATAGGCAAGGCTGGCATCGACAAGGACGCCGCCGCGCTTCATCGCGAATGGCGTGGGCAACGGAAAATAACGTCGGGCATCGCCCATGGGATCGGCTTTTAGTGGCGGGAAATCGCGGAGGCGCGAATGTAAACCGCGCGCCCCGGCAATCCAAGGCTTGTCATTTTGCGCAAGACCTTTGCTGGCCTCGATTCGCTCGCGTCAGTACGCGCACGCTAACCGGCAAACCGTTCTCCTTACTCAATTTGCTCTTTCGCAAATGCTGCATCCAGCGCTTCCATCGCATCGCGCGGCTTGAGCTTGGCGGCTTTCGCGTAGGCCGCCGCGGCGGCGTCCTCCTGCTTGTCGCCATACAGCAGAATCAGCCCGTTCGCGTATTCCACCCACACGATTGGCGCATCGGGTGTGAGCTTCTGCGCTTCCTTCAGGTGTTTTTCCGCGGTTGCTGCGCTCGCGCCGTAGGTTAGCTTGGCCAGAATGCCGCCGACCTTGCCGACGATTTCCGCGTGATACATGCCGAGTGCGAGCTGCGCCTCGGCATGCTTGGGTGCCAGCTCCAGGGTCGTGTCGAGCGACTCCTTGACCTTGCCGGCGAGGCCCTGCGCAAGCGCTTTGGTGATCGAAATGCACTGGCTGTAGCGACCGATCGCGAACGCACGCCGGTAGTGGCTGTTGGCGGCGTCCGGCAAGGCGGCGATGGCGTCGTCGGCAAGCGCGGCGAGCGCTTCGTAGCGGGCCAGTTTTTCCTTGTCATTGTCGAGCAGGTAGCTCGCGTGAATGCCGCCGGCCTTGATCGCGACCGATGCGCCGAGCGCCTTCAGTGCGACACCGCGCTGGTAGGCATCCTCGAAATCGCCGAAATGGAACGCCCGCCACGCATCCTGCAGATCGGCGGCGAGCTTGCCCGCATCCTTGCCGAGTTTGGCATTCGTCTTCAACAAGCCGGCCACGTACTTTTCGTCAGGATAGGGTTCCTGATCGCCGGCATGCAGCGTTTTCCACGCCTTGGCGAGTTTGTCCCCGGCATAGTCATAGGCCTTGTCAGGGTGCGGAAACGTCGCCCAGCCTTTCTTTGCCATGCCTATTCCCCATCCAGGTGCCGATCCATTGCAACATCGTGCCTTGCACGCCGGCGCACGGCAAGTCGCTAAACTCGCAGCATGACGCCGACCTCGAAATCCGCCGACCCCGCCCTGCGTATCGCTGCCCTGCGCGAACGCATCGATGATGCCAATCACCGCTACCACGTGCTCGACGATCCATCGATCGCGGACGTCGAGTACGACCGCCTGATGCGCGAACTCGAAGCACTGGAAGCGGCTCACCCTGAGCTGGCCAGCGCGGATTCGCCGACCCAGCGTGCGGGCGCTGCGCCGTCGCGCGAATTCGCTGAAGTGCGGCATGAGATCCGCATGCTGTCTCTCGCGAACGCCTTCAGCGACGAGGAGGTCGAAGACTTTGTGCGCAAAGTGGAAGATCGCCTCGATATCCGCGAAGCCTTGTTTTCCGTCGAGCCGAAATTCGACGGGCTCGCGATCAGCCTGCGCTACGAAAATGGACAGTTCGTGCGAGGCGCGACGCGTGGCGATGGAGAGACCGGCGAGGAGGTCACCGCGAACCTGCGCACAATCAAATCCATTCCCCTGCGGCTCCGTGGAACGGATTGGCCGCGCGTGCTCGAAGTGCGTGGCGAGGTGTACATGCCACTCGCCGCGTTCGATGCCTACAACACCCAGGCGCGCGCGCAGGGCGGCAAAGTGCTGGCCAATCCGCGCAATGGCGCCGCCGGTTCGCTGCGCCAGCTCGATCCTCGCGTGACGGCGCAACGACCGCTCGCGTTTTATGCGTACGCGTTCGGTGTGGTCGATGGCGACGCGCTGGCGACTACCCATTCCGCGGCGCTCGCGCGTCTTCGCGACTGGGGCCTGCCGGTCAGCACGCTGGCGGATACCGCCAAAGGCGCACAAGGCTGCCTCGCCTACTATCGGCAGATTGGCGAGCTGCGCACGTCGTTGCCATTCGATATCGACGGCGTTGTATACAAACTCGACGATCTCGCCGGTCAACGCGAACTCGGCTTTGTCGGGCGCACGCCGCGTTGGGCCATCGCGCACAAATTCCCCGCGCAGGAACAGCAAACCACCGTCGAGGCCATCAACATCAATATTGGCCGCACCGGCGCGGCGACGCCGGCCGCGCTGCTGGTTCCAGTGCACGTCGGTGGCGTGACGGTGACGAATACGACCTTGCACAACGCCGACCAGGTGGCCCGCCTGGATATACGCGTAGGCGATACGGTCGTCGTGCGGCGCGCCGGCGACGTGATTCCCGAAGTCGTGCGTGTCGTACCCGAACTACGCCCGCCCGGTACCGTCCCGTGGCAGATGCCGGCGTCGTGTCCGATCTGCGGCTCGGATCTGATCCGTGAGGAAGGGCAGGTCGTATGGCGTTGTTCCGGCGAACTGATCTGTCCTGCGCAACGCAAAGAAGCCTTTTTCCATTTTGCCGCGCGACGTGCAATGGACATCGAGGGCCTTGGAGAACGTCTGATCGAGGATCTCGTAGAGCTCGGTTTCGTCGTTTCCGTCGCCGATCTGTACCGCCTGACGCTGGATGATTTCGTCGAGATGAAGCGCCGCAGCGACGCGCGCGACGGAACCACACCGGAGACGGTCAAGGCGGGCAAGGTCGCAACGAAGTGGGCGGAAAATCTGATCGAGGCTATCGATCACAGTCGCACCACGACCTTGGAACGGTTCCTTTTCGCGCTCGGCATCGAGCATGTCGGCGAAAGTACGGCCAAGGCATTGGCGACCTGGTTTGGCCAATTGGATCTGATCCGCCATCTGCCATGGCCCTTGCTCAAGCTGGTGCCGGATGTCGGCGGTGAAGTCTCACGCTCGATCGGACATTTCTTCGAACAAGCAGGCAATCAGCAGGTCATTGATGACTTGCTCGCTCGTGGTGTGACGATCAAGGACGAACATTCGCCATCACCAAAACTGCGTTCTCGGCTGGATGCCGCCTCCCTGCTCACCCAACTTGAGATACCGAAGCTCACCGAAAAACGCGCCGCGCAACTCGCTGCGGGTATTCCCGAACTGAAATCGATCATCAGCGCCGACGAAGCCGACCTCACCCAGACCGGTCTGCCGATCGATACCGCCTCGGCGTTCCTCGCCTGGCGATCCGAGATTGGCAGCGAAACGCTTGTGCGCCAAAGCTTCGCGGCAGCGGCAAGACTCGCCGAAATGCTGGCCAGTGCTGCCGACGATGGCGCAGATGCGCTACCGCTGGACGGTCTCAGCATAGTACTGACGGGAACATTGTCCACATTGACTCGCGACGAGGCGAAGGAACGCTTGGAAAAGCTCGGCGCAAAGGTCGCTGGCAGCGTGTCGAAGAAGACCGCCTTCGTCGTGGCCGGTGAAGCTGCCGGTTCCAAACTCGACAAGGCACGGGAGCTTGGCGTGGAGATATGGGATGAGGCGCGGCTGCTGGGGTATCTGGAGAACCCGGCGTGAGCATTCTTCGGCCTTCCATAGGGCGAACGGAAGCGCTGGGGATTGCCTACGCGTCATTCGTGCCGAACAGTCATTCCGGTGCGGATGACCGATTTTCCAATGGCTTTTTGGGCTCTGCTTGATGGATCCAGCGCCGACCTTGAGGAATAAGGCCACAGACGCGGAAACGCATCTGTGGAATCGACTGCGCAGTGCGCAGCTTGGCTTCAAGTTTCGCCGACAGCACAAGATTCTCGGTTACATCGCGGATTTCGCATGCGTCGAACGGCTACTCGTTGTCGAACTCGACGGCAGCCAGCATTTCGAACAACAGGCGTACGACGAGCGCCGGACATGCGCATTGAAAACGCTCGGTTTCGAGGTTGTACGCTTTTGGAACAATGATGTTTTGTTGCGGACTGACGACGTTCTCGCTTCCATCGCCGCATTGCTGAATCGACCGCTTCCCCCTCACCCCATCCCTCTCCCCCGACACCGTCGGGGGAGAGGGGGTCGCGAAAACCTGGCGACTGGTTCGGCTCGCAGCGCATTGCCAGCGATGTCTACGCGTGATGAATACTCCTCGGGCAGCGGAAAATCGGCAGAACACGCAACCTCGGCAGGCGAAGCAACCAGAGCGGACGAAGCAACCAGAGCAGACGAAGCAACCAGAGCGGACGAAGCAATCAGAGCAGGCCGCGCTAGCCCTCTCCCCCAAGCGCAGCTTGGGGGAGAGGGTTGGGTGAGGGGGCAGTCGCCGAATCTAGCCAACACGTCCGATCCTTCGATCAGCGCCATTTCAGCAGCAAGCAACCCATCTCTGCGCAGCCGCTTCGAACTTCGCGCGACGCTGTACACAAAAATTCGCCAGTTCTTCGCCGAGCACAACGTCATCGAAGTCGAAACTCCGATCCTTTCCCAAGCAGGCAACACCGAGCCGAATATCCAGAGTTTTTCGACGACGTTCAACGGGCATGTCGATGCCGGCTCACGCACGCGATGGCTGCGCACCTCGCCGGAATTCCCACTGAAGCGTTTGCTCGCCGCCGGGATCGGTGACTGCTACGAGCTCGGCCGCGTGTTCCGCAATGGCGAAGCCGGCGCGCGACACAATCCCGAGTTCACGATGCTGGAATGGTATCGGGTCGGTTGGGATCTGCAGCGATTGATGCGGGAAACGGTGGAACTGGTGCAACTCGCCCTGTCATCGCGGGGAAGGTCGCCGCAGGTCGTCGTGCGCAGCTATCGCGACTGGTTCGGCGAGATGCTCGCGATTGATCCCTTCACTGCTTCAATCGAAGCGCTTCGGGCTCCTTTGCAGGCCTTCGACATCGCGGCCGACGGACTGGGACGTGACGACTGGCTCGATCTCCTGATCACCCATTGTATCCAGCCGAGCTTTCCGGATGAACAAATTACCGTCATCCACGATTACCCTTCAACCCAATGTGCACTTGCGAAAATCCGCGACGGCGATCCACCGACTGCCGAGCGCTTCGAACTTTATCTGGGGCGCTACGAGCTGGCCAACGGCTACCACGAACTGACCGACGCAACCGAACAGCGCGCGCGATTCCAGCGTGACAATGCGCGCCGCCGCGAGCGCGGTCAGGTGGAATTGCCCATCGACGAGCGCTTGCTCACAGCGCTCGAATCGGGAATGCCGGATTGTTCCGGGGTCGCATTAGGCATCGAGCGGTTGTTGATGTGCTTAATACCGACCGAGCGAATTGCCGACGTTCTGGCATTCGGATTCGATAACGCGTGATCGCATGCGACGCGGCCGAAATGTTCCCGTGGATTTCGTGATTCCGCAATAAAAGTTCCCGCTATGCGGCAGGGCCTTGCTCGCACAATGAACTGTGGCTTGCTTGATTTCGAACGACTGCAGAGTTACCGGAACGCGGCGGTTGCCACGCAGCGTCAATGCGGTGCGTACATCGGTAAGCATGTCATTAAGGCTGCCCGGCCTGAATCGGGTCCCTTACCCATACGTAAGCGACCAGACAGGCCAATGTAGCGAATCCCGCGGCGATCCCAAACGCCAGTTCGCCACCGCCGATTCGCCACGCTTGGCCGGCAACCAAAGCGCCCAGCACACCACCCAGGCCGGACGAAAACCCGTAAAAGATGCCTTGGCCGTGGCCGCCCAAGCGTCCAGGGAAATAGCGGGCCAGGCATTGCATGCAGGCGGCGAAAAAGGCGGCGAAGTTCAGTGCGTGGGTCAGCTGGGCCAGCGTCATCATCAGGATGTTGGTCGGGAACAGGGCGGTGATCAGCCAGCGTACGATCGCGCTACCCAAGGCGACCAGTAGCATGACGCGCGTGCTCCAACGCGTAAACAGCCGCGCCGATGCGAAAAAAACGGCAATTTCAACGGCCACCCCGATCGCCCAGAACAGGCCCAGGGTCGATGCCCGGTAACCGTGTTGCTCCAGATATAGCGAGAAAAACGTATACATGGGTCCGAACGAAATCTGCGTGAGCAGGCACACGACGAAGAATGCGATGACCTCGCGTCGCTTCACGTGGCGCCACAGGTCGACCGGCTCACTGGGGTCGATATTGCGCAGCGCCGCACCATAATCGTTGCGCAGGCTGGACCACACCAGGACAGCGAACAAGGGCAGCATCAGCAGCGGCAGCCAGACTACGGAGAGGTAGTCGAAAATCACGCCGAACAGGGCGACGACAGCGATAAACCCGATTGAACCCCAGACGCGAATGCGCCCGTATTGTTCAGTACGGCCTGTCAGGTGCGAGAGCGTGAGCGCCTCGAATTGCGGCATCACGGCATTGTAGAGGAAACAAAAAACACACATTGCGACAAACAGTCCGTCAAACTGCAAGGGAAGCAGGAACGGCAGCAAGCTGAATCCGGCCAGCGCGCAACCAATGCGCAGCCAAAGTATGGGCCGGCTGGAACGCGAGGCAATGGCTTGCCACGTGCTGGGCGCAATGATGCGTGTCGCGTACCACAACGCCATCAGCACGCTGATGGCGGCCGCGTCCTGGCCATGCTGTTTGAGATAGAGACTCCAGTACGGCGTGAACGCGCCAAGCGCGGCGTAATACGCGAAATAGAAACTGGACAGGCGTGCGGCGGGAATCGGAACCGCTGTGGCCGTGGACATGTTGGTCACGGCGCTGTGTGTCGCCGGGGAGTCTCCGCTCATGCGCGTGTGCCGCCAGATGGCCGCGGCGCCAGCGTCTGCTCACCCCACTGTTGCAACGCATCGAGCAGCGCCATCTGCGCTGATGGCGTTTCGGGCGATGAGCGAATTTGTGCAATCGTTGCAAAATATTGTTCGACGCTCAGGTATCGCGAATCATCCGGTGAGTGGACGCGTCGCTGGCAGAATTGTTGCCAGCGAACGGCCTCGTCCGTGGACAGGGTGTGCGGCCAGTTGCGCGCGCGGTAGCGAAACAGCAATTCGACGAGTCGTGCGTCGCGAAACGCAAACGTGCGGGCAGTGAGCTGTTCTGCGGGGGTTCGATGTACTTCACGCAGCAGTCGCTTGTCGGCATCTCCGATGAAGCCGTTGTACAAGGCGAGCTCGGCGTCGACCGGTGCGTCGTCCATTGGGCGCGAAAACACCTGGCGCAGTTTTGCATCCAGACCCGTGGCGTTGCGCAAGCGTTCGAGATGGGCGAGGCCGCGTTCCATGCTAAGACCGATGCGTGCGGTGTCCACCCCTTTCAACGCGGTCACGGGTGCGAGGGCGGGCGAGCGATTGGCGTGGACCAGCTTGAGCGGAATGCGTTCGACACCTTCCGGTAAATCGGCCCGAGCGACAAACACGCGCGCCGCGATCGCGTCGGCGTCCAGTTCCAGCAGCGGCGTCGGGTCGACGTCGAGATCGTAGACGATCACCGCGTTGCTCTGTGTCGGATGTACCGCCAACGGCACGACCAGCGCGAGACATCCGCGCGTGGCCGGGTAGCGCGAGGAAACATGCAGCACCGGTGCGCGGCGCGCAACGTCGAGCAATTCGAATGCGCGCTGTTTGCGCCGCAGCGCGAAGTGGTAATCGAACAGTCGCGGTTGTTTGCTCCGCAGCAATCGCGCCAGCTCGATGGTGACCTGTACGTCCGAACTCGCATCGTGCGCGCGCTCGTGCAGCAAACCGTTCGCACCCGCCAGATCGCCGAGTCGAAAGCTCGCGCTGCCATCATCGCGTCGCGGCCATTCGATACCGTCGGGTCGCAGCGCGAAACACAAGCGCGCCAGGTCGATCAGGTCCCAGCGCGAATTGCCATGTTCCCATTCGCGCGAATACGGTTCGTACAGATTGCGGTAGAGCAGGTGACGTGTGACCTCGTCGTCGAAACGCAGCGAGTTGTATCCGACGCCGCAGGTTCCCGGCGTCGCCAGCTCCTCGTGGATGCGGGCTGCGAAATCGGCTTCGCTGAGTCCTTCGCGCAACATCTGCTGCGGTGTGATTCCGGTGATCAGCACTGCCTCGGGATGGGGCAGCACATCGGGCGCCGGCCGGCAGAAAAAACTGACCGGATCGCCGATCGGTTGCAAGTCCATGTTGGTGCGCTGACCGGCGAATTGCGATGGCCGGTCGCGGCGCGGATCGGCACCGGTGGTTTCGTAGTCATGCCAGAAATAGCTGGCCTCAGTCATGCTTGCGGCCGCCTGTGGTGTCGTCGATGTGCAGCGCGTCGCGCAAACGCTCCAGCTTGGCACGCGCCGGGGCCGCATCCGCCATCTGCGCCATCAACGGCGGGGCCGCGAGGTCAAACAGCGTTTGCGCTTCGGTCGTCGCACCGGTCTTGTCCAACAATTCCGCAAGTTCCACTTGTGCTTCGGCGGTGCCGGGATAGGTCTGGCCACGTGCGGCCAGCAGCATTCGCACCGCTTCGCGCAGGCCGGCGATCGCCACTGCGGTGTCGCCGCGTTCGGCGGCCAGTAAGGCACGCGAGCGCGCCAGTTGTGCGAAGCGCGGTGATTCGGCGGGTGCGACTGGCTTCAAAGCCGTATCGGCCTGATCGAAATAGCTCTGTGCCTGGACCAGGTCGTGCTTGCGGCGAAACCATTCGCCGAGGTGGAACAACTGTCGCGCGCGCTGCAGTGCGATGTTCGAACTGTCATCCCCGTCGCTGCCGATCGGATGCGAGAGCAACGGCCAGGCTTCATCCAGTCGTCCACTCAGCATCAACAGGCGTCCCAGATTCTGTCGGTAAAGGATCACAGCGGCGGCGTCTTCGCTGGCGTGCTTCTCGGCGATCGAGAGCGCCTGGCGCAGCATTCCGTCGGCCTTGGCGTAGTCGCCCAGTTCCTCATGCATGCTCGCGAGATTGTTCAGGCTGACCGCATAGGAAAGATTATCCTCGCCGAGGTTCACGCGTGCGCTTGCCAGGGACAATTCCATTTGTTCACGCGCTTCCATGATCCGGCCCTGGCCGTGGTATACGATCGCCAGTTCGTTGCGAACGAGGGCGACCGAGTCGCTGTTCGCGTCGTAGCGCGCGAGGCGCAGCGCCAGCATGTCCTTGAGTACGCCCTCGGCGTCGCTGAACTGACCTTTTGCACGAAGCACATTGGCCAGAAACCCCATCGCCGCGACGACGACCGGGTCATCCGCCGGGCGATTCTTGCGCAGCATCGTCAATGCCTCTTGTGCCGCCGCCAGCGATTCGTCGAGGCGATCCGCGTTGAGCAGTGCCTCGGCGAGGAACAGGCGCGCATTCGCACGGTCCTCCGTGTCGCCGGTCGTCGCATGCGTCGCGTAGGCAGCGAGCACCCGTTGCAGGCCTGCGATCGCCGGCTCCGTCTGCTCCGAGCGCGATTGCACCAGGGCCAGTTCGGCACGAATCCGCAGCGCCTCTGCGCCATCCGGGATGCCGACGGACGACAAGTCCGCCGCCTCCTGCAATGCTTTCAATGCCGGCTCGAAATCCGTGTTGTCGCGGTGTGCATTGCCCAGCTCCTCGAGCGCGTGCGGCAGGTCGGCGCTCGCGCTGCTTCCGCGCAGTGCCTGGACCGCGTCGCCCAGCGTCGTTGCTGCATCGGCGGGCAAACCGAGCTTGCGATAGACGCGTCCGAGTGACAGCAGCAGTCGGCCGCGCTGCGCTGGATCATCGCCGAAGCGGCCATTGAGTTGATTTTTACCCATATCCACGAGTTCGCGTGGACTCAGTTGGCGCTTGCCATTCTGGTCAGGATCGGCTGCCTCGAACAGCGAGACCAGATAGTCGCTGACATTCCGCGCCGCGGTCGATTCCTGCTGCGCAGTGGCTTCGGCGCGCAGGGCGCGGTCGCGTTCGCGCGCCGTGCGCCAGGTTGCCGCAAGGATCAGCGCCAAGCCGAGCAGACCCAGGCCGATCGCGATCGGATGGCGACGGATGAACTTGCTGGACCGGTATGCCACGCTGTCCGGTGCGGCGAGCACCGCACGCCCGCGCTGCCAGCGACGCAAGTCTTCGGCCAGCGTTTCCGCCGACGCGTAGCGCCGTGCCGCTTCCACATGCGTTGCCCGCGCGAGGATCAGCTGCAGGTCGCGCGGCACCGGTCGCCCCGCAGCATCATGGACGGGCACGCCAAGACGGCCGTCGGGTTGCGGGGCTGGCGCAACATCGTATACGAGTTCATAGAGCAACAAACCCAGCGCGTATACATCGCTGGCCGTACTCGCGGCTTCGCCGCGGCGTTGTTCGGGGCTGGCCCAGTTGGGCGTATAGAACTGTGCGCCGGTTGCCTCCGCTGGCCCGCTGTGGTCGGGATCCAGCAGTTTCGCGATGCCGAAGTCGAGCAGTACCGGCTCTCCATCGGCACGTACCAGCACATTGGCAGGCTTCAGATCGCGGTGGATCACCAGTCGCTGATGTGCGTATTGCACGGCCAGGCAAACCTTGCGCAGCAAATCGACACGCGCAGTCAGCGCGAGCCGCTGCTCGCGGCACCAACGCGTGATCGGTGCGCCGTCGACGAGTTCCATGACCAGATAGGGCTGTCCGTCCGAACTCGTTCCGCCGTCCAGCAGACGCGCGATATGCGGATGTTCGAGCTTGGCCAGGATCTGCCGTTCGCGGCGCAGGCGTTCGTGCGCATCGCGCGTCGGAATACCGCGGATCAGCTTGATCGCAACCTGGCGGTCGAATTCCGCATCCGCGCGTTCGGCGAGAAACACCGTGCCCATACCGCCCGAGCCGATTTCGCGCAGCAACCGGTATGCGCCGAGCATCAAGCCCGATGCGGGTGCCGTTGCCAGGCTCTCCGCGAGCACGCCGATCTGCCGGGTAATTCCGTTGTGAACTTGTGCATCCGCGCGTGCCAGAGTGAGCGCCCGTTGTTTGAGATCATCCGGGTCGGACTGATCCGCCAACCAGGATTCGCGGGTGTCCGGCGGCAATTCCAGCAGCGCTTCGAACAGCTCCTGCAGGCGTTGCCAGTGCGGGTCGCTCATGCGGCGAGGCGCTCTTTCAGCCAGGCGCGCGCAAAGCGCAGTTCGCGATCGACCGTGGCGAGGGAGATGTCGAGCGTTGCACCAATTTCTTCGCGCTTGAGGCCCAGGAAATAGGTCAACTCCACGACTTCACATTTGCGCGGATCCAGTTCGCGCAAGTCGGCGAGCGCTGCGTCCAGTGCGCCCGGTTCCTCGCTCTCGGCCGGCTGGTTTTCTGCAGCGGACAAGGTGACATGCACCTGACCGCCACCGCGCTTTTCGCTACCGCGTGCGCGCACCAGATCGATCAGCAGATTGCGCATCGCGGCGACCACCACCCCGAAAAAATGCCGTCGGTCGCGCCAGTCGATGTCCTTGGCCAGCAACCGCATGAACAATTCGTTCGCGAGTTCCGTCGGGGCGATCGTCACGTTGCCGTCAAACTGGCGCAGGTGCTTGCCGGCAATCGCACGCACCTGGGCGTACACCAGCTCGGTCAGTTGCGCGGCCGCCTGCGCGTCGCCCTGGCCCCAGGCATGCAGCAGGGCCGTCACGTCCGCCTCGTCGCTGCGGGGCAGCGGTTTTTCAGATTCGGACACCGTCCACTCCTTGCCGGATCAGCCACGTTGGCTGTCAGTCCATTGACCGCGCGATGTTGAAAAACCCGTGCATCGTCGATTCGCCGGTGCGGCACTGCGCGCAAGCATACGAATCTCGCCGCACGATTGCACGGCGGCGGCCAACGGAGGTTCGATCAGCGCTGGAACGCGTTACTGATCAGGACTCAGGTCCCCGTGGCGGAATGGTCGCCGCCGACCACTTCGAGCTGGCCACCGGCGGCGCGCAGGCCGTTTTTCGGCCGCCCGACGTAGAAGCCCTGCGCATAGTCGACGCCGCAATTGCGTAGCGCGCGGAGGATTTCCGGTCGATCCACGTATTCCGCGACGGTCAGCTTGCCGACCGAATGGGCGATGTTGGTGATCGCCTTGATGACGGCCAGGTCGACCGGATCGGTCAGCAGCCCCTGGGTGAAAGACCCGTCGATTTTCAACATGTCCACATCGAGATGTTTCAGATGGGTGAACGAGGAGAAACCCACCCCAAAATCGTCCAGTGCAAAGCGGCAGCCGTAGCTGCGCAATTCGGTGATCAGCGATCGCGCCGCATCGAGATTGTTCAGTGCACCGGTTTCGGTGATCTCGAACACCACCGCGCGCGGATCGATGTTGTATTCCACCAGGCGGTCGGTGACGAAGCGCGCCAGATCGGGTTGTCCGACGGACTGCGCCGAAATATTGATCGTGATGCCGGCCGGCGGATCGGATTGATGCTCGCGCAACGAGCGCAGCGCATTGCGTATCACCCAGCGGTCAATCTCGCCGATCATGCTGAAACGCTCGGCGGCCGGCAAGAACGCGCCCGGCGCGACGAGCGTGCCATCATGATCGCGCAAGCGGATCAGCACTTCGTAGAACGCGCGCTGATTCGAATACCGCCTCAGGTGCCGCGTCCACAAGGCACCGTGCTGTTCGGGCAGGGATTCGTAATCGATCTGTGCCATCGGCAGGATAGGCTGGAAACACAGCACGAACTGATCCAGGCGCAGCGCTTCTTCCAGGCGTGCCGACCAACCCAGCTCCAGATCCATGCGCGTGCGCTGGTCCGCATCCTGCGCAAAAACATGCACCTGATTGCGACCGTGCCGCTTCGCCAGGTGCAACGCGATATCCGCATTTGCCATCGCCTCGGTGCGCGATGGCGTGTGCTGGTCGAGCAGGGCGACGCCGATACTCACACCGACGCGGTAACTTTTACCACCGTATACAAAGGGACTGCCGACGATCGCGCGGCGGAAATCCTCACACACCTGGGCGGCACGATCGGGGCTGACATTGCGCAGGATCACCGCGTATTCGTCGCCACCCATGCGGGCCAGGTGATCGCTGCCGCGCAGGCGTGCCGACAGGCGCCGGCTCATGTCGACCAGCAGCTGATCGCCCGCCGTGTGACCCGCTGTATCGTTGATGTACTTGAAGCGATCCAGGTCCAGGAACAACAACGCGGAACCGTGGTCGGTGCGCTTAAGCCGCGTCACTTCCTGTTCCAGCTGTGTCTCGAACCATGCACGATTTTTCAGTTTGGTCAGCGAATCGTGGCTGGCCTGCCAGCGCAATTCCTCTTCCAGCATGCGCCGCGAGGAGATATCGCGGAACGCCACTACCGAGCCTTCACGTTGGCCATCCAGCTGCATCGGATAGACCGTGCATTCGACCGGCACGACGAAGCGCGAGCGCGTCCAGAATACCGACTGCCAGCCCGGCACCTGACTGCCCTGGGCATAGGCTTGCGAGAGGAAGCAGCTGGCGCGCGGGATGGCCGTGCCGTCCTCGAAGGAATGATGGAACAACTCGTAGGCGGAGCGGCCGATCAATTCCTCGACCTGGTCATAGCCCAGGATATCCAGCGCCGCCGGATTGACAAACTGTACATTGCCGCGTGCATCGACACCGTACACGCCGTCGCCGACCGAACTCAGGATGCTCTGCAGGCGGCGTCGTTCCGCATCGACCGACTGGCGGTCCTGCACGGCGCGCGCGAGCGAGCCCAGGCGTGCCAGAAACAGTTCTCGCGCCTCGCTCTTGAACAGGCATTCCAGCGCGCCGGCGGCGAGCGATTCATTGATCACCCGATCCGAATAAGTACCCGTGATGACCGCGGTGAGCACTCCGGACGTGCGCGGATCGTCTTTCATCCGCCGCACCAGCACCGGGCCCGGGTCGCCCGGCATGAAATAGTCCACAATGGCAATATCGAACGGCTGGCTGGTCGCCTTGCTCCAGCCATCCTCGACGTTTTCCGCGGTCTCGACCAGATAGCCGTGCTTGGCCAGCAGGCGCCGAAACGCGACGCGCACCGTTGCCGAGTCGTCGACAAACAAAACGCGCAGGTGCGACTGTCCGCCCTGATTCAGATCGGGCTGGGACTGCGTTGGTGGTGCGAGCAATTTGCCCAGCGCGTCGCCGCATTCGCTGTAGTCGCTCCACAGCAGCAGCGCTGTACTCGGCCGCTTCATCATCCAGTTGACCGCTGCCTCGTCGTTATGGTCGGCGAGCAACAGCACCGCAAAATGTTCGTAATCGTCCTGGCGCAGCAGGGTGAAGAGTTCGTCCGCGTGGGTGTCGGTGATCTCGGGCCAGCCGACCAGCAAGCCACGGAAGCCCGACGCGGTATCGCCGAGGCGCCGCAACAGGCTGAGCGCCTGTTCGTAATCCGTGACTTCGCTGACCTCGAAACCTTTGCTGACCAGCAGCGTTTTGACCGCACGCCGCCGGGTAGCCGATGCTTCGAGCAAGAGCACCCGATCCGTTCCCACCCTAGGCCCCCCCTGAAGGACGCGCGAGACTAGCCCTGCACGGGGCATCCGCGCAAATGCGTCGAACACAGGTACGTCGGTGCTATCGTTGCCCCGACACACGCCACGACGGCTTGCATACACGATGCCAACAGGGAACCCGATGAATTCAGCCGCCCCATCGCACGAAGACAATCTCATCTGGATCGATCTGGAAATGACCGGTCTCGACACCGACTCCGACTCGATACTCGAGGTCGCGACGCTGGTCACCGACAAAGACCTGAACCTGCTCGCCGAGGGTCCGGAGTTCGCCATACGCCATCCGGTCGAACGTCTCGAAGGCATGGACGACTGGAACCGCAACCAGCATCGCAAGTCCGGATTGTGGCAGCGAGTGCTCGATTCCGACGTCGATCTGGGGCGCGCCGAAGCGCTTACCGTGGAATTCCTGAGTCACTGGGTGCCCGCTGGCAAGTCACCGATGTGTGGCAATTCGATCTGCCAGGATCGCCGCTTCCTGCACCGGCTGATGCCGCGTCTGGAGCGCTATTTCCATTATCGAAATCTGGATGTTTCCACGCTGAAGGAACTCGCGCGCCGCTGGGCGCCGGACGTGGCCAAGAGCTATACCAAGGACTCCGCGCACACGGCACTCAGCGACACGCGGGATTCGGTGGCCGAACTGCGTCACTACCGTCAGTTCATGGGGCGGATGGGTGGCTCGTCGGGCAGCGCGATCTAGATTCGAAGGCGCCACTCGAAGCGCTCGGTGCGGTCGAGGTGTGTCTCAGTTCGCAATAGGAACCCCCGTTCGCCCTGAGTAACTGGGTTGTCTATCGTGCGGCGCCGTTCACAATTCGATCCCCCAGGCGGGGACTACCGATGGTCGTACGCCGAAGGCGGACCCTGTGTTGAGCTATCGAAGCATCGTCGCGAACGGCGAAAAGTCGGCGCATCGGATACAAAATAGCCGCTCCGCCGTCGCCCGAGTACCGCGTCAACTCCGTTCGCCCTGAGGTATCGAAGGGTAAATGGCTACCTGCGCCACCGTTCGAGCACCACAGCCGAATGATCACCACGTCGCGGCGGTACCGGTTGACCTCACGCGCATGGGCTGTCCCGCGCGGAAGCTATGTTCCCAACCGCGCCGCCAGCGTCGCGATCGGATAACCCAGCCCCACTGTGATCTTCTCGAGCAGGATCTTCTCACCCGGCCGCAAACGCCCATCGGCGGCCGCAAGGCGCAGCAGCGCGTCGTACAGGCGTTCCACTTCCGGCGAGCCCGTCCGATACAGACTCAGATAGCGCTTGAGCTCATGATCGACATCGATTTCGCGCTTGCGCCCACGCGTGAAGGCATCCTGCGCCAGATCCCGACCGCGCGTGGACAATTGAAACTCGTCCATCATCTGGTTGGTGAACTCCGCTTCGTGCGTCGTCACGATGCTGTCCGCGCCGGCGAGATTGCCCAGCAGGGCGAACATCACCTCGATCGTCGTTTCCTGCTTCGGATCGAGCTTGCCGCCGCCAAACATCTCGCCGAAGGCGCTGCGGAAATCTTTCAGCAGCGAGCCAAAAGCTCCCGGTGTCTTGCCACTGCTGTCCTTCGCTGCCATTGCTTTCGTCTCCCCGCTGAGATGATTTTGGGATGCTGCGCCAGATCACGGCATCTGGAAAGAGGGGGGGGCGAAATACCTTGACCAGCCCGGTTCAAAACTGAACGAGGGAATTGGGGTTCGCACGGAAAAACGGGGTCGATTTCTATGGCACCTGCCATTGCGATGTGCTACGAATGCTCCCGCGATGCCGCCCGAGTCAGGTGGGTCGCCAAGTCTTAAGGGGGTGCGCTCAAGCAAATTGAAGCGGGCACGTCTGCGGGATAGCACCAGAGCTATTTTTCAACCTCCGTTCGCCGGTTCACGACGTCGATCGTTGTTGTTTCGGTATTCGGATTTCGATCAATTGGGGGATTTATGAGTATTGTGAGATCGGCCAGGTTGCTGGCATTCTCGATGTTGTGTTTTGGTAATGTTGTATTTGCGCAAAATGTCA
>JBDTLV010000105.1:0-17928 GCA_039934615.1 Tahibacter sp.
AACATCGGCAAACGTCGCCCATCTGTACAAGATCGTCCGGTAAGCGCAGACTTGCGCCCCCTCGCCGGATGATCCGGACGGAGTCTGCGCTTGGCCAAGATATTGCTGCTGCATGGCCCTAATCTCAATCTGCTCGGCTCACGCGAGCCGGAGACTTACGGGCATGTCACGCTGGCAACGATCGACGCCGATCTTGCCACGAAAGCGCGGGCAAGTGGGCATGATCTGACGAGTTTCCAGAGCAACGCCGAGCACGCGCTGATCGAGCGCATCCACGCCGCGCGAGCAGATGGCACGGCCTTTATTCTGATCAATCCGGCCGCACTCACGCATACGAGCATTGCCTTGCGCGATGCGCTGCTGGCCGTGGCGCTGCCGTTTATTGAGATCCACCTGAGCAACGTACATGCACGCGAAGCATTCCGTCACCATTCGTACCTTTCCGACATCGCGCTTGGCGTGATCTGCGGATTCGGCGCCGACAGTTATCGCCTGGCCCTGATCGCCGCGTTCTCGCGATTGTCCTGAGTCAATCCTTTCCCTATCAAACCCTCGTGAGGATCCGTCCGTGGACCTGCGCAAAATCAAGAAGCTGATCGACATACTGGAAGAGTCGAATCTTGCCGAACTCGAAATCAAGGAAGGCGAAGAGGTGGTGCGGCTCTCGCGCATGCCGCGCGGCAATGCCGCCCTGGCGATGATGCAAGCCGCCCAGACAGCACAGCCACCGCCGGTCACGCACGTCCATGTCGAACAACATCGCGCACCGCAGAATACGACCGCCGGTGCCGAAGCAGCGAGCGGCCCCGCGAGCAAGAGTCTGCCCGACGGGCACGTCGTGCGTTCGCCCATGGTCGGCACCTACTACGCGTCACCGAATCCGGAAGCACCGACCTTCGTCAAGATCGGTCAGCAGGTGAAAACCGGCGAGACGCTGGCGATCATCGAAGCGATGAAGATGTTCAATCAGATCGAAGCCGACGTCGGTGGAACGGTGCTGGCGATTCTCGCGACCAGCGGCCAACCGGTCGAGTTCGACGAGCCATTGTTTGTGATTGGATGATAGAAACGGGAATCGGGAATGGGGAACCGGGAATCGTCAAAGCGGCCGCACGAAAACCTGGATGTGTGGCGCAACGCCATGGATCTGGTTGAAGCGGCGTACCGACTGTCAGCCGGCTTTCCTCCCGACGAGCGATTTGGTTTGACCGCGCAGTGCGAAGGGCCGCAGTGAGCATTCCGTCAAATATCGCTGAAGGCGCCGCCCGTCGAAGCACACCGGAGTGTTTGAGGTACTTGTCCAGCGCGCGCGGTTCGCTGCCGGAATTGGATACACAATTACAGATTGGAACCCGACTCGAATATTTGACCCGTCATCCCGAAGTCGGCGAGCTGATTGATCGATTGTTTGCGCGACTCACTGCACCGATGAATTCACTGAAATTGTCCGGAGATTCGTGATGCGCGACGCGCAGCTGTTCTCGATTCGCCATTCCCTATTCCCGATTTTCGATTCCCGGCCTCAACCATGCTAGATAAAGTCGTTATCGCCAACCGCGGCGAAATCGCCCTGCGCGTGCTGCGCGCGTGTCACGTGCTCGGCATCAAGACCGTCGCCGTGCACTCGACGGTTGATCGCAACCTCAAGCATGTGGGCATGGCCGACGAGTCGGTATGCATCGGCCCCGCGCCTGCTGCAGGCAGCTACCTCAATGTGCCGGCGATCATCGCGGCTGCCGAGGTCACCGACGCGCAGGCCATCCATCCCGGCTACGGATTCCTTTCCGAGAATGCGGATTTCGCCGAGCGCTGCGAGAAATCCGGCTTCATCTTCATTGGCCCGACCGCCAATGTGATTCGCCTGATGGGCGACAAGGTGGAAGCGATCAAGGCGATGAAAGCGGCCGGCGTCCCTTGCGTGCCGGGCTCCGGCGGACCGCTCGGCGACGAACCGATGGAGAACGCGCGCATCGCGCGGGACATCGGCTATCCGATCATCATCAAGGCGGCGGGTGGTGGCGGCGGACGCGGCATGCGCGTCGTGCATACCGAGGCGCATCTGCACAACGCGATCACCTTGACCAAGTCGGAGGCGAAAGCCGCGTTCAACAACGACATGGTGTACATGGAGAAGTTTCTCGAAAATCCGCGCCATGTCGAAATCCAGGTGCTCGCCGACGGCCAGGGCAACGCGATCCATCTGGGCGAACGCGATTGCTCGATGCAGCGTCGCCACCAGAAAGTCGTCGAGGAAGCGCCCGCACCCGGGATCAGCGAGGAACAGCGCGCCCAGATCGGCAATGTCTGTGTCGAAGCCTGCGTCAGAATCGGCTATCGCGGCGCGGGGACTTTCGAGTTCCTGTACGAAAATGGACGTTTTTACTTTATCGAAATGAATACGCGCATCCAGGTCGAGCATCCGGTGACCGAATGGATCACCGGTGTGGATCTGGTGCGCGAGCAGCTGCTGATCGCCGGCGGGGAAAAACTCTCGCTGCGCCAGGAAGACATCCGACTCAGCGGTCATTCGATCGAATGCCGCATCAATGCCGAGGATCCTGACACGTTCATGCCGAGCCCGGGACTGATCAAGCGCTTTCTCAGCGCCGGTGGTCCCGGCGTGCGCGTCGATACGCACATCTACGACGGTTACCGGATTCCACCAAATTACGATTCGATGATCGGCAAGCTGATCGTGCACGGCAGGGACCGCGCTACGGCGATCGCGCGCATGCGCCTGGCGCTGGCCGAAATGGTCATCGACGGCGTGAAGACGAATATTCCGTTGCAGCAGCGCATCCTGGCCGATGCCGGCTTTCAGGCTGGTGGACAGAATATCCACTATCTGGAAAAACGCATTGCGGAACAAAGAGAAAAAGGGATAACGTTGGGATGAGGCGGACGGATCTCGACTCCGTCGCTCCAGACGCCTTGTGAAACGCAGCACGGCGGGTCCGAGACCCGCCCTACCGGAAGTGATTGAATTGCCATGCCCTGGATCGAACTCTCGCTCACTCTGCATTCGGACCAGCAGGAAACCATCGAAGCGGCGCTGGAAGATCTCGGCGCGCTGTCGATAACCCTGCTCGACGCCGAAGACCATCCGATCTTCGAGCCCGGTCCCGGCGAGACGCCGGTGTGGCCGACGATCAAGCTCGCGGCGTTGTTTGATGTCGCCTGCGATCGGGTGGGACTGGTGCACGCGCTGACCGAACTCGTGCCGGAAATTGCACCGGACCAGCTCAGCTTCCGCGATGTCGCCGACGAAGACTGGGTACGCGCCTGGATGGATACCTTCCAGCCAATGCAGTTCGGGCGGCGCTTGTGGATTTATCCGTGGAACATCGAGCCGCCGTTGGACGACCCGAATGCCGTGATCGTGCGCCTCGATCCGGGACTCGCGTTCGGAACCGGCACACATCCGACCACCGCGTTGTGCCTGGAATGGCTGGACAGCCTCGATCTTGCCGGCCGAACCCTGGTCGATTACGGCTGCGGCTCGGGTGTGCTGGCGATTGCCGCGTTGAAGCTCGGCGCGACACACGTCATCGGGGTCGACAACGATCCGCAGGCGCTGCAGGCAAGCCTGGACAATGCCGAGCGCAACGGCGTCGCCGACCGGCTCGAATTGCTGTTGCCTGATGCGTATGTCGCCAAGCCGCAGGACGTGCTCGTCGCCAACATCCTGGCGGGACCACTCGCGGAGCTGGCGCCTGTTTTTGCACAAAGTGCAAAAACCCTGGCACCGTTCGCGATCTCGGGCATCCTCGCCGGGCAAGACGCGGAGCTGTTGCCGCGTTATGCGACCTGGTTCAACGATCTGCAGGTCAGCCAACGCGAAGACTGGGTGCGCATCAGCGGCATTCGCGCAGAACGGAGCTGAATCCCCCGTTCGACGATCAACCGGTCGGCGGCATGCCCACGAGTTTCGCCAGGCGCATTGCTTCGTTCAATGCCGGAGACGTCGGCACCTGCGAATTGCGCAGGACCGACAGCGCGACACGCAACCGCTCCCGCCCCTGCACCAGATCGCCGGTCGCAAGCAGATACCCGGCCAGAGTGACTGCCGCACGAGCCTGTACCGGATGGCTGGGTCCGAGCCGACGGGTCAACTCATCGATCGCCGTGCTGTACGCGGCAAGCGCCTCGACGGGGCGCTTCTGCAAGGCCAGGCAACGCGCCAACGCATCCCCGTGGCGCAGTCTCCGCCGGAACTCCATCGCACCTTGCGGCGGCGGCAATTCGCGCAATGCCTGCTCTGCCGCCGAAAGTTGCTTATTGAACAATTGCCCTTCAATGGCCAGCATCGCGAGATCGAAACTCTCCTTGGCATTCAGCGCGCGCAATGCGGGCACGCCGCTCAGACTAAGCAGCAGAGGCCGTGCTGCATCCTGCTCGCCGGTCTGCAGCAGAAAGCGCGCGAAATTGGTTTCCGACCGCACGCGCGCCGGGTCGCCGAGGGCCAGTTTCGCGCTGCGCAGGTCATACGAGCGCTGATAGAGGCTGCGTGCGAGGGGCACGTCGCCGCGATCTTCCGCGAGCGTCGCGCGGTTGTTCGCATTGACCGCGTGATCCAGGGCGTCCGCAGGCAGCAGGCGTTCGTACAATTGTTGCGCTTGCGCGTAATGCGCGTCGGCGCTGGCCAGTTCGCCGCTGTCCTGCAACAGCGACGCGAGCTCGTTGTGGGTACGCGCGACATCGATGCTTTCCGCACCGTGCACCTTGATGCGCAACGCCAGGATCGCCTCGAAATCGCGACGCGCAGCGTCGTTCTGCCCCAGTCCCACTTCTGCGTTGGCGATGCCCAGCAGAGAATTCAGCGTGCGCGGATGCGCATCGCCGAACAGCAATCGCTTTTCCGTGAGCGCGGCTGCATAGGCGCGCTGCGCGGCGACATAGTCGCCCCGGTGTGCCGCGGCGTAACCCAGATTGTGCTGGGTCGAGGCAAGATCCTCGCGCGACTCAGGTCCCGCGCTCTCGAATATCGCCAGGGCCTTGCGGAAATTTTCTTCCGCCGCTGCGGCATTGCCCTGTTCCTGCTCCACGATGCCGAGCGAGTTGTAGCTGTGCCCCAAGTCCGGATGTGACGGCGGCCGATGTGCCCGGCGGATCGACAGGCCTTCTTCGCAGGCCTTGCGTGCCGGCGCGTAGTCGGCGGCAAGATTGAATGCGCGGCACAGTTCATTCAGCCCGAACGCCAGCGCGAGTGGATCCGTGTTCGGCTCACGCAGCAGGCTGACCGCCTGCTGCAGCAGAGCGATGCTGCTTTTGGGCTGTCCTATACTCGTATATATTTCACCAAGCCGGGTAAGCAGGCGTGCGCGTACGACAGGCTGCCCGGCGAGCTCCGCATCGATCCGGTCGCGGCCCTGATCGAGCACCTCGCGCACGCTGGGTTCTTTTCCCCGCGCGGTTTCCGGATCGGCCTGGCGAAACAGGCCGAGCAGGAAATCCGTGACATGGTTGGCCGTATCCGCCTCGATCCGCGCCGCCTGCTCCGCGCGCACCGCATGGGCACGTTCCGCGGCGAGCCACCAGCCGAAACCGAGCATCGCCAGCAGCAGCATGCCGGTCATGGCGCTCGCGAGCTTGTGCCGGCGCAGAAACTTTCCGATCCGGTAGGCACTGCGATCGGGCACGGCGTCCAGCGGCTTTCCGGCGAAGTAACGCTCTATATCTTGCGACAACGCCGCGGCGGAACTGTAGCGTCGCACAGGATCTTCCTGCAGCGCCTGGGCCACGACATGATCGAGATCGCCACGCAGTACCGCTGCGTCGGCGCGCAACCATGACTGGTTTGACGCCAGCGCCGTGCGACTCGGGCGACGCGTTCGCCCGGTCTGGCTGCGGACTACCCCTCGATAGGATTCGCCGCACAGCATTTCGTATAGCAGCAAGCCCAATGCATACACATCGCTGGCGCTGCTGACGCTGCCCCCGGCCAGTTGCTCGGGACTCGCATAGTCCGGGGTGAACGCGCGCAACTCGGTGGGGCGCGAATCGCCCGCGCCGGCGTCGACCAGTCGGGCGATGCCGAAGTCGAGCAACACGGGCTTTCCGTCGGCACGCACCAGCACATTGGCGGGCTTCAGATCGCTGTGTACCACCAGGTTCTGATGGGCGAAATGCACTGCCGCGCAGAGGCTCTGAAACAGCAACAGGCGCGTGTGCAGGTCCGCTTGTTGATCGAGCAGCCACTGATTCAATGGGACACCATCGACAAACTCGATGACCAGATAGGGTTGACCGGACTCGGTTGTTCCGCCATCGAGCAGACGCGCGATGCCCGGATGCTGCAGACCGGCGAGCAACTGTCGCTCGCGACGAAGGCGCTGCAGGGCTTCACGTGTCGGAAAACCGCGGATCAGCTTGATCGCGACGCGGGTTTCATATTCCGCGTCGGCGCGCTCGGCGAGAAACACACTACCCATGCCACCACGTCCGAGTTCGGACAGCACCCGATAATTGCCGACGCGCTGGCCGATCCACGGTGCACTGTGATCCAGGTGATCGGCGGCGGTGGCCGCAATGCTCTCGGCGAGCGGATCTTCGTCGTTGTCGCAGTCCAGCAGTTGCTCGAGCTCGCGACGCAGGACGGAATTGCCTTGACAGGCATTCTGCACAAATTCACTACGCTGCGGACCGGACAGCTGCACGGCCGCGTCGAACAATTCCCGCAGGCGCTTCGTGTCAATCATGCTCAGACGGTCAACGCCTGCTTGAGGCGCGCGCGCCCATAGCGCAGGCATCGATCCACGGTCGGCACCGAAATCTCGAGTACGACCGCGACTTCGTCGCGATTCATCCCGCCGAAATAGGTCAGTTCGATCACCTTGCCGGTGCGCGGGTCCTCGTTTTCCAGATGCTTCAAAGCCTGGTCCAACTCGACCAGGTCAACGCTTGCCTCTACCGGAGTCTCATCCGCGCTGCCCAGCGTCACATGCAGTGCATTGCCGCCGCGTTTGTCGGCGTGGCGCTGGCGGGCGTGATCCACGAGCACGTTGCGCATGTGCAGCGCCGCGAGCGCAAAAAAATGTGCGCGATTGTTCCAATCGGTATTGTTTTCACAAAGTCGCACGAACGCTTCGTTGACCAGCGCGGTCGGATTCAGCGTCGCCGAGCCCTGCTCGGCACGCAGGCGCCGCCACGCCATGCGGCGCAACTCCGCATAGACCGCTTCGGTCAACTGCGGCAACACACCGGCGTCACCGGCACGCCAGGCTTGCAACCACTCGGTGACCGGTGTCTGCGGTGTGAGCATCGCTGCAGTGTACTGATCGGCACGCTGCCGTGCAGCGCAGGCGACCCGTCGACGAGCCCACGCCGCGCAAGACGCACGTGGCGTCGGCAGCTACAATCGCGCCGCATGTACACCCAATGTCCCGAATGCCTGACGGTTTACTCGACCGACGCCGCGCTGATTGCGCGGGGTCACGGCATGGTGCGCTGCGCACATTGCGAAGCCATCTTCGACGCGTTGCCGAGTCTTGCCGAACAGCTGCCGCCGGAACCCTTCGAACATTTGCCGTTGCACGCCCCGGAAGCGCAGCCGCCGCGGCTGGGCGTGCCGGTCTACCGACCCAATCCGCAGCACAATACGCTGAGTTTCGATCCCGACGAACGGCCACGCCATCACGAGACACGCCGCACCACGGCCACGCCCGGATTTGCGCGCCTGCACGGATCGCGTCGGCCGCGGCGGCGCTGGACGTGGGTCGTCGGCACCACAGTGCTGTGCCTGGCGCTGACCGCGCAGCTGGCCTATGCCGAACGCACTTTCCTGCTCAATCATGCGCTGCTGCGCCCGTGGCTGGACCAGGCTTGCGCAAGCCTCGCATGCACGCTGCCGCTGCGCCGCGACACTCAGCAGCTGCAATTGTTGTCCCGCGACATTCGACCGCATCCGTCCGTGCGCGGTGCATTGATCGTCTCGGCGACGCTGCGCAACGATGCTGATTTTCCGCAGGCGTTTCCGGTCGTCGAAATCACCCTGTCGGACCTCGACGAGAATCGCGTCGCGATGCGTCGCTTTCAGCCCCGCGAGTATCTGGGCGACCAGCGCACGATAGGTGCCGGTGTCGCGGCGGGAGCCAGCGCGGCGCTGGTGTTCGAAGTCATCGACCCGGGCAGAAATGCCGTGGCTTTCGAATTCAAGTTTCTCTGATCGGTCCGCACGGACCGGGAGATTGTGCGCGCAGTCGACAGAATTGTTGCGCGGGCACTTACCAAGTGCTGTCCGCCGCGCTAACATCGTTCCCCCGTCGGGATTTCTCATCGCGCCGATGGGCCATGGAAGAATCAAGAACCCTAGGTGTGCCCGCTGCCGTGAATGCCGTCTCCGCCCTGCGTGCCGAACAGGCACACGATTCCGTGTTGCAGCCTGCGCTGCGCGACTGTGTGTCGCGTGCCGTGCGTCGCTACCTGACCGACCTGGATACGCACCAGGCTGACGGCCTTTACGATCTCGTGATGCACGAGGTCGAAGCGCCGCTGCTGCGCGAGGTCATGAGCTGGTACGGCGACAACCAGAGCAAAGCCGCGCTCGCCCTCGGCATCAATCGCGCCACCCTGCGCAAGAAACTCTCCCAGCACGGTCTGCTCTGAGCGTCGAACGGCGCCGTTTGACGCCACGCGTGGCGCACGCACACCGATGACCGTGTGCACCGGACGGACAGCGCATTCGCCGATCCCGGGTAATCCGCCGCAGGCCGTCATGCCGCTATACTGCGCGCCCCTCTCCGCTTTTCGGCACCAGACATGTTCGACGCGACCCTAGTCCCGGTACGCCGCGCGCTGATCAGCGTTTCGGACAAATCCGGCTTGCTTGACCTCGCGCGCGGACTCGACGCCCTGGGCATCACCTTGCTGTCGACCGGCGGCACCGCGCAGGCCTTGCGCGGCGCTGGTTTGCCGGTGACCGATGTCAGCCAGGTCACGGGTTTCCCGGAAATCATGGACGGTCGGGTGAAGACCCTGCACCCGAAGATCCACGGCGGATTGCTCGGACGCCACGGTGTCGACGACGCCGTGATGAGCCAGCATGGCATCGCGCCGATAGAACTGCTGGTTGTTAATCTTTATCCTTTTGAACAAACTATTGCCCGCCCGGATTGCAGCGCCGAAGAGGCGATCGAGAACATCGACATCGGCGGTCCGGCGATGTTGCGCGGCGCGGCGAAGAACCACGAACATGTGGCCGTGGTCACCGAGCCGGGCGATTACGCGGAAATCCTCCAGGCCCTGCACGACCAGGGCGGCACCAGCCTGCAATTGCGCCGCCGTCTCGCCGCGAAAAGCTATGCGCACACGGCACGTTACGATGGTCTGATCGCGAACTGGCTTGGCGCGCGCACCGGCGAGCGTGAGGACAACTATCCGACCCATCTGAATCTCGCGTTCAAGCGCGCGCAGACCCTGCGCTACGGCGAGAACCCACACCAGTCCGCCGCGTTGTATCTGGACTACCACGCGCCGCGCGGCATCGTCGCCAGCGCACGCGTGCTCGCTGGCAAGGAACTCTCCTACAACAACCTGGCTGATGCGGATGCGGCACTGGAATGCGTCAAGGCATTCGGCAGCGCGCCTGCCTGCGTGATCGTCAAGCATGCCAACCCCTGCGGCGTGGCACTCGGCGAAACGCCGATGCTCGCCTACGAGCGCGCCTTCGCCTGCGATCCGACATCGGCGTTCGGCGGCATCATCGCGTTCAATCGTCCGCTCGACGCGGCGACCGCGCGGGCGATACTCGACCGGCAGTTCGTCGAAGTCGTGATCGCCCCCGAAGTGGACGATGCCGCGTTAGCCGCATTTGAGAAAAAGCCGAACGTGCGTCTGCTGGCAACCGGAACCTGGGCCGAACAGGCAGCTACGTCGCTGGAATACAAGCGGATTGCCGGCGGCCTGCTGGTGCAGGACGCAGACCGCGACACCCTGCTGCTTTCCGATCTGGAAGTGGTCAGCAAGCGCGTACCCAATGCCGAGGAATTGCGTGACCTGCTGTTCGCCTGGCACGTTGCGATGTACGTCAAGTCGAACGCGATCGTCTATGCGCGAGCCGGCCAGACGATCGGCGTCGGTGCCGGACAGATGAGCCGCGTGATCAGCGCGCGCATCGCCGCAATGAAGGCCGAGGAAGTCGGTCTGGACGTGCGAGGCAGCGTGATGGCGTCCGACGCGTTCTTCCCGTTCCGCGACGGTGTTGATGCGGCCGCCAAAGCTGGCGTGCGTGCGGTGATCCAGCCGGGCGGATCGATGCGCGACAGCGAAGTGATCGCCGCGGCCGACGAAAACGACATCGCCATGGTGTTCACTGGCGTGCGGCACTTCCGCCACTGAGGTTCGAGCCGGCGCAGTGGGCGCCGGTGCCTGCTCCGACGTTGCAACGATCGTCTATTCGTGGCGCTCGATCAGCCACGCCGGCCGTTGCGGCAAAACGCGCTCAATTCCAGTTGTACAAGGTGTAGTAGACCGGAGCGACCGGCCCTTCCTTCGGATTGCCTTCGAGTTTGCCGTCCCCGTCGGTGTCGATATAAGTTTGCGGAACGCCACCCTTGCGCGTGATCCGGATCATCGTCAGCTTGCCGCCCTGCCGGTATTCCTCGATCGTGTCGTCGCCGGATTTCTTGACGCTGACCTCGGGAGCCGGCTTGCCATTGGGCGCTATCGCGGTACTGGGCGCGGTCGGGACGCTGGACTCGACCGGAACTTCCGGCGCCGTGGTGACGCCCGGCGCATCCATTGCCGGCGGCGGGGGCGCACTGGCCAAGCCACTCGCGGGCTTCGGCGGATCGGCCGCTTGCGCCGCGAACGCGATCATCGTGAACATCAGTAGATACGCTGCGCGATTCATGAACCTGCTCCGTCGGCGGTGTTGATGATGAGCATAGCAAGCATGAACTGAACCGGTGCCGGCGCAGCGATTGAAAGCGGCGGTCGCTTGCGCCAAGCTCGCCAGCCATCCGCCATGGTGCCGCGCATGCCCAGCCTCGTCCTGATCGACGGTTCCAGCTATCTGTATCGTGCGTTCCACGCGCTGCCACCGCTGAGCAACGCGGCGGGCGAGCCGACCGGCGCGCTGTTCGGCATCGTCAACATGCTGCGCGCCACGATCAAGGCCAAGCCGGACTTTGTGGCTTTTGTCAGCGACGCCAGCGGCCCGACCTTCCGTGACGCGTTGTATCCGGCCTACAAGGCGAACCGGCCACCGATGCCGGACGAATTGCGCGCGCAGGTCGAGCCGATGTGCGAAATCGTCAAGGCGCTCGGATTGCCGATCCTGCGCATCGACGGCGTGGAAGCCGACGACGTGATCGGCACGCTGGCGTTGCAGGCCGCGGCGCAGGGCATCGACGTGGTGGTCTCGACCGGCGACAAGGACATGGCGCAACTCGTCGGTCCGCACGTCACGCTGAGCAACACGATGACCAACACCCGGCTCGACGATGCCGGCGTGTTCGAAAAGTTCGGTGTGCGCCCCGACCAGATCGTGGACCTGCTCGCGCTGATGGGCGACTCCGTCGACAATATTCCCGGTGTGGACAAGTGCGGTCCGAAGACCGCCGCGAAATGGCTGGCGGAATACGGCACGCTCGACGCGGTCATGGAAAACGCCACCAGGATCGGCGGCAAGATCGGCGAGAACCTGCGCGCGGCGCTGGCGCATCTGCCGCTGTCACGCCAGCTTGCGACGATCAAGATCGACGTACCGCTCGAACAGACCGTGCAGGACCTCGCTCCGCGCGCGCGCGACATCGAGCGACTGCGCGAGCTCTACACGCGCTACGGTTTCAACGCCGCGCTGAAGGATCTGGACGGCAGCGGCGACGACCGCACCGATTCGCGCGGTGCGATCGTGCCGGCCCAGTACCGTGCGGCGCGCACGCCGGATGCGGGCCTGGACCCGGCCCTCGCCGCGAAAGGAAGCTACATCTGCATCCTCGACGCTGCGACGCTTGAGGAATGGTTGCAGCGTTTGCGTGCTTCGCCGCTGATCGCCTTCGACACAGAAACGACCTCCCTCGACGCGATGCAGGCGCGCATCGTCGGAATCTCGCTGTCCGTCGACGCGGCATCGGCGGCCTACATTCCCCTCGCGCACGACTATCCCGGCGCGCCACCGCAACTGGACCTGACCAGCACCTTGGCGGCCTTGAAGCCCATACTGGAAGATGCACACAAAGCCAAACTGGGACAACACGCCAAATACGACATCAACGTGCTGAGCCAGCACGGCATTGAGGTGCGCGGCCTGGCGCACGATTCGATGCTCGAGTCCTACGTCTGGAACGCCACCGCAAGCCGGCATGACATGGATTCGCTGGCCCGGCGCTATCTCGGATACGAGACGATTCCGTACGAAGCCGTCGCCGGCAAGGGCGCCAAGCAGATTCCGTTCGGCCAGGTCGACATCGCGCGCGCCGCGGACTACGCGGCGGAGGACGCCGACGTCACGCTGCGGTTGCACCAGGCGTTGTGGGCGAAATTGCAGACCGAGCCGGCCTTGCAGCGCGTCTACGAAACGATTGAAATCCCTCTCGTGCCGGTGCTTGCGCGCATGGAGCGGCGCGGCGTATTGATCGACACCGATGCACTGCGCACACAGAGCCACGAACTGGCCAAGCGCATGCATGAACTGCAGCTGCAGTCCTACGCGATCGCCGGCCGCAGCTTCAGCCTGGATTCGCCGAAGCAGCTGCAGGCGATCCTGTTCGACGAGTTGAAATTGCCCATTGTGGTAAAAACGCCAACCGGGCAGCCGTCGACCAACGAGGAAGCCCTCGAAGCGATCGCCGACCAGCATGATTTGCCGCGCCTGATCCTCGAGTATCGCGGCCTGGCCAAGCTGCGCTCGACGTATACCGACAAGCTCGCCGAGATGCGCAATCCGCATACCGGGCGCGTGCACACGAGTTACCACCAGGCGATCGCCGCAACCGGCCGGCTGTCGTCGTCCGAGCCGAATCTGCAGAACATTCCGATCCGCACCGAGGAAGGGCGGCGCATCCGCCAGGCGTTCATTGCTCCACAAGGTTACAAAGTGGTCGCGGCGGACTACTCGCAGATCGAACTGCGCATCATGGCGCATCTGTCCGGCGACGCCGGCTTGCTCAGCGCCTTCGTCGGCGCGCAGGATGTGCACCGCGCGACCGCCGCGGAAGTGTTCGGCATACCGCCCGAGCAGGTCGATCGCAATCAGCGCAGCGCCGCCAAGGCGATCAACTTCGGACTCATGTACGGCATGGGTGCGTTCGGTCTCGCGCGTCAGCTCGGCATCGCGCGCAACGAGGCCAACGATTACATCGCGCGGTACTTCACGCGCTACCCCGGCGTGCGCCAGTACATGGACAGCATTCGCGAGCAGGCGCACCGCGATGGCTATGTCGAAACCGTGTTCGGGCGCCGACTCTATCTCGACGATATTCGCGCGCGTAACGCTAACCTGCGCGCCGGCGCCGAGCGGGCGGCGATCAACGCGCCAATGCAAGGCACCGCGGCGGACATCATCAAGCGCGCGATGATTTCGATAGACGCCTGGCTCGGTGACCGCGCGGACGCGCGCATGCTGATGCAGGTGCACGACGAACTGGTATTCGAGGTGCGCGACGAGGCGCTCGCGGAAATCACCGATGGCGTGAGAGCGCGCATGGCTGCAGCGGCGGAACTTGCCGTGCCGCTGGTCGTCGATATTGGCGTGGGCGAGAACTGGGACCAGGCGCATTGATGCTGCTGCGCATCGTTGCAACATCCATGGCTTGAGGCCCACGGCGCGGCGCCACAAAAGCCCGGCTCCTTTCGCTCAAAGCATTGATTAAAAAGGCGATGAACGAAGTATGAATCGAATGGCAGCGAGCTGCGAACCTTTTCCGCTCTGCCGCGTCTTATCTAGCAGGCGCACGCAACGGCGCCTGGTTCATTCCCTCCCTGGATGAACCCGGGAAGCGAACTCCTCCCCAGGTTCCGCTTCCCACCCCAAGCCCCGGAAGCTCCCCCCAGCTTCCGGGGCTTACTTTTTTCCGCCATGCGCATGTGCCGGCGCCGGTTCGCCGCGCCGTGCGATTCGACCGCCCAGCGCAATCAGCAAGCCGAGCGCTGCGACGAGGCTCCACGCCAATGAAGCATTGAAGATCAGATGTCCCTGCTTCGCGACATCGGCGAGGCCGTCGCCGAGCAAGGTGATGCCGAAAGTCGCCAGCATCAGCACGCCGGTCATCAGTGTATACAAGGCAAAACGTCCACGTTGCCGGCGCAGCAGCACCAGCAGCGATCCCAGCAGAGGCAATGCGAACACGCTGTAGCGCAACCAGGCATGTGCGGCCAAGGGTCGGCTCAGGCTGAAGAACGATGCCGGCAGCGCACCCATGATGGTCCCTTCGACATGCCCGAGATTGCGCGGCAGCCACGGGTCCAGCGCCATCACGCCCGCCGTCGCAAATCGCAACAGGGATTCCGGTTCCCGCGCGAACGCGAGCAGCAGATCCAGTCGCCCGAGCTTTTCGATGCCGGGGCAGATGTCCTCGGCAAGGCCCGGCAACTGCCACGCCGCCTTGCCGGCATGGACCGCACACTCGCCCGACACGCCCAGGCGCTGCAAGGTCGCCGACGGATTGTCGACCGCCGGCAGCAGTCCGGTAAATATCACGTCGGCGCGATTGAACGAGCGGATCGCCAGCATCATTGGATCGGTGCGTCCGAGCTGGCTGAACTGGAGCAACGCGCCGAGCGTCGCGCCGACCAGCAATGCCTTGCCGGTCCAGTGCCAGGTGCGTTTGTGGATAAAGCCAAACAGCAACAAGGTGGTCGACAACATTATTGGCAGCAGCAGATGCTGGATCTTGCTCGTCGCGAGCAGGAAGCCGGCGGCGGCCAGCAGCAGCGCGGCGGCGGCGCTGGCTTGCTCTTCCCACTGCAGCAGGCACACGTTGAAACACAGCCATGCGGCCATCAGCGCGGTCGGCTCGGCATAGTAGGTATTGAAGTACAGCGTGTTGGCGGGATCGGCGAGCAAGGCTGCGAACAGCAGCGCATTCGCCAGTGCCGCCTGTGGCAGGCCGCGCCGCCACCACGCACGACACAGCACGATGCCGAGCAGCAACCACGCAAGGCCGCGCAGCGCGCCTATCCAGCGCACCGAATGTCGCGTGGTGGACGCGGCGGTTTCCTCAAGGTGGTAGATACCGTTTGCCGCCGCCTGAAACAGCAGTTCACTGGAGGCGTAGCAAAGCGCGACCGGGTTTTGTTGATAACGGTAATACTCGAACGGCGCCTGCGGACTGTTTTCGTCGGGGCGGATCGGCGCGGCGCGATCGGGATACAGATCGAAGCAACCGGTGTAGCGCGCCTGATCGAAACTGTTCGCCAATGCGAGCAACGGTTGGTGCGCGAGCAGGTTGGCAACGCGCAGCGCGGCGAGAGCGAGCAGCAGCACCAGCAATCCAAGGAACACACGTCGAATAGTCATCCGGACAGTGTGCCTGCCTTCCATGAAAGACTGATAACACCGCTCACGCGTGCGGCCAGCGCCAGCGCGCCAGCCCGGCAACGACGATTGCCAGGAGCACGCCGCACCCGGCATTCAGCGCCAGATGAGCTTGTTTGGCGGTTTCCGTGAACCCGTCACCGAACACCGTGACGCAGGGCACGCTGAGCGCTACCGCCGCGCAGGCCGCGGCGAATACCGGCAATCCGGTGGGTGCGCCGCGCCGCGCCACTGCCAACAGCATGACCGGCAGAGGGGCCAGGATCAGACACCAGCACAGCCAGGCCCGCGTGCCGATCCAGCGGTTCACGCTGAAGAATCCCTCCGGCAAGGCGATCGGCTCCACCATCGGATCGTCAGCCGCAACCAGACCCAGATAGTCCGGCAGCCATGGCAGCATCCGGGGTGGAACGCGCGCGAGCATGCGCAGCAGCGTGCCGGGTTCGCTGAAGAACAAGCCGAGCACGCGCAGCCTGCTCAAACCAGCCGCGCCCGGACAGGCCAGTTCCAGCGCAATGTCCAGTTTGTAAATATTTTTCCCGCTCTGCGCGACGCACGCCTCGCCGAGCCCGAGCCGCGCGGTGGTTTGGGCCGGATCCGCCGATGCCGGCAACAGTGCACTCAACACGAGATCGGTATTGTTGACCACCGCAACCGCAGCGAACAGGCCGTGTTCGCGCTGCATCTGCACAAGCTGCAGTCCGACACCGATACTGCCGCCGATCAGCAGTGCTGTCAGCACCGCCCAGTAGCGATGCCGCCGTAGCACGATCGGCACCGCGACCGCGGCGGCGATAAACAGCGGCAGCAACATGTGCTGCAGCTTGCTCGTAGCCAGCGCGATGCAGGCCAGCACCAGCAGGCACCAGCGCAGCGCGGTCGCACGCACACTCAGCAAGACCGCCAGTGCAATGCACAAATATGCGAAGTACAGGACGCCGGATTCTGCATAAAAGGTATTCAGGTAGATCGAATTGACCGGATCCATGCCAAGGCCGGCGAACCATGCCGCGTTGGCCAACGCGTAATCGCCGCGCCGTTCGCGCCAGAACGCGCGGCTGAGCAGGACCACGGCAAGCAGCCATGCCAGCAGGCGCAAGCCGCCGAGCAGGCGCACGGAATGCGAAGTCACACCGCTGCGCGTTTCGGCCCACCGGTACAGGGTCGTCGCGGAAGCCTGAAATACGAGGTCGGAACTCAGATAGCACGGCGTGCCGGGTACCTCCTGAAAGGCGTAGTCCTCGAGCGGCGCACGATAATTCAGGCTGGTCGGATCCACGCCTGGGCGGACCGGGAAAATGCCAAAGCAGGCGGTGTAACGCACCTGGTCGTAGTTGTTCGCCAGCGCGACCAGCGGTTGCGCAACCAGCATCGATACGCCACGTAACAATCCGAGCAGCAGAAAGAGTGCAATCAGCCCTTGCAACACGGGCGTGGCAGCACCGCGCCGCAGCGGCGCAGACTGAATGCGATGGATCGGAGAAAGGACAGAGGCCGCCACGTTACACAGTCTAACAGGCTGTAGCGCTTGATATTTTGTCCGATCCTGCAGTTCCGGCAGGGATCGGCGCGGTGCACGGCAGCGGAACTTTCCTGAATGAATGCCAAGCCGGGACTGCCGCAGCCCTGTTCGGTAGGCCGGCGACGTTGCGTTTTGATGAACGAGGGGAAAGAGTAATGTGAGACGTAAATCACAAACGCCATGTGAACGGCGTAGTGCCACCCGCGCCAAGCGCACCACGGCAATCCCCGACCGCGGTGCTAAGCTTGTCACCAGAGTCAACAGGCAATTCTGCCTACGGAGTCACCATGAAAACGCAGCTGGGCCACTATGACATCGTCGCCGAACTCGGCCGAGGCGGCATGGGCGTGGTCTACAAGGGCTACGAGTCGTCGTTGAACCGCTATGTCGCGATCAAGGTGCTGGCCGATTCGCTGGCCCACGATGAGAGCGTCAAGGAGCGGTTCCTGCGCGAGGCGCGCAGCATGGCCTCGCTCAACGATCCACACATTATCCAGATTTACTTTATTGGCGAACACGAAGGCCAGACCTTCTTCGTCATGGAATTCGTCGAAGGCGAATCGCTCGGCTCGCTGCTCAAGCGCGACGGCAAGCTGCGCACCGAACAGGCAGCGCGGGTGATCTACCAGACCGCGACCGGTCTCGCGACCGCACACGACAAGGGTGTCGTGCACCGCGATATCAAACCCGGCAACCTGATGGTGACGACGCGCGGCGCCATCAAGATCGCCGATTTCGGCATCGCGCTGGTCACCCAGGATTTCTCCAAGAAGCTCACGTCGACTGGCGAATTCGTCGGCACGCCGGGCTACCTGTCGCCCGAAGTCTGCCTCGGCAAACCGGTCGACCAGCGCTCGGACATCTTCTCGCTCGGCATCGTGCTGTTCGAGATGCTGACCGGCCGCATGCCGTTCACCGATGAGTCGCCGCT
>JBDTLV010000106.1:0-17835 GCA_039934615.1 Tahibacter sp.
GTGACGGAGTTTCGGCACGTGCTTGAGATCCTGATGGCGGGTGGATGGGCGATGCTGCCCATCCTGATCTGTTCGGCGGTGGCATTGGCCATCATTCTGGAACGCTTCTGGTCGCTGCGGCGCAAGTCCGTGCTGCCTCCCGAATTGGGCGAGCAGGTACGTGCGTGGGCGCGTACACGCAAACTCGATCCGGCGCATATCGCGACCTTGAGCAAGAATTCTCCGCTCGGCGAGCTGCTCGCCGCGGCGCTGAGCGTGCGCAACCGCCCACGGGAAATCATCAAGGAACGACTGGAAGATACCGGTCGCCATGTGGTGCATCGCATGGAGCGGTTCCTCAACACGCTGGGTACGATTGCCCTGATCTCGCCGCTGCTGGGCCTGCTCGGCACCGTGATTGGCCTGATCCGCATGTTCCTCGCCGTCATGGTGCACGGCATCGGCGATGCCCAGCAGATGGCTGGTGGTATCGGCGAAGCCTTGGTTTGCACGGCAACGGGACTCGTGGTCGCTGTTCCGGCTTATGTGTTCCATCGATTCCTGCGCTCGCGCGTCACTGGCCTGGTGGTCGAAATGGAGAAGGAAGCGACCGCTCTGCTCGACGAACTGGCGGCACAGGTTGATCCCGCCGCGGCCGCCGCCGGCGTGCGCGCGGTTCGTTGAAGGGCGCACGATGAAGCTCGGAGCGACCCGCCACGACGAGTTCGAGATCAACGTTATCCCGTTGATCGACGTCATGCTGACTCTGCTGATGTTTTTTGTGCTGACCGCCACATTTGAACAACGCGCGCGCCTGAAGGTAACCCTGCCGCAGGCCAGTGAAGCGGCCGATTCCTCGCAAGACGAATCGCTGACGGTTCAAATTGATCGCGAAGGCAAATTCTTCGTCGAGAACAATGAAGTCCTCAATCCGGGCGTCGAGACCCTCAAGGAAGCGCTGCTGCGTGTGGCAGGCGAGGATCGCAGCCGACCGGTCACGATCCGTGCGGATGCGCTGACGGCACATCAGGCGGTGGTAACTGCGATGGATGCGGTGGGTCAAATCGGGTTCACGCACCTGGCGATCGCGACGACGCCAAACAAGGACGGTCCCGCCAAGCCACCGGCGAACCAGTGACGCCGGGCTCACCGGTCAGCGTCGCCGCCACTTACCGGCGCCTGCTCGGCTATGCAGCGCGGCACTGGGCAATCGCTCTGCTCGCAATTCTCGGCATGCTGCTCGACGCGTCCGTAGCGGCGACCTTCGCCTGGCTGATCAAGCCCATGCTCGACCAGCTTTTTGTCGCGCGCGATCCGGCCACGATTTTCTGGATGCCGTTCGTCATCGTCGGCTTGTTTGTTATTCGAGGAATAGCGACCTTCGCTACTGATTTCGGCGCCGCGCGCATCGGTCGCGGTGTTGTATACCAGTTGCGCAACGAGATTTTTGCACGCTATCTCGAAATGCCGACCAGCTATTTCGATCGTGAAGCGTCGGGTCAGCTGATCGCGCGGGCGACGTATACGGTGGAGCAGGTCGCTCATGCCAGCACCGAGTCGGTCAAGGTAATGGTGCTCGACAGCTTGATGGTGCTCGGCATGCTCAGCGTGATGCTGTACCACAGCGCGCGTCTGACCCTCACCCTGTTCGTGATGGCGCCCCTGATCGCGGTTGTCGTCTATGTCGTCGGACGCCGCTATCGACGCATCAGCCATCGCATCCAGCATTCGGTCGGTGCGGTAACGGGCATCGTCGAGGAAATCGTCAGCGGGCACCGCGAAGTCAAAGTGTACGGCGGCAGCCGCTATGAGCGGCAACGGTTTGCCCAGGTCAGCGAAGACAATCGTCGCCTCAATCTCAAGGTCGCGATGACCAACGCCCTGTCCACCTCGCTGGTGCAGGTCGTTGCCGCATCCGCGCTCGCAACCATCATTTATTTGGCGACGCGCCCATCCACGCTGGCGACGATGACGCCGGGTGCTTTCATGTCATTGATCACGGCGATGCTGACGATATTGCCTTCGCTCAAGCGATTGACCACAGTCCAGGCCATGATGCAACGCGGCGTGGCCGCCGCTCAGGATCTGTTCGCGACGCTCGATTCGCCGGGCGAAACCGACAACGGTACGCGCCGCGTCGATCGCTGTCGCGGCGAACTGCGCCTTGCCGATGTGAGCCTGCAATACCCGGGTACTGCGTCGCCTGCACTGCAAAACATTGCGCTGACGTGTGCGCCGGGCAGCGTCACCGCCCTGGTTGGACGCTCCGGTGGCGGCAAATCAAGCCTGGTCAGCCTGATTCCGCGGTTTCACGATCCTCACGACGGCGCAGTGCTGCTCGACGGCATTGATCTGCGCGACTATCAACTGGACAGCCTGCGTCAGCAGATTGCGCTGGTCAGTCAGCATGTGGTTTTGTTCAACGATAGCATTGCGCGCAATATCGCTTATGGAACGCTGGAAGGCGCGAGCGAAGCACAAATCGTCGCGGCGGCCACGGCGGCAAATGCGATGGAGTTCATTGAGCGCCTGCCTGAAGGCATCCATGCGAACGTGGGCGAGAACGGTGCCTTGCTGTCCGGCGGCCAACGTCAGCGCATTGCGATCGCCCGGGCGATCCTGAAGAACGCACCGATCCTGATCCTCGACGAGGCAACCAGCGCGCTCGATACCCATTCCGAGCGGTTGATCCAGGATGCACTGACGCGCCTGATGCGCGAACGCACGACGCTGGTCATCGCGCATCGCCTTTCCACCATTGAACACGCGAATCAGATCGTCGTACTCGATCATGGTCGTATCGTCGAGCAGGGTACGCACGAACAGTTGCTGGCCCTCGACGGCCACTATGCGGCGTTGCATCGCATGCAATTCCACGACGCCTGACACGTGGCCCGCGCCGATCGCTTCGACGGAATCTGGTATGGCGGAGCGCCGATACCCCTGAGCCTGCGTCTGCTCGCGTGGCTCTATGCGCGTCTCGGTGCGTTCCGGCGGTCCTTGTACCGTCGCGGCTGGCTGGAGAGTTCGCGCCTGCGTGTGCCGGTGATCGTGGTCGGCAACATCAGTGTAGGCGGGACCGGCAAGACACCTCTGACGATTGCGATGGTCGAGGCATTGCAGCGCCGGGGCATTCGTGTCGGCGTGGTAAGTCGCGGCTATGGCGGTTCCGCGACAGCGCCCGTGCGCGTCGCGATGGACTCTGCGCCGGAGTTGGTCGGCGACGAACCTGTTCTTATCCGGCAACGCACCGGCGCGGTCGTTGTAGTCGGACGCGATAGGGTCGAGGCCGCGCAATTGCTCCTGCAGGATCCGTCGATCCAGCTGATCATCGCGGATGATGGATTGCAGCATTATCGACTGCGCCGCGATATCGAAATCTGCGTGATTGACGGAGCGCGTCGTTTCGGCAATCGCCGACTGCTCCCGGCAGGGCCGCTGCGCGAACCCGTTTCTCGACTGACCAAGGTGGACTTCAAAGTCTGCAACGGTGGTCTTGCACAAGTGGACGAAGTGCTGTTGCGCCTGATGGACGATGGAGCGCAACGCGTCGTTGACCCGCAACAGCGGATTGGTCTGGAAATGCTTGCCGGAGGACGCGTGCACGGCGTGGCCGGTATCGGCAATCCGACCCGCTTCTTCGAGTCGCTGCGCGCGCGCCGCATCGAGGTGATCGAACATGCATTTCCCGATCACCACGCTTATACGGCAGCGGATCTTGAGTTTGGCGACAACCTGCCCCTGTTGATGACCGAGAAAGACGCGGTCAAATGTCGCGGCTTTGCACGTGACAACTGGTGGTGCCTGCCGGTACGTGCACAACTGCCCGAGACGTTTTTCGACGCGTTGGTCGAAAAACTGCACGCGTTGCCGACGCGCCAGACGGACTGAAGGCCAGCGGTAATTTCCGGCAATCGCGGTGCGGACTTCACGGCCGCTGCACAGGTCGATTCGCTACGCTTCAGAACTTCGCATCATCCGCGAGCGCGAATACATGCTTCGTGAGTCTTCGCCATGAGCACTGCGATCGTGTGGTTCCGTCGCGATTTGCGCTTGACCGACAATCCGGCGCTCGATGCCGCGCTGCAGGCGCACACACGCGTATTGCCGGTCTATATCGATGCGCCAGAGGAGGAGGCGCCATGGCCTCCGGGCGCGGCAAGTCGCTGGTGGCTGCACCACGCGTTGCAGTCGCTTGATGCGGATCTCCGGCGCATCGGCGGTTCACTGCAGTTGTGCCGCGGCGCCAGCCTGCAGGTCCTGGAGCACTTGCTGGCAATGACAAACGCCGATGCGCTGTACTGGAACCGCCTCTACGATCCGGCCACCGTGACGCGCGACAAGCAAGTGAAGCAGACACTGCAGGATCGCGGCATTTCAGTACATAGCTATAATGCAGCATTGTTGTGTGAGCCGTGGATGATTGCGACGCAACAGGGCGATCCGTATCGCGTGTTCACTCCGTACTGGCGCAAGCTGCGCGCGGGGCTGGAACCGCGCCCGCCGCTGCCACCTCCGGCGCGCATGGTCACGCCTGCGGTGGCCGGTGGGCTGTCGCTGGGGGAGCTGGGTCTGCTGCCCGACGTTGCTTGGGATGTGGGCCTGCGGGATGCCTGGGCGCCCACCGAGTCGGGAGCATGGCAGGAAGCGGAGCGATTTATTGAAGACGCACTCGCAGGCTACGCCGATCAGCGCAACCTGCCGGCGATTGCCGGTACCTCGCGGTTGTCGCCCTATTTGCACTTTGGTCAAATCAGTCCGGCGCAACTGGCATGGCGATTCGAGGATCTGGCGCGAGAAATCTCGGTGTTACGCAAACCCGCGTCCGAAGCCGTTGAGTCGTATCTGCGCGAGCTGGGCTGGCGGGATTTTTCGCATCATCTGCTCTTTCATTTTCCGCACATTGCGCAGCGCAACCTGAATCCGCAATTTGACCACTTCCCGTGGAAGCGTGCGAATGCCGCTGCGCTGAGGCGCTGGCAGCAGGGGCAGACCGGTATTCCCATCGTCGATGCCGGCATGCGTGAATTGTGGAATACCGGATGGATGCACAATCGCGTACGCATGGTGGTGGCGAGTTTTCTCACCAAGAACATGCGTCAGCACTGGCTGCACGGCGCCCGCTGGTTCTGGGACACGCTGGTCGATGCAGACTTGCCGAACAACACGCAGGGCTGGCAATGGACCGCGGGCAGTGGCGCTGATGCAGCGCCGTACTTCCGCATCTTCAACCCCGTCAGCCAAGGCGAACGATTCGACGCGGAAGGTCACTACGTCCGGCGCTGGGTGCCGCAACTGGCCGGCGTTGAGGCAAAGTGGATACATAAACCCTGGCGAAATGCCCTGCTCGCCCGCCAACTCGACTATCCGGCCCCAATGGTCGACCTGCAGGTTTCTCGAGAAGAGGCGCTTGCTGCTTACCAGCAGATGCGCGCGGCGATTTGATCGCCGTCATCGCGCTGGCGGCGGAAGATCTTCTGGATGCGCGCGCAGCAGATACGCCAATAGCGGCGGCGTGACCATCGCGGTCAATAGCGACATCGCGACGATGACCGCATAGGTGCGATCGGAAAATAGGCCGGCAGCGAGTCCCAAGCTGGCGATCACGACGCCGACTTCACCGCGCGGCACCATGCCGACACCGACGATCAACGCGCTGCGTTTGCCCAGACCCAGGGCGCCGGCAAAACCGCCGATCAGTTTTGACACGATCGCGATCAGGGTGACCAGCGCCAGCATCAGCAGCGTATCCGCATTGGCCAGTTGCTCGAGACTGACCTTGCTGCCCGTCATGACAAAGAAGAACGGCGTAAGCAGCGCTAGCAAGGGACGCGTTTGGTGTTCCAGACTTTCGCGCTGCGTCGTTTCAGATGCGATCATCCCGGCCAGGAAAGCGCCGATGATCGCGGCGAGCCCGAATTTCGTCGACAGGAACGCCAGGCCCAGGCACATCGCAAGGACAATGCTCAGTGGAGAGAGCGGATTTGACGGACGTTCCAGCCAATGCGAACCACGCCGCATCACGCGCGTCCCGACCCAACCGATCACGGCGATGAACCCGACCGCCTCGGCAAGCACGATCAGCAACGGTCCAATCTGCAGCTGACCACCACCCTGCAGTGCCGTCACCACTCCGAGCAGCAGCATGGCGAGGATGTCGTCGATGACCGCAGCACCAAGAATCACCCGGCTCTCGATGCGCTGCAGGGCGCCGAGTTCCTGCAGGACTCGTGCTGTGATGCCAGCCGACGTGGCGACGAAGGCTGCGGCGACAAAAAGCGATTTGTTCCATTCAAATCCGGCGCTGCGTGCCCACAGCGAGCCGAGTACAAACGGCACCAGAACGCCGAGTACGCCGACGAGCAGGGCGCTGCGGCCCACCTTCTTCAGATCGTCGAGCCGTGTTTCAAGGCCAACCGCGAACAGCAACAGGACCACGCCTATTTCTGCCAGGACATCAAGCGCCTGATTCGGCGCTATCCAGCCGAGTACCGAGGGGCCGACTACGCAGCCCGCAGCGATTTCGCCGACCACGCCGGGCAGGCGAATCCGCTGCGCGAGCTCCGCGCCCAGCTGCGCTGCGACGAAGATCACGAACAGACTGAGCAGGACATCGCTGGCGTGATCCATTTCCGACGTTTGCCTTTTGCGATTGTTACCGGGATGCTACCGCTTGGGGACCGTCCGGGCGTATCCGGGTGGCAGCGAGGAGAGCATAGCGATGTTCGATGTCCTGCGCGGCAAGGGCGAAGCGATGAGCAAGGTCGACACGGCCTGGCTGCGCATGGAAAGTCCGACCAACCTGATGATGATCACCGGCGTCATGATGTTTGAGCAGCGACTTGAACTGAAAGCGCTGAAGAAGCTGCTCGCTGATCGGTTTCTCGCCTTCCGGCGCTTTCGCCAGAAGGCAGTAGACAATGGCAGTTCTGCATTCTGGGAAACCGATGCCGATTTCGATTTGGACTGGCACGTACGTCTGACGGCGCTGCCCGGCGACGCAGACAAGCCCGAGCTGGAACGCCTGACCAGCCATCTCGCCTCCACGCCGCTGGACCATTCCAAGCCGCTCTGGCAGTTCCATGTGGTGGAAGATTACCGCGGTGGCAGCGTGCTGATTTCACGCATCCACCACTGCTACGCGGACGGGCTTGCACTGGTCCAGGTGTTGCTGTCACTGACCGACGCAGCGTCGGATCCGCAACAGAACGCGGAGCTGGCGAAGGTTTGGCTGAAGAAGGATCAAGGCGGCGTGATCCAGCGCCTGCTCGAGCCGACCCGCGCCGGTTTCGCCAAAGCGATCGTTGCCGGCGGCAAGGCGTGGGAGAAAAGTGCAGAAATGCTGCGCGATCCCGCCGTCGCCGCGGAACTGGCGAAGGAGGGCACCGAAATCACGCGAGAGCTGGCGCAGGCATTGTCGCTGTCCGACGATCCCCCGACCTCGTTCAAGGGCCCGCTTGGCGTCAGCAAACGAGTTGCCTGGGCTGATCCCCTGCCGTTGGAAGAGGTGAAAACCCTGGGCAAGGCGCTCGATTGCACGGTCAATGACGTGCTGCTCGCCTGTGCGACCGGGGCCTTGCGCTCTCATCTGCTCGACTTGGGCGAAGCCGTCGATGGCCTCACCATTCGCGCCACGGTGCCGGTCAATCTGCGCCCTCTCGAACATGCGAAGAAATTGGGCAACCACTTCGGACTGGTATTTCTCAACTTGCCCATCGGCGAAGCCAATCCGCTACGCCGCCTCGAACTGGTTGCGGCGAACATGCGCGAGCTCAAGGGTTCGCGTCAGGCAGCGCTCACCTTCGGCCTGCTTGCCGCCGTCGGCATGGCCCCGGTGGCGTTGCAGCGCGCGGCCCTGGAACTGTTCAGTCGAAAGGCGACCGCCGTTGCAACGAATGTCCCTGGTCCACAAATGCCTTTGTATCTGGCGGGCTGCCGCGTTCGCGAACTGATGTTCTGGGTGCCACAGAACGGCAGTATCGGCATGGGCCTGTCGATCCTGAGCTACAACGGACAGGTGCATTTCGGGCTGATCGTGGACAGCAAGCTGGTGGCGGATCCGGAGTCGGTGGTGCGCCGCTTCGCGCATGAATTTGAAAAATTGCTGCTCGCTACCTTGATGGAGGAGTGGACCGATACGCTCAGTTCCGGCGATGTGGCAGCGACGATGGCGCACTACGATCCGTCGCCGGCGGTGACTTTGGTGCGAGCTTCCGTTTTGGCGGCGCGCAGCGCGGGCAAGTCCGCGGTGGCAACGCCAGTTGCGACGAAATCGGGAAAATCGCCTGCCAAGCGGCGAACCAGCGTTGCAGCAACTGAGGCAAAGTCGAAAAAGGAAAGCGCAGCGGTTTTCGCAGCTGAGCTGGATCGATTTCGTGGCAGTGGCAAGCGCAGGCAACCATTGCCGCGCTGAGCGTCACCCCGGGCCAAATTTACGCGTGCGTCGTGGAGTAATCCGGCGCGGCGCATCCCCAGGTCCGGTAGCTCGGTGCTGCGGGATCCTGCAAGTGGGTATACACTTTGTGCATTGAACATCGTGGACGAATGAATCATTCGTCCGCACGGTGGACCGCCCGGCAGCGCCCACCGGCCTTTACACACGCGAGCGCCTCGAACGCGTCATGTCTCTCGCGGAATTTCTTCGACGCTACAGGTATGGTCGAAAGGCTTAATTTTTGCGTAGTTCACATCGCCCTGGAGTTCGTCATGCACCGAATGCGTTTTGCTGCGGCCACTTTCGGTTTCCTGGCCGGCTCGATCGGGCTCTCGGGAACGGCGCACGCGATGCTGCTGAATGCCGAGGGTACGGGTCAGGTCTTGCTGTATCCGTATTACACGGTCAATGCGGACAACGCGACGCTGCTGACGGTGGTCAACACATCCTACGACGTGAAGGTCGTCCAGCTGCGGTTCCGCGAGGCGTACAACGGCCAGGACGTGTTCGGCGCACAGATATTCCTGTCGCCTTACGACGTCTGGGCGGCAAATGTGTTCGCGCTCGGAGCGACCGGCGGCGCGAATCTGCTCAGCGATGATGAATCCTGCACCCTACCGGATATCAAGGGCGCATCGGGTCCGGGTGTGGCGCATTTGCCGCCGCCGGACAATCGCTCCTATCTGCCGTTTCGCGCCAAATCCTATCAGGACGATCACGGTCCGACGTCGATCGAACGGACTCGTGAAGGGCATTTTGAAATTATAGAAATGGCAACCATCGCTAACGGATCTCCAATCTTTGAGGCGGTCATCCATAACGATGGCGTGCCTGCGGGATGCAATGGTCTTGCCGCCGTGGTCGCGGCGCATCGGGCTGACATGCGGCCGCCGACCGGGGGCCTGTATGGCTCAGCGCGTGTCGTCAATCCCAGTACCGGCACCGCCGTCAGCTATAACGCAGACGCGATCGATGGATTCTATCGCGCGGGCGACAATCTCTATGATCCGGTGTTCGGGTCCACATTGTCCGACGCGCGCACGACAACCGGCTCGGTCGTGGCGACTGTGCAACTGCCGCCTCCGGCGACACAAACCAATGATGTCGTCACAGCGGTTTATCCGCCCGAACGCGCAATCGATGCCGTGTCTGCCCTGTTCACCGCCGACAAGCTGACGAATGACTACGCGCTGGACGCCGGTTCCGGTCTTGAATCGGAGTGGGTGCTCACATTTCCGACGAAGCGCTTTTACGTCAACCATCTTCCGGCAATTGCGCCATTTGTGGAATCATTTCCCGCCCATGGCAAATCCTGCGTGGTTGTTTCCTACGAATTCCTGGACCACGATGAGCGCCTTGGCCTGGACCCCACACAGTGTGGCGATTTTTGCCCGCCGGCCGAGCCTACCCGACTGTGCTACGAGACGCAGGTGTTGACCTTGCAGAAAGCCGCTTCCTATGCGAGTGCGGGTGGAGTCTCGGCGGTGTTGGGCTCCAAGCTGACCGTGAATCTCGACCCCCGTGGCGATTTCGGTTTCACGTCCGGCTGGTTGCACCTTTTGCTCGCCGCGCCGCTGGAAATTCACGAAACGCGTGTATCGACGGATGGCGAGGTTTTCCGCGGGCTGCCGGTGCAGGGCTTTGTCGCGAGCAACGCGGTGAACCTCAACAACGCCAATCCCGATGTCCTGTCGACCTATTCGACATCGTCGCGCCATCGGGCGGAGCGCATCTGTCTTGGCTATGCCGCGCCTGATGGCAGTTGCCACTGAGACAGTTGCACTCTCCAAAGCTCGTTCCGCTCTGGCTGGTGAGTCGGATGGACTATGCGCGGAGTTGTTGATCGAGTTCGGCGAGTCGTTGCGGGGTGCCGACGTCGACCCATATTCCGCGATAGTGCTGACCGGTGACCTGGCCGGCGCGCATGGCGTGCTGCAGCAACGGCAGCAGCGGAAAGCGCGGCGGCGTCGCGGTCGTGTTGGCCGTAGCACCGACTATGTCGCGCCAATGGTCAAGCAATTGGGGTCGATAGACCCCGATACCGGCGTAGGTGAGTCGCGGCAGTGTACTGGCGGCATCGCTCAGTAAACCGTCTGCGGTTATAGCAAAGTCCCCATGTGGATGCTGTGGAGGGTTGTCGACCATGACCAGGTGAGCCAGGCCCTGCGGTACACGTGGCAAGGTGGATAAATCCATATCGCAATAAACGTCGCCATTTGCAACGAAAAACGGTTCATTGCCGAGCCATTGCAGGGCGTGCAACATGCCGCCGCCGGTTTCCAGCGGTTCGTCGCCTTCGCGGCTATAGTGCAGTCGCAGCCCCCAGTGCGAACCATCGCCCAGTGCCGCCGGAAACTGCTCGGCAAGCCAAGCGATATTGATCACGACATCCTGTACGCCGATCGCGACCAAGCGTTCCAGATGCCGTTCGATCAGGCGCTTGTCGGCAACCCGCAGCAGGGGCTTGGGCGTATGGTCCGTCAGTGGACGCATGCGATTGCCTTTGCCCGCAGCGAACAGCAGCGCCTTCATGGCGTGTTTGCCTCGGTCCTGGCTTGTGAAATATCGCGATCTCCCACGCTGCGTTCAAGCAGTCGAGCGAATTCTTTCAATTCGGGATAATGCTGCATGACACTCAGGCAGTAGCGCAACACCAGAGGCAGGTCAGCCAGGTAAGCCGGTTTCGCATCGCGATAGCAGAGTCGGCAGAAAATTCCGAGCACCTTGAGGTGGCGTTGCAATCCAGTCAGATCAAACCAGCGACGGAACTGCGCTCCATCAGCGTCGGTCAGCCCCGCATGAACCAGTCGCATGCGATAGCCATCCAACCACTCAGTGACCCGAGCCTCGGGCCAGGCGATATAACAATCGCGCAGCAGCGATACCAGATCGTAGGTCAGCGGTCCGTTCATCGCGCCTTGGAAGTCGATGATGCCTGGCGACGCGCTGTCGGTGATCATCAGATTGCGGCTGTGGAAGTCGCGGTGGACGAACACCCGGGGCTGCGCGTCGATGGCCGCGACGATGCGCCGGAATGCCAGCTCGATGTGATCCCATTCATCGCACTCGGGAACGACGCCAAGGTGGCGACGAAGGAACCATTCCGGCATGAATTCCATTTCTGAAATAAGTCGCGCTGTACTGTAGTGCGGAAGATCACTGGCATCGACCTGCGATTGCATGACGAACAACGCCGCCAGCGCGTCTCGGTACAGCGTGTCGGCACTGTCCGCGTTCAGCGCAGCAAGGTAAGGGCGCACGCCGAGATCTTCGAGCAACAGGAACCCCTGCGCCGGGTCGGCCACGTGCACTTGCGGTGCGTGCAACCCGGTACCGCGAAGTCGTGCGCCGATTTTCAGCCAGTCGTCAACGGGCTCCAAAGCAGGCGGAGAGTCCATGACGATGAAGCTGCCGTGTGGCGTCGTCGCGCGCCAGTAGCTGCGAAAGCTCGCGTCATTCGACGCGGGTTGCAGGCTCGCGACGTCGGTAACGTGTTTAGCGACGAACTGCCTCAAAGCCTCAGTGCGCGGCAGGTCGACGTTCATGCGTGAGCCGATGGCCCGGGTAGGGAGGAATCATGCCCGTCGCTCATGGTGCGGAACTCTTTGTTGGACCCATGTTGGCTGGCTCACCCAGGTACAAATCGATCGATACGCGGTCGTTGCGGGAGTAGACGAGGTGTCGCCCGTCGGGACTGATCGCCATCGCCGGCGGAAGCGTATTCGGAGTGATGGAAGAAATATCCACAATGAAACCATCAGCGAGGGTAAGGCGCTGCAAACGCGTGCTGCCGTCCGGTCGCCGCGCTACAAATACGATCGCATCGTCGTGGAGCAGCCACAGGCCGGAATCGGCGAGCTTGTTGCCGACCTTTTCCGGATCAAGCTGCAGGTAGCGGTGACAGTCGCGCGCTTCCAAGGTGCAAACGCGTATCCCCGAGTCGCCCTGTATTGCCAGCGCCAAGTGCTGCGAATCGAGGTCGAAGGCATCAATGCTCGCGTCGATGACCAGGCGTGGACTGTCGCCGGTTTGGCGCGCCACGCGCCACAGGCGGTTGCGCTCGCCCTCACGACGAAGGAAATACAGCCACGCTCCGTCGCTGCTCCAACGCGCGTAGCGTGGGTCTTCGCCCAGGCCTTCGACCAGTTGCGCGCGATTGGCGTCGAGATCGTATTCGTAAAGCGCACTGTGTTCGCTGGAGCAGGCGTAGGGCAGGCATTCCGCACCGTTGTTGCGATTGAGAATGGCCGTTACTAGCAGCTTTGTTCCATTGTGGATCCAAGTGGGGCGCACCCAGCGCAGGGCGGGATCCAGCGCGAGGCGACGTACGTCACTGCCATCGGCGCGGCTCAACCAGACAGCTTCCAGGCCATCGCGATTCGAAGCGAATGCAAGCCACTGACCGTCCGGCGAAAACACCGGTTGATTGTTGTAGCGCTGTGACTGGGTCAGCGCGACTGGCGCGGCGGAGAGATCAGAAAGGTCCAGCTGCCACAAATTCGCCTGGTAATCTGCCAATTCGTACACAATGGAACCATCCCTGCTCACGTCCGGATAGCGTGCGCCGCGTGCGCCGAGAAACTCCAGCGCGCCGGTGGCCGCGTCGACCCGGTACAAGGCGCGATAGCCGAACAGATCGCCTGCCAGGATCAGCGCCATGTCGCCCGGCAGCCATGCGCCGCCGTAAAGCATTCCACTGGTGTTGAGCAAAGCGCGCGCGCGCGACGGCGCGTCAACCGGTGCCAGCCACAGGCGTTGCTCGCCATGCCGGCCGCGCGAAAACGCGATCTGGCGTCCATCGCCGGAATAGCGTGGATTCGTGTCGACAAATGCGTCCGCACCCGGATCGGTCAAGGCGCTCACTTTTCCGCTGGCCAGGTCGACGATGCCGATACCGCTGCGACCATCGTCACCGAGGCCAATGGCAAACGCGATCTGGCGACCATCGGGCGAAACATCGATGCGTGACGTGGCAGGTGGCGGCGAGCAAGTTGCCAGCGCTACGGATTCGCGGGCGAGCAGTCCTTGCCGCCGCAATTCGCAGCGGTCGGCAGAATAACGTGTGAACACAACCGCTTTGTCCGCTTCAATGAACACCGGCGACATGTCCCAATTGTCACCGCTGCTGAATTCGTGCCGATCACTGCCATCGTGCGCTGCGATCCAGATGTGCGCGCGATTCTGTTCCACGTTGCTGGCCGACCAGGCAATCAGTCGCCCGTCACCGGAAAAACGCGCACTCTGATCGAATCCAGCTTCGGTGGCGAAGGGACGTGCGCGATCCAGGCGCGCTCGAAGGTCCACCGCCTGTTGCTGCTCGCCGGGCGCCGGCGGCAGCAGCGTGGCGAGCAGCCCCACCACGGCAGCTACCGCGGCAGTGAACACGATGATGGCACCGGCAAATCCTCGCGGCGGAATAGTCTCATTATGTACAAGGGGCGAATTCACGATTTCCGCGTTCGGCGCTGACTGCATCGACGCCGGCTCAAACGGCGCGAGGCTGGCTACAAGTCGGTAGCCAAGCTTGGGCAAGGTCTCAATGTAGCGTGGCTGGCGAGGGTCGTCGCCGAGTAGTTGGCGCAATTCGGCGATAGCACGGGAAAGCACTTCGTCGTTGACCTCGCGGCCGCCCCAGACTTCGTCGAGCAATTGCTCGCGGCTCACCAGCGTGCCGGGTTCGCGCGCCAGGCGCAGCAGCAGTTGCATCGGTCGCGGCTGGAGCCGGCGCAGGTTGTCGCCGGACCACAGCTCGTGGGCACGCGGGTCGACGCTCCACTCGCCCAGGCGGAATCGGTCGGCAGTCAGGTCGGCGGGGGCAGTCGTCACTGTTGCACGCAATTGGGTCCGGCAAACGGCTGATTTTACAGCAGGGAGGAAAAAAGGAGGCGACGCGAAGGATACGCGCAGGACGCGGCTGCGTCGCGCCGCTCAGGATTACGAAACACCGTTGCTCAAGGATGCTTCCATGTTACTTGCGATCCGCACACCTGCGCGCCTTCTGTTCGCCACGCTGGCTTTGCTCAGCGTGGCATTTGCTGCCCAGGCAGAGTCCTGCGGAGCCAAACTGCTGGTCAGCGGCTACTACAGCACGGTGCATATCTATGACGCCTGCAGCGGAGCGTATCTGCGCAATCTGGATACGGGAGGCCGAATTACCGGCGCGCAGGCCCTGCGTCTGGGGCCTGATGGCAGGATCTGGGTGGTTTCGGAGTCCAACGGCGCCATCCTTCGTTACCGCGCCGACAACTTTGACTTCGTCGATGTGTTCGCCAACGTGGGTACTATCGGCGCGACCGGACTGGATTTTGCACCGAATGGTGATGTGTACATTGGCGCCTACGATACGAGTTCGGTTGGACGCTACGATGCGCATGACGGGCACCTGATCGAAACGGTCATACCGTCACAGAGCGTGGGCCTGCGCGGGGCCGACAATGGCCTGCGATTCGGGCCCGACGGCAAGCTCTATGTGCCGGGGTATTCTTCGAACACCGTCGTGCGCTACGACCCGGTCACGCACATTTACGAAGGCAACTATGTGCCGACCGGCACCGGTGGTCTGCGTCGCACGCGTGGCCTGTTGTTTTCCGCGGATGGCGAAAGTCTGTATGTGGGGGGCGAAGGCTCGGGCAGTATCCTGCGCATGGACCGCGCCAGCGGCGCCTTGCGCCAGACCGTCGCCACAGGCCTCAGCGTCCCGACCGGTCTAGCCTGGCACCCTGACGGCAGTCTGCTGGTCGCCGAGAATGACCGCGTCGTCAAGCGCGACGCACAGACAGGCGCGTTGCGCTCCGTGCTCGTCGCTCCCTCGTCGGGTGGATTGGCGGGTTCGACTTTCGTGATGGTGCTGCCGGACGTTGTCAGCACGCCGCCAGACGCGGCCAGTATCGGATCGCAATACTGGATTTCAGGTCTGTCCACGCTCAATGGTTCGCTGCTGGAAATTTCCGACGCCTACACCACACTGGGTACCGGTTTCGGTGCGGCTTTCAATCCGCAGCAGGTACGCCGGATCAACTGGGGAAAGATACGAATGAATTTTACCAGTTGTACCGAAGCGGATTTTTCCTGGGATTCGACCACCGCAGACAGCGCGCACTTTGGCAGCGGCGGATATCACGTCTACCGGATCCTGCGCAATCAGGCCAGCGCTGCCTGCGAAAGTGGCGGCATTTCTGCGGCACCAAACCGGATGTGGGCGGCCGGTTCCTGGTATGGCGGAGAGGCGCGCAGCGGAGAAGGTCTGCAACTGGACGTCAATACCGATGGGCTGGTCTATTTGACATGGTTCACGCATCGGCCAGCCTCTCCCGATTAAGAGTCATCGGCCATCAGTTGCGGAGCCGCAAGTTCTGCCGTTCACCGCGCTGCGGTCGATGTGGCCCAAATCCGGGCCGCACGGCGCGGTGGCCGCCATTTGACCCCATCGGGCTAAAACCGTACCATTTCGGTACTCATTCAACCCGATGCCTGCCATGCTTCGTGTCAGCAAATTGACCGACTACGCCACCGTCGTAATGACGGTGCTGGCTGAGGCCACAGGCGTTCTGAGTGCGCAGTCGCTGGCCGAACGTGCCCGCCTGGAATTGCCGACAGTCTCCAAACTGCTCAAGCAGCTTGCTCACGCCGGTCTCATCGAATCGTTTCGCGGTGTCAACGGCGGATATCGGATTGCGCGCGAACCCGGGGCGATTTCGATTGCGGAAATCGTGATCGCGATGGAAGGGCCGATCGGCATGACGGAATGCAGTGCGCACAGCGGGTTGTGTGACCACGAGCGGCACTGCGGCGTGCGAGGAAACTGGCAGCGCATCAGCCAGGCGATCGAGGGTGCCCTGCGCGACGTCAGCTTGGCGGACATGCTCAAACCCTCCGGGTCGGCGCGTCGTGTTCCTACACCGCTGCGTATTGCCTTTGTATAGAACGATTGAAACAGACCTATGGCCATTGAACGCACTGAAATCGAAACCGCGCTGAACCGCCGCTATGACGCGGGTTTCGTCACCGATATCGAGACGGAATATCTCCCTCCCGGGCTTTCGGAATCTGTGGTGCGCGCGCTTTCGGCGAAAAAGAACGAACCCGAGTGGATGACGCAGTGGCGTCTGGCAGCGTATCGGCATTGGCTGACGATGACGCCGCCGGAATGGGCCAAGCTGGATATCGCTCCGATTGATTTTCAGTCCATCAGCTACTACGCGGCTCCCAAACAGGGTCCGAAGTCGCTGGCGGACGTCGATCCGAAATTGCTCGAGACCTATGAGAAGCTCGGCGTGCCGCTGCATGAACGCGCCAAGCTCGCGGGCGTCGCGGTCGACGCCGTGTTCGATTCAGTCTCGGTTGGCACCACGTTCCGCAAGGAGCTGGCTGCCGTTGGTGTGATCTTCTGCTCGATGTCGGAAGCAATTCGCGAGCATGCCGATTTGGTGCAGAAATACCTCGGTTCTGTCGTTCCCGTCGGCGACAACTATTTCGCGGCACTGAATTCGGCAGTGTTCAGCGACGGATCGTTTGTGTTCATTCCGAAGGGTGTGCGCTGCCCGATGGAACTGTCCACGTATTTCCGCATCAATGCACTGAATACGGGCCAATTCGAACGCACCTTGATTGTTGCCGAGGAACGCAGCCAGGTCTCCTATCTCGAGGGCTGCACCGCGCCAATGCGCGACGAGAATCAGCTGCACGCAGCGGTTGTCGAGCTGATCGCGCTAGACGATGCAAAAATCAAGTATTCCACAGTGCAAAATTGGTATCCTGGCGATGAAAATGGCGTCGGCGGCATCTTCAATTTCGTCACCAAGCGTGGCGATTGTCGCGGCGCGCGCTCCAAGATTTCCTGGACCCAGGTCGAAACCGGCTCGGCGATAACCTGGAAGTATCCGAGCTGCGTGCTGCGCGGCGACGATTCAGTCGGAGAGTTCCATTCTGTCGCGTTGACCCATCACAGGCAGCAAGCGGACACCGGCACCAAGATGATTCACATCGGCCGGAATACCAAATCAAAAATCGTCTCCAAGGGAATCAGTGCAGGTCGCGGCCAGAACACCTATCGTGGGTTGGTGAAGGTCGAAAAGGGTGCTGAAGGCGCGCGCAATCACACCCAGTGCGACAGCCTGCTGATCGGCAAACGCTGTGGTGCGCATACGTTTCCCTATATCGAAGTAAAAAATCCCAGCGCAATCGTCGAGCACGAGGCGACCACGTCAAAAATCTCCGATGACCAATTGTTCTATTGCCGCGCGCGAGGCATCAGTCAGGAAGATGCGGTCTCGATGATCGTCGATGGTTTCTGCAAGCAGGTGTTCAAGGAATTGCCGATGGAATTTGCGGTCGAGGCGAAGAAATTGCTTGAGGTTTCTCTCGAAGGCGCCGTGGGGTAGCTGCATGTCGCCGCGCAGGGTCCGGCGGCGTTCCGGGGCTGC
>JBDTLV010000107.1:0-17786 GCA_039934615.1 Tahibacter sp.
GTCGCGCTGAGATCGTTGTGGTACAGCAGCGGCGGCGAGCGGCGGACCAGCGCGAAATCGTCCGCGCCGAGCACGGCGAGCACGCGCCGCGCCGCCTGCTGCGCTCGGGCATTCCCGGAGTCACCCTCGACCTCGACAAGTCGCTGCACCGTCTCGCTCCATAGCGCCTGTCCCTCAGCGGGAAGCGCCAGTCGCTCGACCGGCAATGGCAGCTGACACCCAAGCCGCCCAAGTTCGGCCACGCGCAGATACGGAAGGAGTGCTGACTTGGCGTAATAGACCCAGATATCTTCGTCGCGAAACGAATGCCGCAAGGCGCCGCAAAGCGTTCGCGCGGAGGGTGGATCGACGTCGCGCAGCATCAGGTACACATGCAACTGGATGGCGATGTCGGTCGGGTTCGGATCGCTGCCAGGATCGAGGCAGCGATAGTCCCTTCGCGGCGCGAGCCAGGTTCGATAGAGACCCCTCGCGTCACGATAGCGGGCCAGTACGTCCAGCATCGGTTGCCGCCTGGGATCACTGGCGCCGCGGCCAGCAATTCTCCACACCAGGGCCGTATCGTCTGCGTCGGGTGTGATGACGCAACTCAGCGTGCCAATCGTTGGGCCGTCCGGCAGGCCGTGATAGCGCACCAGGCCGTCGCTTTCGATTTGCGCGGCGAGGTGGCCACGTGCATGTTCCAGCGCGACGTCAAGACTTTGCCGTCGCGCAAGCGGCGAGATGAGGTCGACGAGCGTCGAGGTCAGGAACGTGTTGAGTTCCTGCTGCGGCTCCAGATAGCGCGGACCCTTGGTATGGGAGGTCAGCCAGGCGCCGTACGTGGTTTGATGGTCGCGCAGCAGCGATCTTGCGCGTATCGCCATCGTCTCCAGAGTCGATGGCAACAGCTCAGCTTGTGGTTCCGAACCGGACGTCGCGAGCGGTTGCGGCTGCACGATCACGCGTTGTTCGCGAACGATCCGGAAATCGCTACGCGGTTCGACGCGAACAGCGATCTGAAGTACCTGCTCACCAGGCGCCACGCCCCACGAATTTGCAGTGATCTGCCAGCCCGAGGGGGCGTGCGTGCGCATGGCCTCATCGACGTCCACGCGCGGCAGGAACTGCGTGGTCGTACCGATCACGACGCCATTCACCAGCAGCAACAACTGAGCGGGCGTGCGCGAGCAAGCGAGCGCCCAGCCTTCGAGTATCGCGCCGGGTGCCAGCTCTGGCAGGTTTGCAGGCGAAGGCAGGCGCGTTTCCCCAATCCGGTCGACGGTACCCATCGCATCGCAAAGAAGCTCGCCCGGCGCCGGCGGATGCATCAGCTCGGTAACGAATGGGAAATTTAGCGGATTCCACGCGCCGTGCATGGAAGCCGGGTCTCCCGCATAAATGAGTTCGTCGCTCGTCTTTGTGTACCAGAACGCGCCTACTGCCTGCACGCCCACGGATCCAACGATTGCCGCGACGAACAGGCCGCGTGCGACGGGACGCAGCACGAGCGGCGCGGGCGCGAGCATCCATATCAGGATCGGCAACACGTCGGTCAGCCAGCGCGGCCCCCACGAGGTGCCCGCACGCCAATCGCCCTGTGCGTACAGCAGAATCTGACCGACGACCGAAAGACCCAGTGCCACGGCGAGTGCTCGCGTGTCGGGCGATCGCAGGCGCTGGATCAGTCCTACGGCGACAAACGCCAGGAACGGCGAAAAGACCAGCAGGCCGCGTGTCGGGCTAACCAGCAATCCCGCCAAGCCCGACCAGTCGCCCTGGAAGAAATTGAGCGGCGGCTTCACCACGCCGTAACCGCCGGCGAGATGTCCCATAAAGCCCATGTTGTAGTAAACGAGGGCCACCATCGGGACGCTGGCGCCGGCGATCAGCCATCGCGCGCTTCGCCAATCCCGCCACACGACGAAAAATCCAATCGCCGCGGCAATCAGCGCGTCGGGCGGACGATTGGCGGCTACCAGCACGCAGACGGCGCCAACGAACGCGATTCGCGCCGCGCTCGCACGAGTGAGCACCAGCAGCATGGCCAGCGCGATCAGCAACTCCCCAGTCCCGTGTTGCCACAGCGCGTGGCTGGAAATCATCCAGGTGTTGGTGCCGAAGGCAAACGCGAGGGCGAGCGGCAGGTGCCACCGGTTGCCCTCACGACGCAGCATGAGTAATACGAGGACGCTGGCGACCGTGGCCAGAATCGACGCTGCCAGCTTCTCCATCCACTCCGCGACCCGGTCGACTTGCGGCTGCTCCCACCCGTGGGCGTCAAGCCAGAGGACCGCGGGCAGGTAAAGCGGCGCCACGAGCAGCGGCGTCACCACGGGATAAAAGGAAGCCAGCTCGTGGTTACGCGTGCGGATCAGCCAATAGGCCGTCGGCTCGAAGTAGACCGCTTTCCCATCGTCGTTCGCTGGCCGGAAACGCGGCAGAGCCATTGGATGACCATGCGCGAACAGAGTTGCGCGCGCGCCGACCTTGAGTGCGCCATCGTGCCAAAGTGTCAGCGGCAGGTAGCGTGCGGACACGGTGTCTCCGGCGCCGATCTGCCGCAGGTTCGCGTTGTAAACGAAGAGACAAATCAAGGTCAGGATCAGCGGCGCCAGCAAGGATCGCATACGTGAGCGGTTCGGAGATGGCACGGCGGTGGTCATGGGAGATGTGGGCGCATGGCACGCAAGCTTAGCGGATCGACAGCTTGCAGCGGCCTTGGTATGTTGATTGCTTCAGCACGAAACAAGAACACACCTTAGATGCGGCAGAGTGGGCAGAGAACGTTAGTGACGGGAGGTGCGGGGTTTCTCGGGTCCCACTTGTGCGATGCGCTGATCCGGCGTGGTGACGATGTGCTATGCATCGACAATTTCCACACGGGCACTCGCAAGAACATTGCGGCGCTAATGGCGCATCCGCGCTTCGAACTGCTCGATCACGACGTCACGTTGCCGCTCGACGTCGAGGTCGATCGCATCTTCAATCTCGCCTGCCCGGCATCGCCGGTGCATTATCAGCATGATCCGGTGCGGACGACGAGAACCTGCGTGCATGGTGCGATGAATATGCTCGCGCTCGCCGAGCGCCGGGGTGCCCGCATCTTGCAGGCGTCAACGAGCGAAGTCTACGGCGATCCGGAAGTGCATCCGCAGCCCGAAAGCTATTGGGGCCGGGTCAACCCGATCGGCATGCGCAGTTGCTACAACGAAGGCAAGCGCTGCGCTGAGACGCTGTTTTTTGATTATCGCCGGCAACACAATCTCGAGATCAAAGTGGTGCGGATCTTCAACACCTACGGTCCACGCATGTATGTCGACGATGGCCGCGTCGTCAGCAATTTCATTGTCCAGGCGCTTCGTGGCGACGACGTCACCTTGTACGGCGACGGCAGCCAGACACGCTCCTTCTGCTACGTCGACGATTTGATCGAGGGTATGCTGGCTGCGATGGATACGCCGGCAGAATTCACCGGTCCGGTCAACATGGGCAACCCCGCCGAATTGAGCATGTACGAGCTCGCCGAACGCGTGATACGGCTCTGCGGCAGCCGAGCGCGGATCGTCCATCACCCGCTACCGCCTGACGATCCCAAAGTACGCCGACCGGATATCGATCTCGCCAGGCTGGCGCTGGGCTGGCAACCCAAAGTGTCGCTCGACGCGGGGCTCAGGGAAACGATCACTTATTTTCGCACGCTCCTGAACGGATGAGGCAAGAACAGAAAAAAGTGGCAATGGATAGAACGGCAATTATCGTCGCGGGCATGCATCGCAGCGGCACATCGGTGACTACGCGGATCATCAATCTTCTGGGTGCGGAGCTTGCCCGCGATCTGATTCCTGCCGACATCGGCAACGAACGGGGTCATTGGGAATCGCGAGCGGTCCAGTCCTTGCACAACGAGATGCTGGCAACGCTCGGGTCAGACCTTTATTCGCCGGTGAACGTTCAGGTTGACTGGTTTGTGAGTGCCTCTGCGCGACAATGGATCGATCGCATGCGAGATCTCCTTGCGGACGAATACCCCACCTCGACTTTGTTCGTGTTGAAGGATCCACGCATCTCGCTGTTTCTTCCGCTCTGGACGGAAGCGATGCGCCAATCGTCGATCGTGCCAAGATTCGTGCTTCCGTTTCGCCACCCCGATGCCGTCGCGATCTCGTTGGAAGTGCGCGAGCACAAGCTCGACAGCGGCAACTCGTTGCCGCATGCACAGGGCGTCGCGGTGTGGCTGCGCTATGTGCTGGCGGCGGAAAAATTCACTCGCGGTCAGGCACGTACGTTCGTCGAATTCGACCGGGTGCTTGTCGACTGGCCTGCGGAATTTGCGCGCATGGGTCGGCAGCTCGGCGTCGATTGGCCGAACTGGCAGCGTGTGGACAGCGCAATCGACGACTTCATCGAGACGGGTGCTCGAAGCGACCGAACGGGCAATCCCGCGAACGACGGAGTCGGGATCTGTGCGGACATTTATGCTGGGCTGAAGCGGTCCGTCGCGGAACCGCAGTCGGATTTCGCGACATTCGACGATGCGGCGAAGGCGATCGCAATGGCCGAAGCCGTCTTGGGTCCCTTCATCGTCGCCAGAGAACGAGTGTTCGGCGAGCTGCGCCACCACGCCGACGCCGCTGCGCAACAACACGACATCGAACGCGCGGACATGCACGCCCGGTTTGCTGTCGAAATAGACTTGCGAGATTCGCGCATCGCGGAGGCGATCGTGCACGCGCAACAGATGGAAAAATCCATCGAATCGCTGAAGCGGGAACGCAGCGATGCCGTCAAAAATGAGGCCGGCCGAGAGCGCCAGACAGTAGCGATGCACGCCCAGTTTGCTGTCGAAATAGGCTTGCGAGATTCGCGCATCGCGGAGGCGACCGTGCACGCGCAACAGATGGAGGAATCCATCGAAGCGCTGAAGCGCGAACGCAGCGATGCCTCCGACTATGCCAAATCGCTGGAGCAGGATCGCGACGGCGCCGTCGAAATCGAGGCAAGGCGGGAACGCCTACGCGCGGACATGCAGGTGAGATTTGCCGCCGAAATAGATGCGCGTGATGCCCGCATCGCGGAGGCAGCCGCGCACGCCCGACGAATGCAAGAAACCGTCGAAATGCTGGAGCGCGAGCACGGCAATGCTTCCGACTACGCCCGATCACTGGCCGACGATCGCGATCGCGCAATCGAATATGCTCAGTCGCTAAAAGAAAGTCGCGATGAAGCGCTCGAATATGCGCAGGGACTGGAGCAATCTCGCAACGAGGCGGCCCGGCAACGACGTTCGGAACTGTTGGCGTGCCATGGAACTCCCGTATTTTTCACGATCGCCTCGCGCAACTATCTGGCTTATGCCACGACGCTGATGCAGTCGATCGCAGCGCTTTATCCAGACGCGCCGAGATATCTGATACTCGCGGACCGGGAAGAAGGCGACGCTGCCCTCGTCGGGGCCCCTTTCACTACCATTTCCGCTGAAGCGCTCTCCCTGCCGGATTTTGACGCGTTCGCATTTCGTTACAACATCATGGAATTCAATACGGCCATCAAGCCGTACGCGTTCGCCCATTTGCGTCGACGGCACCTTGACGTCGGCATCATCTATCTCGATCCCGATGTTCTCGTCGTCGACCCGCTCACCGAGGTCGAAGCCGCGTTCGCAGACGGCGCGCTGGCGGTGCTCACACCGCACCTTGTGGAGCCCGTCGATGACGATCGACAGCCCGGCGAGCGCGAGATCCTGACGAGCGGCACCTACAACTGCGGATTCGTGGCGATCGGCGTTCACGCCGACGTAGACCACCTGATCGCGTGGTGGGCGGACCGCCTCGAATTTGGTGCGTCAAGTGACGTTGCCGAGGGTCTGTTCACCGACCAGAAATGGGTCGACCTCGTGCCGGGCCTGTTTCCTGATGTGCATATTTTGCGCGATCCTGGGTACAACCTCGCATACTGGAATTTGTCGCAACGTCCAGTGGTGCGGCATGGTTTGCATTGGTATGCTGGCAACCAGCGACTCGCTTTTGTGCATTTCAGCGGCGTCGATGTCGATCGGCCTGCGCAATTCTCCAAGCACCAGAATCGCCACACACAAGCGACAATCGGAAAACTGCGCCCCTTGTACGACGACTATCTCGGTCGTCTGGCCGCAAACGGTCATGCCGTACACCGCGCCAAACCTTACGCATTCGGCCGATTCGTCGATGGCGAAACCATTTGCGATCCCGTACGCGCCGTTTATCGACGCTATTTCGACAAAGGTGCTGCACAGCCACAACCCACCCCGTTCTCGATGGACAGGCGGTTGTACGACCTCCCCTGCGATGAACTGCCCGTGCGCGTCGACGCCCCCGTGACGCGCCTGATGTATGCCGTGTGGAAAATGCGAACCGACCTGCAGCAGGCATTCGCCATTGGACACGCCGAAGGCAGGCGTGGGTTCATCCGCTGGTTCGCTCGAGCGGCCCAGCGGGAGATGGGAATTCCGGAGCGACACCTCGATCAGGCGCGCAGCGCATTGGTGGTGCGCGACGCCGATGACGCGCCTTCCGGCGTGGTGCAATGGTATTCCGCGTCTGGAGCCATATCGCGCGCAGCGTCCGCATGCCTGGACGTGATCAATTGGAGCTGTCACTTTCGTCTGGCCCTTCATGTCTACGCCGTGATCCCCGCGATTACGCGAAATCGGTTTCGCCATCGGCTTGAGCGCGTTGCGGGACGTCTCGCCGTCGTCGCTCCGACATCGAGCCCGCCAGAACAGACAGGGATCAATTTGGTGGGCTATGCACACGGTGAATTCGGCGTCGCCGAGGTATTGCGCCGCTATGCGCATGCACTGAAAGGTGGAGGAGTGCCGTTTGTCGTGCGTAATTTCGACACCGGCGTCGCGAGCCGGCAGGACGATCGCAGCATGCAGCGCTTTTTGTCGGAGGAATGCCGCTACGACGTGAACTTGTTTTGCATCAACGCGGACCAGATGCCGATTGCGCATCAGCAATTGGGGGATGCGGTCTTCGCCGGACGGTACAACATCGGTTGCTGGTTCTGGGAACTGGAGAAATTCCCTGAGCAATGGCACGGCGCGATCGACATCGTCGACGAAATATGGGTAACCTCGCCGTTCGTGCGCGACGCGATCACTGCATGCACGCACAAGCCTGTACGCATCGTACCGGTAGCACTCAGCGTGGATTTGCCCGAGCACTATTCGCGCAGCCAGTTCGGATTGGCGGAAGGCGTGTTTCTTTGCCTTTTCAGCTTCGATTTCAATTCCTTCGTAACGCGGAAGAACGCTGAAGGCGCGATGGCTGCGTTCCGTCGTGCGTTCGCCGACGGTCGTCGCGACGTGCGTCTGCTCATCAAGACGACCAACGGCGAGCAGTTCCCCGACGCGCTGCAGATGCTGACCAAGGTCGCTGCAGTCGACAATCGCATCGAAGTACGCGATGGATTTCTCGACCGCCGCGCGATGTGGGCCCTACAAGCATGCTGCGATTGCTATATCTCGCTGCACCGCTCCGAAGGATTGGGCTTGGGGATGGCCGAATGCATGCTGATGGGTAAACCGGTCGTGGCGACGGCGTATTCCGGCAACCTCGCATTCATGGACGCGGACAACAGTTGCCTCGTCGGATACTCGTTGGTCCCGGTAAAGGAGGGCGAATATCCGGCCTGGCAAGGCCAGCACTGGGCAGAGCCGGACATCGATCAGGCGGCCGTGTACCTCAGGCAGCTGGCCGATGACCCGATTTATGCGCGACAGATCGGGGAAAGCGCGAAGGCGAGTGTCAGTCAATGCCTTTCCTCTGCGGCCACGCTTGCCGCGGCGACCGCGCGGCTCGCGGAGATTCGCGCAGAGCATCCTGGACGATTCTGCGACCCGCCGAGCGCGACCGCCTAGCGCTGATGTTGGCGCTGGTCTTTGTTGTGAGCAGACTCTTGACGCTTGTGCAGGAGCTCGGCGTCCTCGGCAGTTCGGATATTGACATCGCGCACGTAGGACCAGTCGCAGTCGCTGTTGTTCGCTGCTCCAGGTGCCATGTCCAACAAAAGCACTCCATCAGGACCGGTATCCACTGGGCCGAGTTCGAAGCGACGCGCGGGGCGCAGTTCGGGATCGGCAAACGGATTGTATGGATAGGCGAACTTCGCGCCTGAGCGGCCGGAAACCTGGACCTCGACGCCGTCGCCGCCGCTGCAGCCGGCACTCGTGAATGCGTTGAGGACGATGCCTACTTCGCCGGAGACGACATAGGTGCCCGCGCCGGGTTTGAAGGTCAGCTGCGAAGGACTGTGCATGAACAAGGCGCGATGCCCGTCGACTTCCACGGTGCGGACGCCAGCGGTCCAGGCTTGCGGCCAGTGCGAGAATCCGGGAAAGAGCGCGGCGAGCATCGTCGGCGGCAGTTCCAACCGGGGCCGGCGTGGCAGCTGCATCACCTGCCATTGGACATCGCCGGCGAAGAGGGCGCGCATCGCATCGCTCTGCGGCATCAGACGGAACCGTCGAACCACCGATAGGTCGGCGCCGACAAACAGGCGCACGTAGTCGTCAAGCGACTGTACGAGCGGCGATACAAGGAACCCGCCCGGCGCCGCGCCGCGTCCCAGCCGGAAGCGCTGAATCGTGCCGTCGGCGAGTTCCAACTCTATAGTCTGCCCGGGCTCGCGCAGCAAGGTTGCCATGGCGCTGCCTGCAACGGAGAGCTCCGAACGCACCGCCAGGACTGCTACGGTTTCTGACATGGTGGGCAGGTCGATCCATTCGTTCCATGTGGCGTGTTGCCAGCCGGCCTCAGTCGGTGAGTGGGGCGGCACGGACGCGAGATTCCTTTCCAACAGCAGGTAGGATTTTTCCACAAGTATGGGATGGTAATTCAGATACAGCGTAGTGAATGCGAGTGCGTTTTCGCTGGTAGGCAGGTTGCCATCGATTGGCGAATACGCCAGAAGCACGAAGTCGGTTCGGTCGGGGCCGCTGTAGGCGGCAGCGTTCAAGCGTTGCAGACGCGGCGTATATGCACCATAGCCCTGGAACACGGGCGAGGGTCGGTAGGCAAAGCCATTGATGATGACCACGCCCTGCTGAGTGCCGAGGAGATCGATGCTTCGCTTGCCGACGATAGCGCGCGTCTGCGGCATATCGAGCCGAGCGCGTTCCCGATCCAGCGCCGCGTCGAGTGCGGGTCGGTAGGTTAGGGGATGCACAAGCAGACCAACGTTGTTTACCAGCACGCCCAGGCTTGCAACCGCCATGTCTCCGCCCCGGTGACTGCTGCCGGGATTTACCGTTCGATCGGCAACCGGCACGACTGCCATGGCCAGGCCCAGAATCGCCACGCGCAGCCATAGCGACGCCACTGGAATCATCGTCGACAACAGCGGCAACGCGAGCCATGCCGTCAGCGCGAAGATGGCGACGTGCGTGTCGGCGCGCGTGAAGCCGGCACGCCACGCAATGGATAGTGAGAGGCCGCATAGCGCGAGGCTTGCAAGTCGCGAGAAGTCGCGACGCGCACGCCATGCTGCGTACATCCCGACGCCGCCGCAACAACCCATCACGGCCAATCCGTAGAGATCAAACCGGAGCGGGGGGAAAGTGCCCATCGCAGCGGTGTAACCGCGGGAAATTTCGAGTACCGTAGTGACAAAGGGGAGCATGTCGTCAAAGCGCTGATTACTCAATATCCACAATGCAAGAGAGCAGATCGGAACGAGCAAAAGCCAGACGACCGCGTGGCGCTGCATCCGCGTGCACAGCAGAACGACGATTCCTGCGAGCCACCAGCCCACGATAAGCAGCATAGTGCTCATCTTGATCAGCAAGATGGTGGATGCGTACAGCGCAGCAACCACGATCAGAAGCCATAGCGCGCGCCGGCGTCCGGCGACGGCGTGTGCATGCATGCCGACGAGCGTGAACGCTGGCATGGCCAACCAGACCGGATCGGCGTAAAGCAATGGCGCGGCGAAGATGAGGGCGGCCGCCACGACGATGCGCTCGGGCCAGCGCTGTACGAACCAGCCATTCGCAAACAGAAAAGCCGCCGCACTAGCGAGCGCGATCTGCGCTGCGACGAAGGCTCCGTAGCGGTTCGGGTCGCAGGCGTTCAGCGGGTAGAGGTAGCCGAGTGGGCCGTAGGTAAACGCGATGTCGCTACCCCAGCGCAGCCCGTGCATGCTTGCCCAGCGCAATACCATGGTCCACGAGGGATCGAGTTCGTCACCCGCCACCGAGCCGCCGAAGCGCACGCTCGCGACGAGAAACAGCAAACCGACGAGCGTCGTCGCTACGAAGTCCATGGCAGTGACGGCGCGGATCTGCAATGTCGGCTGAGAGTCGTTTGCGCTCATATCTTGCGCCTCATGGATACACCGCTACGACGAGCCCAACGTCGAACCACCATAGCAAGACGTGGCGGAGTTGCCCGCCATGCATAGTTTTGGAAACGGCTGCGCGCACAAAAACAGCGTTGAATACTCACTCGGTCATACAGTTGGGTCGGCATGGTGACGAGCACGCAAGTGCCGGCGTGGCGCACCGGTGCGTTGAATGAGCCGGTGTACGGTGAACCCCATTTGCGTTTGCAGGCTGGTAACGGTGTGCGGATCATAACGATTGCAATGTCGATCGCTCCAACCGGCGAAGCAGCGCTTGAATTCGCTGGGCAAGAGACCGCAATCGTACCGATATCTGTCGATCTCGTGGTTCTTCCGTGGCCGCAGATTGTCTGAATTCCAAAACGCTGCAGCGATTGCGAGTCTCCAAACTCAACTCGGCCATGTGGCATCTCATTGACAGGGCCATCGAATGCTAAAATCCGCATCCAGCCTTCGGAAAGTGATGGCAACACGATCCTCGCCTCCGCGTCCGATCAGAGAGGCGATGCGTCTGGCACACTTGATGAAGTGGACAACTGCAAAATATTGACGATGGAATTTCCTGCCCCCGTTTCTTCTATCGAGGGAATTGGACGGACACGGCCAAAGCCGTCCCTCGGTAAGCGACTGGGTCAATTTGGAGCAATGTATGATGCAAATAGGCGATTTGGCGTGAGATCTGGGATATTGCTCGGCAGACTTTTCTTTGCCGCATCCGTGATTTTGATGGAGGCCGATGGTGCCGCTGAGGCGACCGCAGCGGATGGCAACAAAGAGGTTGCGGTGCGCGCGTGTAACGCCTTGGCAGCGCGAGTCGACTCAATTTCGCGCGACAGCGCCGTATTCCTGCGCAGCTTCGATGCGAAAGAAGGCGGCCCGATCGAAGAGCCTTCCATGGCAACGACTGCCTTCGTCTATGACAATGCGCTCGCGACCATTGCACTGGTCGCCTGCAATCGCGATCGGCAAGCCGAACGTGTCGGTGCCGCGCTCCTTGCTGCTGTGAATTCCGCGACGGGTATTGATGCGCGGCTCTACAACGCTTATGCGGCTGGCGCTGTGAAGGGAACGCCTCAAGCCAACGGTTGGTGGAGCAAGGAACAGAACCGATGGCTACAAGACGGCTATCAGATGAGTACAGCGACGGGCAACGTTGCTTGGACAATGCTAGCGTTTCTAACGCTTTCTGATCGCACCAACGATCCCCGATGGTGCGAAGGGGCGAGAAAGCTCGGACGGTGGGCAATAAAGAATGCGCACAGCACCACGGGGATCGGATTCAATGGTGGGGTGTATGGGTTTGACGGTCATCTGAGTGCACTCACTTGGAAGTCGACCGAACACAACGTCGATCTGGCCGCTGCCTTCACGTGGCTTGCCCGCTGCGATTCGTCGGGAGATTGGGAACGCTATGCCATTGAGGCTCGCGACTTCGTCGGGACTCAATGGGAACCCGCCGACGGTCACTTTCTGGTTGGGACGATGCCTGATGGCACCACGCCAAACAGGAGCACTTCGGCTTTGGATATACAGTTTTGGGCACTGCTGATTTCCGAAACTCCGCCGCAATGGCGGCGCTCGCTTGCTTATGCAGAACACGTACACGGTGTCAAAGATGGATTCAGTTTCAATTCGGATCGCGATGGCGTCTGGATCGAGGGCACCGCACAAGGGGCTCTCACTTATCGAGTCCTTGGGAGAGGCAGGGACGCTGCGCGACTGTTGGAGAACTTGAGCAACGACTTCGCACCAAGCGGATTGTTGTACGCGACGAGGCAGGGAGAACTCCGTACTGGACTTGCAGTGTCGCCTACTAGCGCGACTGACGATTTTCACTACTATCACTGGCCCCATGTTGGTGCGACCGCGTGGACCGCACTCGCAGCGAAAGGGTGGAATCCATTTCGGTCCAAGAGCCCGCCGAGTCCATAGCCGACGGAAGAATTTTCCCGAAACAGATTCTGGCTCAATGTAACTTAGTCGGTTTTTACACAGTTGGATTGACAGGCGTGCAGAACATCGCGTTCATCGCGATACCTCGTCATATCTCGTCGCAGCCCGCGCAGCAGGCACCAGAATTACCGCGTCGTAAGCGTAGACGAGGCTTTCGAATTTCGGGCCGCCGGCGCGGCGCAATTCCGCGCGAGTTCGCAGGGGCATCAACGGGATCAGGGTCCACTGTGTTCGGTCTGCGGCGTCTAGCAGCGGTTGCGCGCCGATCATGCCCAGTTCTGCGGCGGCGTCGTATGCAGAGTGTTTGGCGGTTTCTTCGGGGGCGAACGGAAACCAGCGGTTGGCTTCGCCCCCGGTTGCAAGTACCAGCAGATGAAGTGATTTCTTGCCGTTGCTTTGCGCGAGTTCCGAGGCGAGGTTGCCGAGGTCGAACACGCCCAGTGGGCTCAGTCCGCGGCCAGCGTGGAATGCACCCAGGCGAAACAGTGCGCGCGGCAATGTGGAATCGCTGCGTTGCGCGCTGCGGTAGGCGCGCATGAAGTTGCGTTTCATCAGAGCAGCGCGCGAAGTGTTCGACGATGCGTCGCCGTCGTGATCGGCGCGATAGATCGCAGCGCTGGTCTGGAGATCACTGATTAATTCCAAAGCGTTCGGGGAGCCGGCAAACGCGCGTCGCAGGCTGACGAAATCATCTGGCTTCAGTTGCGTCAGCAGCGCCGCATTCGGATCGCGTTGCGCGACCATCTGGCGGTACAGATCATCGTCACGGCTCGCGTAATCGTTGGCGAGCGCACGCGCTGCAGCGTTCGGCGCGAGCACGGAGAGCTGGCGGAACAGCATGCGTCCGGACAAGACGAATTCCTGATCAACGCCCCACAACGCGCCGGGCTTGAGCGCATCGTGTACCGCAGCCGAAGCCATCGCGCCGTCTTCGCGCCAATCGAAGAACGGAATGGCAGTGGGGAATCGGGCCTGCAACGCTCCGATACCTTTCCCCCCAGTCTTCGCGGCTTCTTCCAGCGCGGAGGCGGCTCGCGGTCCAGTCTCAATAACCAAATGTCCAAAGCGGACGGGATTGCTCGCTTGCCACAGGGCTTGGGTCAAATGCGGTGATTCGGCCATGCCGTGATCCTCGCCAACCAGCACGAATTGGGTGTTCAGGCTCTCCCTGGCGATCCATTCGGCGCCCGTCCCGCCGAGCACGCCGTCATTGAGCGAGATTGGCATGGCCTGCGCGCGCAGCGCCTCAACAAGAGGGCGCGTGTCAGGGATAGCGGTTGGGACGACATCGCTTGCAAAGACGGGAGCGACAGCGGAGCACAGCAACGAAATAGCGAGTGCCGGCAAGACTCGACGACGGGCCTTCGTTGGGGTGTATGTGCGCATGAGCGGGTTTCCTGAAAGGGGAGAGCGCTCAGCATCGTCACTGGGAAAAATCTCCGCGTGCGGATTCGACCCGAAACCGGATTTTTGGGCGTCGAAAGCGGTAGCGTTGTGCGCGAGCCCACGGAACGAGCTGGCGCAATCAGCGATTCAGCCACTCACGCAACTCAGCCGCACGCTCCTGGCTGACCGTGCATGTTTCGGTCAGCGTGGGTTGCAGGCGTATATCGAGCTTTCCCTTGAAGCCACGGCTGATCTGCGAGATCGCTTCCGCTCGCGCCAGCACCTGGCGGTTGAGACGGAAGAACTGCGCCGAATCAAGTGTCTGTTCCAGTTCATCCAGACTCTGCGAGACGGGATAGGCGCGGCCCGTATTGGTCACCACACGGACTATCAGCGCTTTGTGGAAATAGGCGACGTCCGCGACCGGTATCGAGATCAGGGTGTCGCCCGACTGCACGAGCAAGCGCTTGCGGTACTGCTGCGCGGCATGGAAATACTGTCGCGTCGCCGCCGCAGGCAGCGGTTCCGGCTTTCTGCCCTGTGCGATGAGTTGACGCCATTTCGACAGCGCCGCTGCCAAGCGTGCGGGTCGAATCGGTTTGAGCAGGTAGTCAATGCCGAATGCCTCGAACGCCTGGAGCGCGAATTCGTCGTAGGCAGTGGTGAAGATCACCGGCGAAGCTGCCGGCAGTGCGTCGAAGATTTCGAAGCACATGCCGTCGGACAGGCGCACATCCATGAAAACCAGATCTGGCGGTGGCGGCTGCGCAAGACGCGCGATAGCGCCCGATATCGACGCGACCGACGATTCCAGCACGAGTTCCGGAGCGAATTCCGCGAGCATCTCGCGCAGCGTCTGCGCAGCAATCGTTTCGTCCTCGACGATCAAGGCGCGCACGGAAGCAACCCCACTTTCACGACAAACCAGCCGCCGTCTTGCGATATTCGGATACTCTCGGCACCGAGCAGCCGATAGCGCTGGTCGAGATTCGCGAGTCCGGTTCCGGCGCCGGGGTTAGCGCTGTGGCGCGGCCTGAGCGGATTGGAAACCTCCACAAATGCATTATCTCGACGTAGTTGCACCACCAGCGGCTCGTCCTCGCGTGTGCGGTTGTGTCGCACCGCGTTCTCGACCAGGACCTGCAGGCTCATCGGCGGAATCTGCAGTTGTTCGGCGCCATCCATCGGCCCGATCTCGATGCGGATTCCGGTGCCATGCCGCGCCTGAAGCAGAGCCCGATACGCTTCCAGGAACTCCAACTCACGGGCCAACGGCACCAAGTCGCGACTGCCGTGACTGAGCGCATAACGCATGACATCGCCGAGCTCCACGATCAGCGCACGAGCGGCAACCGCTTCGCGCGGGATCAGGCCTTGCACGGTATACAGGCTGTTGAACAGGAAATGTGGATTTATCTGCGATTTCAGCGCGTCGAGCTCCGCGCGCAGAATCAGCTCTTCCAGTTGCCGCGCATCGCGCTGCGCGCGTTGCCAACTGGTGTAAAAATCGAGCGTGATCGACAACGCGTTCAGCGCGAACGCGAAAACAAGCGCCATCAGAGCCGTCACGGCCAGATGCGGCCATTCCAGGGTGTCGTTCGAACCGTTGCGAATCTCCAGCAGTTTCAGCGGCACGTAGATCGCGAAAGCGTAGACGATGGCGATCACGGCGGATCCCATCAGCTGTCGGATCAGGCGAGCGCGCGGTCGCGCGTACCAGGGCCAGCGAGGTTCCAGCCAGTGCGAATACCAGCGAATCGCCTCGCTCAGTACGACCACAAAGGTGACGAAACTTAGCAGGACGGTCGGCGACATGGCCGGGGGTTCGTCGAAGAGACTCGCAACCCACAAGCTTGCGTAAGCGACCAGCGCTACTGCCGTCGGATACAGGATACGGGCGATGCGTTCGATGCGATGAGCGTTGCTGTAGGTGTCCACCAACGGATGATCCGTGGCCATGCCGAATTTGCCAAGCAGCGTTGCGTGAAACCGGAGAAGCGGCGACTGAAGTGGGAGGGCACGTCGACGAATCGTGCATGGACTGAGAGATCGTGGCCGATCGGCGCATCTGCAAAAGACCAAGCGACGTGCACCGGCCGAAGTGACGCTTGAACGCACGACGGAAGACGTCGGCACCGAGGGAGCCAACCGCGTGTGTGACTCGGTCGATGCCTGTCGTCCCAGCGATCAGATGCCGGCTTGCCGCCTCGATTCTGATCCTCCAACAAAGTGGCCAGAGCAATTATTCGTTTGAAACGAATATCGAGTTAACTCTGGCCCCTTGTTGGGTCAATGCGCTTGCTGCTGTAGCAGTTGTTTCAAGCCCTCGTTGCTTTCCAATGACTGGATCTTCGCGTTGCCGAGCAGGCTCATGTAATCCCCCTCCTGAATGGCCTTGAGGATGGCCGGATCGCTCAGGATGGCCTGGATCTGCGGGTCGGACTGGAGGCTCATGATCGACTGCATGGCCGCTGGATCCTGCGCCAGGCGTGTTTGCAGTTGCTGAATGTCGAGGGTCACCGCGTCGTCGCGCGCTGACGATTTTCCTCCCGAAGCCGCCGCATTCGAGGCGTCGCCGCTGTATACGATCCGCACGATGTTCGACTGCGCGACATGCACGGTTCCGATGATGGGGGAGAGCACGGTGTACACACCATTCTCGATGCTCTGGATCTCGCCCTCAATGCGGCTACCGTCCCTAAGCTCGATCGTCGGAGCAGCCAGCACCCCAGAGGCAAGGCCGAGCAAAGCGGCAGCGAGGCAGGCTTCGAGCAACATTTTCATTGGCGCCACCCTTGGCATCTTGTCGACATGCATCCTACTCCTGGGAAAGGGGAATGGGACGAACGAAAGCCTTGCGCCGGTCACGGCCGCCAAGGCTGGCTCCGGCTGATTCCGGAAGAATGCCGTGATCAAACATTGACAATAATATTTGTCAAAGCTGCCTTTTGGTCATGTTCGATATTCACGTCATTGACGATCCGGCAGCAGCAGCAGCGGCCTTGGTGCCTACGCGTAGTCGAATCCTGTCCGAGTTGGCCGCACCTGCTTCGGCGGCGACGTTGGCCGCGCGAGTCGGCCTAACCCGGCAAAAGATCAATTACCGCCTGCACGCGCTTGAGGCGCACGGGCTGGTGCGGCTGGCCGAGGAACGCAAGTGGGGCGGGCTGACAGAACGCATGCTCGTGGCTACGGCGGCTTCCTATGTGGTTTCGCCGGGCGCCCTGGGCCCGGTCGCCATTGATCCCAATCGGGAAGTTGACCGGCTGTCCGCGAGTTATCTCATTGCCCTGGGCGCTCAGATCGTCCGCGAAGTAGGCGATCTCGTTCGTCGTGCGAAAGAGACGGGTAAACGCCTGGCGACCCTGGCGGTGGACGCCGAAGTGCGTTTCCGGTCGCCAGAGGACCGGGCCGCTTTCAGCGCCGAACTCACTGAGGCCATCACGAAGCTTGTTTCGAAGTACCACGATGAATCCGCCCCCGACGGCCGCGCGCATCGCCTGGTGGTCGTGGCGCACCCCCTAACGCGGAAATCAGAGCCTGAGGAGTCATCATGAGCGTGAAGAAAGAACCCTCCGGGCGCCGTTCGGTCCAGATCGAATTCGAAGTCCTCGGCACACCGGAGGAAGTCTGGCAGGCCATCGCCACCGGGCCGGGTATTTCGTCCTGGTTCGTGCCGGCTGAGATCGAGGAGAGCAACGGGAAGCCCGTCGCCGTGAACTATCACTTCACCCCGGACATAGATATCCGGGGAACCCTGACGGCCTGGGATCCGCCGCGGATGTTTGCCGCACAGCAGGACGAGGCTTGGGGTGACGCGCCACCCATGGCAACGGAGTGGAACGTTGAAGCGCGCGCAGGCGGTGTGTGCCTCGTCCGCATGGTCCATAGCCTTTTTGCGAGCACGGTCGACTGGGACGATCAGTTGGAAGAAGTCACATCTGGATGGGCGGGTTTTGTACTCATCTTGCAGGTCTACCTCAAGCACTTCCGCGGACAACGCGGGGCGATCATGCAGGTCAAGGCTCCGGTCGCGGTTCCGGACGCGGAGGCTTGGAAAGCATTGACCTCGGCGTTGGGCGTGG